>CAZCOV010000506.1:0-3280 GCA_964499975.1 uncultured Thermoanaerobaculia bacterium
TTGATGGGCTGGGGTGCGCCGGAGCTCGCGATCGTCCATGTAGCGTGGCTTAGGGCCGGGTGGTGCAATAGAATCCTGAGCGGACTTAACTTGACGACCCATGGCGACCTTCTCCCTCCCACCGCTGGCCAACTGGCAAGACTTCGAGCGGTTGTGCTGCGATCTCTGGCAGCGCATGCGAGGGGTGCCAGCGAACCTCCACGGCCGCCAGGGTCAGCCGCAGCACGGAGTCGACGTCTACCTCACGGTGGAGCAGGGAGAGCGTTGGGTTGGGGTGCAGTGCAAGGAGACAAAGACGGGCTTCCTGTCGAAAGCTGCGCTCGAAGCCGAGGTGGAGAAAGCGCGGAAGTTCAAGCCTCGCTTGACGGAATTCGTGCTCGCCACCACTGCCCCGAACGACGCCAAAGCGCAGGAGTGGGCGCGAGAAATCACCGCGGCGCAGGGCCAACGCGGCGCCTTCCCGGTGACAATCTACGGCTGGGACGACATCTGCCGGGAGCTCGCGCAGCACCTCGACCTGGTGCGCCACTACTTTCCCGATTTCAGCTGGCCGGAGGAGAGACCCGAGCCAAGCGGGGCTCGCGTCGACGATCCGCTCGAGGCGCTGCGGCTCACATACCTTGCCAACCTCTACGCCGAACTCGAGCCGGTCCCCATGGCCGTGTTTGGCAGCGGCAGTAACCGGGGGGAGACCCGGCTGCACGAGGTCTTCATCAGCCTCGACGTGGAAGCGGGGTTTCGTCTTCCTCTCGCCTCCGAGGCTCACCCGCTGGCCGAGATGGAGGCCGGGGCCGGGCGGTTCGAACCTTCCCGGAAGCTGGGGCGCCGGTACCACGCCGAGGCAGCAGCGCTGGTGAAGGCAGAGCAGATCCCGCCGCTCGAGAAGGAGCCCTACAGCCGCAGGTTCACGGCGGTAGAGGTCGCAGCCGAGGCACCGCGGCTGGTGCTGACCGGACCGGCGGGGAGTGGCAAGAGCACCTTCGGGCGCTACCTGGCGTTGTGTCTGACTGGGGAGCGGCTCGGGCGCAAGGCGGCCAACCTCGCGCTGCTCAACCGCGATCAGGCGTCGGCCGCGGGCGCCGAGCTGGCGCCCGACCTGGCGGCCTGGCCCCACGGCACGCCCCTGCCGTTCTTCGTCGAGCTGCGCAAGCTGGTGGCCGACCCGACCTTCCCGGCTTCTGGCAAGGAACCTGCGGCCCACCACCTGTTCGACTACCTGGTCAGCAAGCAGGCCGACGGCGAGCTTCGCCCGGTGCTTCAACGCGCGCTGCGGGAGGAGAGCGGCGTGCTGGTGATCCTCGACGGGCTCGACGAGACTCCCGCGGCGGAGACGACGCGTGAGCGGCTGAAGCAGGTGATCGAGGGCTTCGCCCGTGCCTGGCCAGGCTGCCGGATCCTGGTCACCAGCCGGCCCTACGCCTACGACCAGCAGCGTTGGAGGCTCGAAGATTTTGCCGCCGAGCGGCTGGCACCTTTCGACCAGAAGAAGCGGGCAGCCTTCGTGCGTGGCTGGTACGAGCACCTGGCGCAGCGTGGACAGGTCGACCGTGACCTGGTGCAACCGCGCAGCGAAGATCTGATTCGGCAGCTCAAGGGCACCTCTTATCTCAAGCCGCTGGCGGAACGGCCGCTGATGCTGACCATGATCACCGACCTCCACGCATCCGAAGGAGGGCGCCTGCCAGGTGGTCGCGCAGCGCTCTACGAACGCAGCGTCGGACTGCTGCTCGACCGCTGGAACCACGAACGTCACGGAGCGAACGTCGCCGAGCGGCTGGGCATCGACGCCAGCCGGTTGCGCCAGGCGCTCGAGCGTCTGGCCTACGAGGTCCACAAGGACCGTGGCCAGACCGCTGAGCAGGCCGCACCGATCACCGACGTCGAGCTGTGGCAAGCGCTCAGTGCCGAGCGCGCGCAAGAGCCCAAGATCGACACCAAGGTTGACGACCAGGAAGTGCGCGCGTACCTGCACCAGCGCTCCGGCATCCTGCTCGGGGAGAGCCCGGAGGTCTACCGCTTCCCGCACCGCAGCTATCAGGAGTATTTTGCGGCTTGCTACTTGACCCAAAAAAGGTTCCCGCGCCAGCTGGTCGAGGAGCTGCAGGCCGACCCGAAGCTGTGGCGGGAGGTCTTCCTGCTGGCGGTGGGCAAGATGTCGGACCCATCGTTTGCAGCCTGGGCCTTGCTCGAAGCGCTGGTCCCGCGAGCGCCAACCGCCGCGGTGACAGCGGACGATCCGCGCTTCGAGCACGCACTGTGCGCGGGTTTGGCGGTTGACGAGACGGGCCTCTGGCAGAACGTGCAGGAGCAGGACGAGGGCAAGCTGGAGAAAATCCGCCAATGGCTCCAAGGAGCGTTGAAGCTTGGCGCGCTGTCCCCTCTCGATCGCGCTGCCGCGGGTCGGGTGCTCGGTCGTCTCGGCGACCAGCGGAAGGGGATCGGCCTCGGCGCGGACGGCGTGCCAGAGATCGACTGGGTGGCGATCCCGCCCGGACCGTTCCTCATGGGCGACGAGAAGCGGGCGGTCACGTTGCACCACGGCTTCCAGATCGCCCGCTATCCCGTGACCAACGCGCAGTACCAGGCGTTTGTTGCCGACGGTGGCTACACCGAGGCGTGGCGGCAGTGCTGGACGGACGAAGGGTGGGAGTGGAAGACCGAAAAGCAGCGGCAAGGTCCGGATGATCACCGGCGGGAGGTAGTCTTCCTGCTGGCCAACCACCCGCGGGTGGGAGTGGCCTGGTACGAAGCATGGGCGTTCAGCCGTTGGCTGGGGGAGAAGCTTGGGCAGCCGGTGGTGCTTCCCAGCGAGCACCAGTGGGAACGCGCGGCGCGCGGTGGCAACGGTCGGGAATACCCGTGGGGCGACACGCCCGACGTGACGCGGATGAACTGCGAAGAAACCGAGATCGGCTTCACCTGCGCGGTGGGCATGTTCCCCAGAGGCGCAAGCCCCGAAGGTGTGCTCGACCTGAGCGGCAACGTCTTGGAGTGGACCGCAAGCGCCCAAACACGTCAGGACGAGCTTGCCGAGAGGCCGGCAGAACTTGCCGAGATTCCCCGCTTCAGGCGCGTGTTGCGCGGCGGCGGCTACGGGGACTCGGCATCGGGGTGCCGGTCCGCGTACCGGAGCATCAGGGGTCCGTGGGGCGATTTCTGGGACCAGGGCTTCCGCGTGCTGCTGTCTTCTGCCCCCCAGCCGGCCATCGATTCTTGATCTTTGATCTTAGGGTCGACGCAGCAATAACTTCCCATTCTGGCATCCCATCTTGAGGCCACC
>CAZCOV010000507.1:0-3267 GCA_964499975.1 uncultured Thermoanaerobaculia bacterium
CGGAATCCGTAGGACTGCCTCGGAAGCCTGATCGGCGGCCCGCGCTCGCCTGTTCTTTTCGTGCTCCTGCCGTTGCGTCTGGGTTGTTCGGATCGCGCGGTCCAGTTCCTGGAGGTTCACCGTCTGCTCTGGGCCGACCCACAGGTGATACCCGATCGGATAGACCGCGCTTTCCGTCTTGTCCGTGGGGGGCATCCGGCCCACCCCCGCTTTTTCGTAAGGGAGAGCGGCCAGCGCACTATCCCAGCGGTCTGGGCCCTGCGGGATCGCCATCACGCCGTTTTCCGGATAGAGACTTTGAAAGAGCGCCAGGAGGCCACTGTCGCCGTCGGGTTTTTGCCAGCGGCGCGCCAACCGCTGCAGCCAGCGAAGTTCGTCCTGACGAGCGCGAGAAAACAGAGTCTGCAGCTCCGCTAGCTGCGCAGCGGCCAGCTCGCTGAGCCCGATGCTCTCGATCGGCGTTCGCCCCTGGCCCAGTAGCTGCTCGTAGACCTTGGCGTCGCGCTGTTTCACCTGCACCTCACGGAATCGGGTGTAGAGCCCGCGGATCCAGGCGCGGAAGGGTTCTTCCGTGCGGAAGATCTCCCCAGTCCAGGAACCGATTCCGCGCTGCGCCAGGCCCGCGAAGCTCTCCTTGCGCTGCGCCTTGGGCCGGCTGGTGGCGACATGGAGCAGTTGAGTCTGCCGTGCTTCCGGGGTGCCGACCAGGCCGAAACCTTGGACTCGCACTTGGGTTGTGCGGCGCCTGTCGAAGCGAAGGGCTTCGAGGCTGCGCTTGTTGAAAGGAGCGCCCGCTTCTTGGATCGCTTTGGCGCTATGGCGGCTGGCGGTTGACCGGTACTCCTGGGCGGCAACCTGGCCGGGCACCACGTTAGCCAGGGGCAAGGCGGTTTCAGCTACAGCGCCGATCAAGGCGTTGAGCAGGTCAAACGCCGGGATGGAGCATAGCTCAGCGCGCAAACGATCGGTGCAGGGGGGCAGCTGGAGGAAGTTTTCCCAATCCGTGGCGGTTGGATTGTGCTTGAGCCAACGCAGCCAAGCTGCCAGGAGGTAGGGATCACCGCCGAGCCGGTGGATCGCTTGCTGGACCTCGTCCTTGCCCACGCGACCCGCATTCCGGGCTTCGTCGATCAAGGCGGCGAACGCCGGTTCTGCTGACTCGCGTTCGCTATTTCCCTGGATTCGATCTGCGCGATGCTCCTGGACCTCGCCCTGACCCCAGGCCCGCAAGCGCGCCGCATGGGTTGCGGAAACGACGAGCACCACCTGGGGTCGCTGCTGGTTTCGCTGCCATTCCTGCAGCCAGCGCACCCACTGTTCGAGCAGGCCCGGCGCCTCACCCGCAAGCAGCCTTTCGAGGATCTCGTCGGTGGGCATCACCAGAAGCGGCAAGTCTTCCTGGGATTCGGCGAAGCCGAGGCAATCCAGGATCAATGCGAGGTCGAGCTGGCGTTCCGAGTATTTTCTGCCAGGGCCGGTTTCGCGCAAGGCGCGGTCGAGGTCAACGCGGCGGCCGTGGGTCTTACCAAGCCAACTCTGCAGGAAGTGCTGGCGATCACAAGTCCGATCGAGGACGGCAAGGCTTGCGGCTGCGGCGGCGGCTGCGCCCGCGTGCAAGACCTTCGCCAAAACCTGTTCGCTGATCGCGGTGAAGAAACCGCCGCCGGTCGCGGGGTCGGGCGTGGGATCGAGCTCTGGGAGGGGAAAATCCCAAGCTTGTTGGTGACGGTATCGCGCCGCCTCGAGCGTGGTGTGGACCATGATGTGGTGCTGGTTTTCGCCCACGAAACCGGAAAGTTCCACGGTTTTCGCCAGGCTGGAATCGCCCGGGAATTTCTCCAGATGGAGAAGCCGGCTGCGCTCCCCGGGCGGCAGGAGCCCATCCCGTCCGGAAGCATCGAGGCGCAACGAAACATCATGCAGGCGTTCCTGCCCCTCCGGGACTTCGGGTTCGATGCGCAAGCGCAGCTGCACCCGCCCGTGGTCGTCCACTTCGATCGGTCCGGCCAGGCTGAGGTAGGGGCGGATTTCCCCCAGGAGCTGCTGGGTTTCGCGGTCGACGATCTGGCGCAACAGCTCTTTTAGGTTCTGCTGGGCCTGGGTCGCGACCTCTGCCCAAAGTTCGCCGGATTGCGTGGCGGGTGGATTCGCTGCCCAGCCGACGAGCAGGTCCCTAGCCTGGTGCAACCAAGCAAGGCGCTCCGCCTGCCGTGCGCTGTCAGGAGGCAGGGCCTGGCGCGGGAACATCTTTTGGAGCCGCTGAACAAAGCGGGCGATCGCGATCGCGCCTTGGGAGCCTTCCAGCGGATGAGCTGCAGCGGCCAGGTCGCGGACTGCTTGCAGGATGTCCTGGCGGCATTCCGTCCATGGGGTTTCGGGATCGAAGAACTCTTGACTCGTCAAGCTCAGCCCGATCCCGCGGCAGAGTAAAGCAAAGGCCGGATTTTGCTCTGCAGAAGGCTCCAGTCGGTCGTACAGGCGGACAAGGTCTGGTTTTGCCGGTGCAATGGGAATCGCGGCTAGCAAATGGTCGACAATGCGGCGCAGACGCTTGAAATCTTCGGTTGCCTCAGAGCCATTGGGCAGGACCTCTTGGCAAGCTGCGAGCATGCTTTCTGGGAGCTGGGACAGGTGGGGCAAGGCGCGCGCGAAGAGGGAATCGGGGCCGGGCTCGCACCTCTTGAGCTCTCCCGCGAGCGCGTGCATGAGGACGCGCGCCAGTTCGAGGCGCACCCAGCGGAATTCGTACCAGTGCAGGTTCTGGGGCCGCAGGCGCATCACTTCCGTTGCCGGAAGCTGACGGCGCCCGATCCGCTGGAGCAAAAGGACGGCTGCGACCATGCCTGCTCCGGCGAAATGGTCCCCTGGCGTATGGGTCTCTAGGCGCTGGTCGAGCACTTGCTGGAAGGTCGCTTCCCAGGAGCCCTCCTGGGGAAGGTAGGCCAGCAACAAATCCAGCTCAAGGAAAGTGAGTTGCTCGAGCAGCGGCTTCCAATGCTGAGGGCTGGATGGGGTTTTTTCGCGGACCAGAAGACGCAGGACGCGCGCACGGCGCCCTCGCCCACGAACCGGCGCCAAGGCTTCCCCAGGACTCTGGCCGCGCTCGAGCCCGAGCCAGGCGCGGACAGAATCCGCATCCGGGAAGCGCCCCAGGGCCTCGTCCGCCCCAGCAGTCTGGTGGAGCGCTGCGAGGTCGCGGCGCGCTTGTTCGAGGGCGATTTCAGGATCCTCGGTCTGCTGGAAAAGGCTCAGCCAGCCCTTGCGCAT
>CAZCOV010000508.1:0-3262 GCA_964499975.1 uncultured Thermoanaerobaculia bacterium
GAGCGAGGGGGGGGTATCCCTCGCTCGGCTCCGCCACTCTGCTGCGCCCTCAAGAAGTCGTCGCAATCAACGGAGAAGCGCCAGGGTAAACCCCGAACTGCTGCCGGGGGTGGAATGGGCTACTTTCCGCAGATTCAGGTGCAGCTTCACAAATCGAGATAGCCAGCCCGAGTTCTCACCTTGAGGCCCGGTCGGCGCAGGGAGACTTCCACCTGGCGAAAGCGGCCGTCGTTGCGGCGGGGTTGGGGATAGTAGCCGAGGGCGTATTGAGCCCGCAGCTCAGCCACAATTTCGCGCAAGGCTCCGGCGACATCCTCAGGCCGCCGGATCCGGACCGAACGACCACCGCTTTCTGCAATCACTTCTTCGAGCAACGCGTGCTGCCTTGCCATTTCCTGCGGACTGCGCCAGGAGTTGCGTTGCCGCTTTTCCGCGGTGGTCTGGGTGGCCGGACGTACCCAAAAAATCTGCGCCTGGCTGCGGCGGGCCACTTCTCGCACCATGTCGATGTCGAGCACGCTGTGGGGGTCCCGACCATCGGAAAGCAGGACCACCACGCGGCGGCCCAATCGACTTTCCAACTCGTGCAGGGCCAAGAACAGGGCGTCATAGACCGCGGTTCCTCCGGTGGCTGCCGCCTCAGCAAGCCCTGCGGTCAACTGCTGAGGGTCCTGGGTCCAGGGGCTGGCTGCGAGCAGGCGATCGGCAAACAGCAGCAGCTTGGCTTCATCCCAACGCTCCAAGGAGCTGGCGAACGCCGCAGCACCGCCCAGGGCAGCCACCAGCTTGTCTCCTTCCATGCTGCTGCTCGCATCGACCAAGAGCATCGCGGTGAAAGGAATGTTGCCCCGCGCGAAAGTGACGATCTGCTGGGGTTTTCCTTCGTCGAGCAGCTCCACTTGCTCCTGCCGCAAATCGAGCACTCGGCTGCCATCTGCGCGAGTGACCGTGACGTAGAGTTGCTGCAGATCGAGAGCAATCTCGTCATCGACCGCAAAGGCTGGAGTCTTGCGGACCACGCGGCCGAGTTCCCCCGCGGCACCGTGGACGATGACTTCGAACTGGTGCTCACGGTTATCCAGCCCGACGTCGACGACAAAGTTAAACGGTGGGGCGTCGCGAGTTCCGACCCTTCGGCCGTCAACCCACAGCTCGACCCGGCTGACTGGCTCCTCGGCTCGAACTTCAGCTTGAACTTGGACCTCACCGAAGATGGGCGCTTCTGAGGGGCTGAGAATTGTGATCTGCGGGGGGAGGGCTGAGAGACTGCTCGCGGCCAGGCTGAACCAGTTCAGGAGCAAGCAGGGGGGCAGTCGGCGGATCTTCGGAGACATGATGCAGGACCTCCGCGAGCGCCGGCAAGCGCTCCTTGACCTCGTTGGCGAGCTGTTGCCGCAGCGGGTTCACTTCGTCGTCCGGCCAGGCATCGTACCGCACCCGCGGATTGGCCAGTCCTGGCCAGGCCTGAGTGGTCAGGCCAGCGAGCAGGCCGTGGGCCGCGGCAAAACGGTCGCGGCGCAAGAAGGCCAGCAAGACCACAAACTGTTGTTGCTCAGGGAAACGGGCAAGACCCTGCTCTAGCGTCTGTTCCGCCAGCGCGGTCTGGCCCGCACGCAGTAAGGCCCGGGCCAACTCTTGATAGGCGACCATGGCCATCCAGGGCTCGACGTCTTGCGTCAGAACTTGCCCAAGCCGTGCGATCGCGAGCTCCGTTTCGCCACGGTGGAGGGTGACCACTGCGCGGCGTAGGTGAGCTGGGGCATTCCCAGGATCGAGCGCGAGGAGACGGTCGAGAAGTTCGCCGGCCCGGTCATAGTCGCCATCTTTTTCCGCCAAAGCCGCAAGAATGTGCAATGCCACACGGTTTTTGGGGTCGAGCTGGAGCGCACGATCCAGAACTTCGACCGCGGCAAAAGCCGACAAGTCATCGCGGACGTTGAGCGCCATGTGGGTGAGGACGCGGCTTGCGGTCGCGGGCGCGTGGGGCGACGTCGAACGTGCCAGGTAAAGGCGCAGAAACCCGTTGACCGCAGTTTGTATGCTCTGGGCGCTGTCGGGGTCCAGGAGCAGGAGTTGCGCATGAACGCGGGCGAAGAGTCCGGCTATGGGGATCAGGGCTTCGGGTTGGTGGGCGCTCCAGCGCCGTGCGGTAATTCGCCACCTCAAAGGGACGTTGCCGTCCTTGGTCTGGGCTGCCGACCGTTGCAGCGCGAGCAACTGGGCAGTTGCCTCGTCGGGTAAATTGTCGGCATAGAGGGCCAGTGGGTGTTTGAGAGGAGACTCGGCGGACAGCGGGATCGCCATGATGATGGCAGCCAACCAGGCAGCGGTGATGGGGCGTGAAGAGCTCATGATCTCCCCCAAGTGGTCTGGGTATCCGGCCGGTTAAGGCGACCGGATACCCAGCTCAGAGCAAGCTTGGTGCCATCAACGCCCGGACCTGCGGTTTTGCGCCCGACGATCAGCCGCATCTGGCCCCAATCTGGGCGCCAGAAATGGGAATTTATTGATGCGTCGACCCTCACCTGAGAAAGCGGTCCATCCGCGCCTTCGCTTCCCGCGCATAAATCGACGCGGCCCCGCGTTGCTCGGCCAGGATCCGGTAACTCTCGAGCAGCAGCGGACGCGCCGCGGCGAGACGGCCCGCTGCCGCCAGCCGCTCACCGAGCTGGCTGTGGGCATCGGCCAGCTCCCAGCTGTCGGCGGGTAGCTCGGCTTCAAGGACCGTCATCGCCCTCTCCCAGAGAGTCTGAGCCTGCGCGTCGCCGCGCGCGAAATAGAGGCTGGCGAGGTCCTTGCGCGTCAAGGCGGTGTGCAGGTGCTCGTCGCCGAGACGGTCCAAGCGGATCGCCAGGGCTTTCTCGAACGCGGCGGCTGCCTCGTCGAGCTTGCCCTGGCCTTGCAGGACCCGTCCGAGGCTGCTCCACACGGACGCGACACTCGTATCGTCGTCGCCGAGGGCCGCACGGCGTACCTCCAGGGCTTGACGGAGCAGCGGCTCGGCCGCGGCGAAGTCGCTGCGCAGGTAGTAGAGGGTGCCGAGGCTGCGCAAGGTGGCGGCAACGTCGGGATCGTCGTCGCCGTAGTCCTGGCGGCGGATGTCGAGGATCTGGCGGTAAAGCGCCTCCGCCTCGTCGTAGGCGCCGCGGTGCATGAGGACGGCGGCGAGGTTCATTTGCGACCTGGTCACCGCGCCGTCGGCCATGCCGAGGCGGTCTTTCATCTGCAACGAGAGCCGGCTCAGCTGGGCGCTCCGCGCCGG
>CAZCOV010000509.1:0-3213 GCA_964499975.1 uncultured Thermoanaerobaculia bacterium
GACGTTCGTCGGCCTGGCCGAGAGTTTGCGACTGCTGGCGACGATCCCCGCGGATTCAGCGATTTGCGCTGGCTGTTTTTCGGCGGGGAAAACGTCCGCGGCGACCGGGTGGCAGCGGTGCGCGCGGCCCTGCCTCAACTCGGGTTGTGGCATGCCTACGGACCGACCGAAGCCACCACTTTCGCGCTCCTCGGCCGCGTCGCCACCCCGGTTGCGGGTCTAAGTGTCGCGCTCGGCCGACCGCTGCAGGGCGTCCGCGTCCGCCTGCTCAGCGCGCGGCTCAACCCCGTGCCTTGCGGCGGCATCGGCGAGATCTGCCTCGGCGGCAGTCAGCTGGCACGCGGTTATTGCAACAGCCCGCGCCGCACCGCCGAGTCTTTCGTGCCCGACTCCGGGCTGGTGAGCGCTGGCACCGCGGGCGGCGATCGCCTCTACCGCAGCGGCGATCTCGGGCGCCACACGACCAACGGCGAGTTGCTGTTCGTCGGTCGGCGGGACCGTCAAATCAAAGTGCGCGGCTTCCGCCTCGAACCCGCCGAGATCGAGGCGCTGCTCACCGCTCATCCTGCAGTTGCCGCCGCGGTCTTGACCCCGGTCGCCCTGACCGCGGGTTACCGTCTGGTCGCGCATGTAGTGCTCGCTCCCAAGGTCCGCCTAGCCATGGCTGCGGCCAACAGCGAGGTGGCTGGCACCCAGAGCTGCGAGGCGGCTGGCACCTATCACGAGGCCAACAGCGAGGTGGCTGGCACCCAGAGCTGCGAGGCGGCTGGCACCTATCACGAGGTGGCTGGCACCCAGAGCTGCGAGGTGGCTGGCACCCAGAGCTGCGAGGTGGCTGGCACCGCCAGCGAGGTGGCTGGCACCGAGCGTTTATGCACTGAACTCACCGCCTGGTTGCGGCAGCGGCTCCCTGCGTGCATGGTGCCGGAGGTCTTCTGTTTTCCGACGGAACTCCCCAAGACCCCCACAGGTAAGCTCGACCGCGCTCGCCTCACTGCGCTTGCGACTGCAGCTCAACCGCGCGCCGTAAACCCCTTTCGCCCGGCGGAAAGCCCGCGGGAAAAACAGGTCGCCGAGCTCTTTTGCCAGGCCCTCGCCCGCGACCAAGTCGGATGCGACGACGATTTCTTCGCGCTCGGCGGCCACTCGTTGAGTGCTGCGCTGGTGGTCCTCGCGCTGCGCCAGAGCGGCTTGGAAGTTGCCGTGCGCACCCTGTTTGAACACCCCACGGTTGCCACCCTGGCAGCCCACCTGAGAGAACCCCTGGTCCTTGCAAGGAGAGAGTGATGAGCCAGCCGCACGCACTGGGTGTGTCCACCAAAGCCCCTGCGACCTACGACGTTGTCATCTTGGGCAGCGGCATTGCCGGTTCGATTTTGGGCGCCATTCTCGCCCGGCATCAAGTCAAGGTCTTGCTGATTGACCATGACGAGCACCCACGCTTCGCGCTCGGCGAGTCGACCATCCCCCACACCTCGATGTTGCTGCGCATCCTCGCCGCCCGCTTCGACGTGCCGGCGCTCAAGGACTACAGCGCGTTCAACTCGATCCGCGAGCGGGTGGCACCAAGCTGCGGTATCAAGCGCAATTTCGGCTTCGTCTACCACCGTGAAGGCCAGAGCCAAAACCCGGTCGAGGCCACCCAGAGCGTGATCCCCGAATACCCGGACGGCCCCGAAAGCCATCTCTTCCGCCAGGACATCGACTATTACTTGCTCTGCCTCGCGGTCCACTACGGCGCGGTTTCGCGCCAACGCTTTTTGGTCAGTGAAGTCGAAATCGACTCCAGCGGGGTCACCTTGGCGACCGCCCAAGGGGAAACCGTGCGCGCCCGCTACGTGGTCGACGCTGGCGGCTACCGCTCGCCGCTGGCCAAGAAATTCGCACTGCGCGAACAGCCCACTCGGTTGCACACCCACTCGCGATCGATCTTCACTCACCTGGTTGACGTCATGCCCTATGACGCGTGCGTCACCCCCAAGGGGGCGCATGGCATGCCGCGGCAATGGTGCCAGGGCACGCTCCACCACCTCTTCGACGGTGGCTGGATGTGGGTGATCCCGTTCGATAACTACCCCGGCGCGATCAATCCCATGTGCAGCGTCGGCCTCAGCCTGGATCCGCGACGTTTTCCCAAAAACGGTCAGTCGGGCGAAGACGAATTTTGGGAGTTCCTCGACCGCTATCCCAGCATCGGGCTGCAGTTCCAGCAAGCCAAGACCGTGCGCAACTGGGTGTCGACCGACCGCCTGCAGTATTCCTCGAAATGCACGGTGGGTGACCGCTTCTGTCTGATGGCGCAAGCCGGCGGCGCGATCGACGCGCTGTTCTCGCGCGGGCTGGCCAACACCATGGAAGTGATCAACGCTTTCGTGCCGCGCTTCCTCGCAGCGCTCGCAGACGACGATTTGAGCGCCGCCCGCTTTGCCGACCTCGAGGCCCTGCAGCAACGTCAGCTCGACTACAACGATCGGTTGGTGGCCTGCTCTTACACCGCGTTCCGCAGCTTTCCCCTGTGGAATGCCTGGTACCGGATTTGGGTGCTCGGGGCTTTTTATGGTTGGCTACGCCTCAACCGCGGTTACAAGCGCTTTGAGGAAAGCGGTGACCCGCGCTGGCTCGATCAGCTCGACAGCCCCTCCCACTGGGGTTCGATCGCACCGCAAAACGAGTCTTTCGAGACGCTGTTCGTGGCGATGGCGAGCGAGCTCGAAGCGGTCGAGGCGGGGACGCGCACACCCGAGCAGGCGCACGACCAGATCGCCGACTTGCTGGCGGCTTCGCCGATCATCCCACCGATTTTCGCGCTCACCGATTTCAGCAAACGTTCGACCGTCGAGCTGGGGCAAGCGCAGTTCCTGGAGCTCTTGCAGTGGTTTCGCCGCGATGCCCCCGCGGAAATCCGCAACCTTTACTTCGGCTAGGAGGAACTCGGCATGTCGGCGGCGCGCCCAGGGCCGATGAACCCCGGGCAATTCAACGCGATTTTCGCGCGACTGCGCCAACAGCGGCAGCAATTCGCGGCCACGGTGCCCACCGCAACCGTGCCGACGATCCCGCGGCAGCCGCGGGACGGTCGCGGCTTTCCCCTCGCTTCAACGCAAAAGCGCTTGTGGTTCATCGCCCAGCTCGAGCCCAAGTCCGCGGCCTACAACATCGGGACCGCGGTGCGCTTGCGCGGTCGGCTCGACCGGCCCGCGCTGGCCGCGGCCT
>CAZCOV010000510.1:0-3212 GCA_964499975.1 uncultured Thermoanaerobaculia bacterium
CGACAACGTCAATATCAACCGGGCGCTGATCGGCTTCGATGTGCTCAAAGCGGCCGTAGGCACGATCACCAATTCGGTGATCACGCATGTCACCAATCAGGCGGTCGTCGCAGAGAACACTTCCAACGTCAATGCCACAAACACCACCATGGCGAAAAATGGCACTGGGATCGCGGCGCTCAATACGGCGACCTTCCGCATCGACGACTGTGAGATCGTCAACAACACGACCGGCGCCAGCATCGTGGTCGGAGCCACCGGAAACACGTTTGGGAACAACGTGATCGCGGGCAACGGCGTCAACGTTTCGGGGACGCTCACGGCCGCGCTACTCCAGTAGTTGCTCCCTGAGTTGTTTCAGTAGTTGCGCCAGGGTGACCTTCTCTTGAGTCTCTGGTCACCCTGGCGGCGGGTCTCCCCCTATGCCTTCTCTCGCTCTAACAGTCACTCTGTCGAAGATAGCTGCTTGCGGGTTCCTGCTCGCTCTCGCAGCCACTCCGCTCGCAGCTCTTGACCCCGAAGATTTGGTCCGACTGCGCAACTTGGGACCGCCGCAGTTTTCGCCCGATGGACAGCGGGTCGCATTTGCGGTCAGTGCGGCGCGGATCGGTGCTGCTACGAGCGAGTTTCACGACGAGGTCTGGATCGCCGCCAGCGACGGTTCGGGGAGCCATCAGCTCACCCGCAGCACGGGCAACTCTTTTGCGCCGCAGTTTGCCCCGGCGAGCGCCGGACCACTGCTGGCTTTCCTCTCGGATCGCAGCGGTGATGTGCAAATTTGGCGGATCCACCCCGACCAGGGCGAGGCGCAACAGCTGACCCAACTCCCTGGTGACGTCGGGCCTTTCCAGTTTTCGCCCGACGGCCAAGAAATCGCTTTTCTGTACACTCCACCCAGTGCCAGCCGCCAGGCACAAGAAGCTGCCAAGGACGACGCGCAAGTGGTCGATACGGAATTCCGCTTTCGCCACCTTTATCGCCTGCGCCTGACCGCGGACGGCGCAGCCGCGTCTGCGCCGCAGCCGGTCACTCAAGGTGAGGTCCACATCGTCAGCTACGACTATTCTCCCGACGGCCAGCGCTTCGTGGTCACCCATCAGCCCACCCCGCGGATCTGGGAGTGGCGCAACACCGAGATTTCCTGGGTCAGCGTCCACGGTGGCGATCTCGTCCCGCTGGTGCGCCACCCCGGCGCTGATTTTGCTGCGACCTTTTCCCCGGACGGCCGCACCGTGGCTTTCATGTCGGATCGTGGGGTTCGCACCTGGGCGCGCGATTGGCGGCTGTGCTGGGTTGCGGTTGCGGCTGCGGGCGAGGTCAGCCCGCCTGCGCCCGGAGAGGTCGTCGTGTTGCCGCGCACCTGGGACTCGATGCCAGGCTTTGTCGATGATGCATGGCTGCGCTGGGCTGCTGACGGCAACGGCCTGTTCTACTCGGAGTACGAGCGCACCAGCCACCAGCTGTTTTTTGCCCCCAAAGACGGCGGGGCTTACCGGCGGATCACGCCAACGCCCGGCTTCAACTATGGCTTCGCCTTGTCCCGCGATGGCCAGCGGGTCGCCTACATCGCTCAGGACTGCGAAACCCCTCCCGAAGTCAGGGTACGTGACCTGATCACCGGCAAGGAGCGCACGGTTTCGCGCTGCCATGCGGACCTGCCGCCTTTGCCCGCGGGGCGCAGCTCGGAGGTGCGCTGGTCGAGCTTTGATGGGACGGAGATCGAAGGCATACTCCACCTCCCCCCCACCCCGGCTGGCACCCGCCGGCCGCTGCTGGTTCACCTGCATGGCGGTCCGACCACCGCGTTCCAGCGCGAATATGCTTTCGAGCCGCGTTGGTTGGCGAGCCATGGTTTTGCCGTGCTGCAGGTCAACCCGCGCGGTTCGGCCGGCTATGGGCGCGATTTTCGCCTGGCCAACCTCCGCGATTGGGGCGGGGCTGATGTGCGCGACGTCTTGGCGGGGATTGATCACTTGGTCCAGGCAGGAAGCGTCGACCCCGATCGTCTCGGCGTTTATGGCGCCAGCTACGGGGGGTTTCTCACCGGCATGATGATCGCGCACTCGCGGCGTTTCCAGGCGGCGGTGATCAGTGCCGGACCGACCCACCTCGCAAGCTTTGTTGGCACGGCCGATCTCGAAGGCTTTATCCAGAGTTTCATGGAGTCAGAGCCATGGACCGCGGCCGAACTCTGGCGCGACCGCTCAGCGATTTACCATGCGCCGGAAATCACCACCCCGACCTTGATCCTGCACGGCCAGGAGGATCGCCGCGTGCCGGTCAGCCAAGGCCAGGAGTTCTACCGCGCTTTGCGCCGCGCCGGGGTGCCCACCGAGCTGGTGCTTTACCCGCGGGCTGGCCACGGCCTGCAAGAGCCCAAGCAGCAGATCGACTCGTTGCGCCGGCACCTCGCCTGGTTCAGCCGCTGGCTCTTGGACGCGGCAGCCGCCGGGAACCAGGCAACCGACCCAGCAGACCCAGCAGACACACCAGACACAGCAGACAGCAAAGGGTAGCCATTCTGGGCAGACACGAATAGAATTCGTCACCCCAGAGGTCGCCTTGAAGTCATCTCCATCCCAGGCAACCCCACCCGCTCCAAGGTTCGCAGGGGGTTTGGGCCTGGCAGTCGCGCTGCTTTTCGGGCTCTCTTACCTGTTTTGGACGCGGGCAGTGGCGTTCAGCCCCGAGAGTCTGGCCAATTTGTGGTCGGCCCAGCAAGGTCGTGCGCTCCTCGACCCAAACCAATTGCTGCTCCGGTCGGCAGTGCGCGGGGTCTGGCACGCGCTCGCAGGCGGAGGCTCTGCTGACGTGCTGCTCGCCGGCCAGGTCCACAGTCTGGCGGCTGCGCTGGTGCTCCTCGTGACCGCGGCGTGGATCGGGGCGGGCTGGCTCCGGTCGTTGCGGCTGGGGCTCAGCGCTGTGGCGTTGCTCGGCAGTTTCAGCAGCTTTTTGCGGGCCAGCACCCAGGTCGAGCCCTATTTGCCTGCGGCTGCGGCCTTGGCCCTGGCCACCGCCAGCGCCCTTTCGGCCAGCACTGCCGAGACGCGCGTTGCCCGCTGGGTCGGCTGGGCCATGACGGGCCTCTGCTGGACGCTGGCCTTGCTCTACCATCCAGCAAGCGTGCTCTTTGCCGTACCGGTGTTCTGGCTGAGTTGGGTGCGCGACCGCGGTCGCGCGGTCCTGGCTGTGGCGATCACTTTCGGGGGGGT
>CAZCOV010000511.1:0-3192 GCA_964499975.1 uncultured Thermoanaerobaculia bacterium
GCACGACGTTCCGCCAGGAAGCCGGAGTGCCGATCCAAGTCGTCCACCCGCCGCTCGAGCACGTCTTGCCGGTGGTCGACTTGAGCGGGTTGCCCCTGGCCATCGCCCAGGACGAAGCTGCCCGCTGGCGCAGCGACGATGCGGCGCGGCCTTTCGACCTCGAACGCGGTCCGGTGTGGCGGACCACGTTGCTCAAGCTGGCCCCGCACGAGCACCATCTCTTGCTCAACGTCCACCACATCGCCGCTGACGGCTGGTCGTTAGGGGTGCTACTCCATGAGCTGCAGGCGCTTTACGAGGCGCAGCTGCTCGATCTGCCGTCCCCCGTGAAGGCCCTGCCCGTGAGCTATGCGGACTACGCGACGGGACAGCGGGAATGGCTCCAGGGCGAGGCGCTGGCGAGCCAAGTCCGTTACTTCCGCGAACACCTGGCGGGAGCCCCGAGCCTGCTCGAACTGCCCACCGATCGACCGCGTCCGCCGGTCATGACTTACCGCGGCGCAGATCTCGTGCGCTGGGTGCCAGCCACCTTGCTCGGCGCGCTCAAAGCGCTCGCCCAAGCGACCGGCACCACGCTCTATATGGTGCTCCTCGCGGCTTTTGAGCTGCTGCTCCACCGCCTCACCGATCAGCCCGACCTGTGCGTGGGTTCGCCGACTGCCGGTCGCCGGCAGGTCGAGTTCGAAGGCTTGATCGGATTCTTCGTCAATACCGTGATCTTGCGCAGTCGACTGCAGCCGCACGCCGGCTTCACCCAGCTCTTGCGCGAGACGCGGCAGGAAGTGCTCGCCATGTTCGCGCACCAGGACGTGCCCTTTGAACGGCTCGCGGTGGAGCTGCAACCCGAACGCAGTTTGAGCTTCACGCCGCTCGTCCAAGCGGTTTTCGTGCTGCAAAACGCGGTCATGCGCGTGTCCCATCTCTGGGGGACACGCGTCCACGAGCTGGCCGTGCGCGAAACCAGCGCCAAATTCGACTTGACCCTGATCTGCGAGGAGCGACCAGAAAGATCTGCAGAAGAAAGTGCCGGTGTCCGAAGCTCTGCAGAAAGAATTGCAGAAAGAAATGCAGAAGGAATTGCCGACTCGCTCGTCCGGGACGAACGGGAAGCCCTGCGCTGCCAGCTGATCTACAGCAGCGACCTCTTCGACCCCACCACCAGCGAACGCTGGCTGCGCCACTTCCACCACTTATTGGCTGCGGTCGTGGCTGACCCGGCGCGACCAGCAGCGGCGCTGGGGTGGTTGTCAGCGGCGGAACAGCAGCAAGTGAGCGTCGAGTGGAATGACCGGCAGACGACTTTTCCCCAAGATTCATCGGTCGGGGAGGTGTTCGCCGCTGGTGCCGCGCGCATCCCCGAAGCCGTAGCGATCAGCGCTGCCCTGGGTCCGGATCACCTGAGCTATCGCGAACTCGACTTGCAGGCGAACCGCGTGGCTTGGCGTCTGGCCGCGCTGGGGTTGGGTCTGGAAAATCGGGTCGGGTTGGGGTTCGAACGCTCGCTCGCGGCCGTGATCGCGATCCTCGGCGTGTTCAAGGCGGGCGCGGCCTATGTCCCGCTCGACCCCGACTACCCCGCGGAACGTTTGCAGTGGATGGTTGCCGATAGCGGACTGCGAGCGGTGATCGGGGCAAGAGAGCGGATGCCCTCCTTGCGAGGTGTCGCCGGGTTGGGCTGGCTCGACCCCGCCGCGTTCCAGCAAACCCTGCAAGCTGGCGCGGGCGCTGCCGCGCTCAACCCCGGCGCGGCAATCTCCGCCCGTCCGCCGGTGACGATTTCTGGGCAGAATCTCGCTTATGTGATGTACACCTCGGGTTCGACCGGCCGTCCCAAGGGCGTCAGCGTGACGCACCGCAACATCTTGCGCTTGGCGCTCGCCGGTGGTTACGCTCAGCTCGGCCCCCAGACCGTCCTCTTGCAGCTCGCCCCGATCGCTTTCGATGCCTCGACGTTTGAGCTGTGGGGACCGCTGCTCAACCGCGGTCGACTGGTGGTCTATCCGAGCGCGGCAACCGCAGGCCCGGCAACGCCGCGCGAGATCGGGCAGGCGATTGCGACCCACCGAGTCAGCACCCTGTGGTTGACCGCCGGGCTCTTGCAGCAGATGGTGGAGCAAGATCTGGCTGGGCTCCGCGGCTTAGTACAACTCCTCGCTGGCGGCGATGTGCTGCCCGCGGAAACCGTGAGCCGGGTGCTCGTCGCGCTTCCAGGGCTCACGGTGATCAACGGTTACGGCCCCACCGAGACCACCACGTTTGCTTGCTGCCAGCCGCTGGTCCGGGCCGCGGACGTGGGCGCGGTGGTCCCCATCGGTCGGCCGATCGGCAATACCAGGGTCTATGTGCTGGACCGCCGCTTGCGCGCCGTGCCCATCGGGGTGATCGGCGAGCTGTGGATCGCGGGGCACGGAGTCGCCCGCGGTTACCTCGACCGGCCGCGGCTCACCGCGGAGCGCTTCTTGCCCGCGCCTGACCGCAAAGGTGAGCGGATGTACCGCAGCGGCG
Source organism: uncultured Thermoanaerobaculia bacterium (assembly GCA_964499975.1). Lineage (GTDB taxonomy): Bacteria > Acidobacteriota > Thermoanaerobaculia > Multivoradales > J023 > CAZCOV01. Next base: position 2,506 of record CAZCOV010000511.1, read on the forward strand.
ACTTGGTGCGCTACTGGCCCAGCGGGCAGCTCGAATTTCTCGGACGCGTCGACTTTCAAGTCAAGATCCGCGGCTTTCGCATCGAACCCGACGAGGTCGCGGCGGTTCTCGCGCGCTATCCCGGTCTGCGGCAAACCCTGGTGCTGGCGACGCCGGGCGCGGGGCAGCGTGAGCGCCGACTGGTCGCCTACGTTGTGCCAGCGCCCCAGGCGCAGCCGACCGCAGCAGAACTGCGCGCCTTTCTCAGCGAGCGCTTGCCTTCCTACATGGTGCCAGCCTTTTTCGTGCTGCTCGACGCTTTCCCGCTGGGGGCCAACGGCAAGGTTGACCGCCGCGCGCTGCCCGCTCCTGCGGGCGCAGCGCCGACCACGCGGTTTGTCGCCCCGCGCAGCGACCGCGAAGCGCGCCTGGCCGCGCTGTGGAGCGAGCTCTTGGACGTGCCGCAAGTCGGCGTCGCCGACAACTTCTTCGAGCTGGGCGGTCATTCGCTGCTCGCGATGCAGCTTCTGGCGCGGCTGGCCCAGGTGGGAGTTGAGCTCTCCTTGCGCCAGTTCTTCTGCGACCCCACGGTGGCCGGACTGGCCGCGGCCATGGCCGCAGCGGACGCCGCGGGTACACCCCCGCGCGCGTTCGAGCTGGTGCGCCGCGCGCACAGCCCAAACCGTCTGCCTTCGTTTGACCAGGAGC
>CAZCOV010000512.1:0-3183 GCA_964499975.1 uncultured Thermoanaerobaculia bacterium
CCTGACTTCATCTATGGCTACGGCGCGGTCGACGCCACCGCCCTGATCGACACCCTGCGCGCGGGCAGCGGCGCCCTGGGGGTCAACGACCCGATCGTGTGGGGGACCGACTCGGTGACCCATGGCGCCGTCGACAGCTACACCTTCGACGTCCCGCCTGGAACCGGTGAGCTCAAGGCCAGCCTGGCCTGGGACGATGCCGCGGCCGCGGCTTTTTCCGCCAATGCCGTGGTGAACAACTTGACCTTGCAGCTAATCGCCCCTGACAGCACCATTTTCAACGCCTGGGTGCTTAACCCGGCGAGCCCGCACTTGCCAGCGGCGACTGGCCTCAACAGCGTCGACAACCAGGAACAGGTGGTGGTTCTAAACCCGCCAGACGGCACCTGGACGGTACGCGTCACCGGCACCAACGTGCCCACTGCACCCCAGACCTACGGCTTGCTCTACTGCGTCGTGCCGGCGGTCTTCAGCCCGGCAACTTGCACCCAGACGAACGCGGGTTTTGAAGCGGACAATGACGGGTTCACCCTTTCGGGAGCCAGCCGGGTCGCTGCTCCGGGCAGCGGGCACGGCAGCTCGTCGCTGAGCTTCGGCGGGGTGACCAGTTCCACCCACGAGGCTTACCGTGACTTTGCAATCCCCGCAGGCGCAACTTTTGCCGAGGCCACGCTGTTTTGGTACATGACCACCAATGAAGGCCCAGATGGTCATGGCTGGGACTACTTCGACGTCGAGATCAGGAACCCTGCGGGCGCGGTTCTGGCCGTGGTCGACCACCGCTCGGACGGCTGGCACCCCGCGACGTGGCTGCAGCAACAGAACATCGACTTGACCCCGTGGGCTGGTCAGACCGTGCGCCTGGCGTTTCGCGCCACCAATGACAGCACGCTGACCACCCTGTTTTACGTCGACGATGTCATGATCGAAACTTGTTCTGCAGCTCAAGTGATTTTCAGCGACGGCTTCGCCAGCGGTGACACCACAGCCTGGTCCACGGTCGTCCCTTAGCTGCGGCTAGCCGCCGGTGAGCAAAGCGCTGGCAGTGACGAACTCGAACTCGCGCTTGGCTTGGGGAATTTCTGCTGCGAGCAGCGCGAGGGTTTCCGGGTGCGGGTGGGCGATCGCGATCGCTTGCCCGCGTTCTGCCGCCACTGCCAGCAGACGCTCGAATTGACGGCGCAGTGCCGCAGGACTGCGATCGGTGTCGAGAAAGACCTGGCGCTCGCCGGCGGCCATGCCGAGTTCGCGGGCGATTTCATAGCCCAACGTCTCGGGGCTGGTCCGCGAGTCGAGGTAGTAGAGCCCGGCAGCAGCCACCACTTCGAGCACTGGGGTCATCGCATCGCGCTGCGCTGACAGCCCGGACCCCATGTGGTTGTTGACCCCGGAAGCGCCCGGAACCGCCGCCAAAGCGCGACGGGTTGCGGCTTTGAGTTCGTCCCGGTCCATGCTCGCGCGCAAAGCACCAGGTCCAGGATTGGCGTGGTTTTGCGCTTCCATCGGCAGGTGGCAGACGATCTCTGCCCCGCGCTGTTGCAATGCTTCGACGACTTCAGCCGTGCGCGACTCAAAAGGCAGAACCGCATACGTCAGCGGAATACCCAACTTGGCCAGGGTGTCGAGATCTTCTAGGCTGCGCCCCAAATCGTCGATCACCAGAGCAATCCGCGGTCTCGACGCGCGCTCCTGGGTGGCCGGCCGCTCTGTCGGCGGAGCTGGGCGCGGCGGGGGGGCGGTCGGCGGCGGCTTTGGCGGTGGCGCGGGCGGGGTGAAAACCGGAGGGGGCGGCGGCTTTAGCCAGAGCAGGAGCCCGTAAATTCCCACCGCCAGGAGCACGCTGCTGCCCGCCAAGACCCAAATGAGCCGCCGCGTGGAGCGGCGGCGTGTTGGACGGCGCGGCATGCGTTGGAAAGGCTTCGCGATGGCTGGAAGTGGCCTGGTTTCAAGCCGCTTTCTTGAGCTCGACCTTCTCGTTTTGGCGCAAGATCTCGAGCCCGCGGGCGAGGATCGGATCGTGGGCTGGATCCACCTGCCCGGTTTCGAGGACGAGCGACCGCACCGGCACATCGGGAACCAGGGATTTGTTGATCGGGGTCCGGTCAGGCCCGGTGAAAAAGGCATCGGTGATCAGCAGCCTGCCGCCGTTCGACAACTCGACCAAGCTCTGCCGGCCGGAATGCCCAAAGCTGCGCTCACCGATCAAGACCGCATCGGCCGTCTGCCGCAGGACGGTGGCCAGAATTTCCGCAGCGCCTTGGGTGCCGCGGTCGATCAGGACCACCAAGCGGCCGGACCACAAAGGTTTCTGCTCGGCCTTGAAAGCTTCCACTTCCTGGCCCCGGCTGAGCAGCGCGCCGAGGTCGCCATGCACGAAGTCGCCATGCACAAAGTAGCTCGCGGCCTGATAAGCGCTGGCCGGATCGCCTCCGGCAATCCCCCGCAAATCGATCACCAGCTTGTCTTTCTCGGTGAGCTTGGGCAGCTGGGTGGTGCCGGTTGCCAGAGTTTCTAGGATGGTCGCAATGTTCTTGGGGGTCTGGGCATGAAATCCCGCCAGATGCAAGACCGCGATGCCCTGTTTTTCCAAGACGGTGGCGCCGGGCGGCAAATACTCTTCCAGCTTCAGCTTCACCGTGGCTGTCTGTCCCAGGCGGAGCCGCTCGAGGGTGATTTCTGTGCCCACGGGTCCGGCCAGCACTTCTTGGATTTCCACCAGGGTCGACAGCCGCGTTGGCTTACCCTGCACACTCACGATCACGTCGCTCGGGGCGAGGTCCACCGCAGCCGCTGGGCTACCTTCGACGATCGCGGTCACGAAGACCACCCCGCGGTCCTTGAGCAGCAGCAGGCCGCTGCGGCTTTCGCCGATTTTGCGGAACCCGAGATAGCGTTCGACTTGCTCTGCGGGAATGTAAAGCGAGAACGGGTCGAGGGCATCGATCGTGCCCTCGAAGGCGCCGGCGAGCAGCGCGTCCGTATCGGTTTCTTCGACGTAAGCGCGCTTGACCAGCCCCAAAACCTCGGTGAAGACCGAGAGGTATTTGTACAGCGAATCCTGACCATTATCCGCCTCGCGTCCGGTGTTGGTGGCGAGGATGGATCCGCCCACAAACAGCAGCACCATGGTCAGCGATAGAGCGATGAAAACTAATCGGCTTCGGCCCATGACTCCCCCGCTAG
>CAZCOV010000513.1:0-3182 GCA_964499975.1 uncultured Thermoanaerobaculia bacterium
CCGGACAAGCTGGCCGCGGTGGACGCGCTGTTTCGTGGCAAGTGGGACAATGCCACGGTCGCCCACTCGGCTTTGCGCGGGCTGGCGGGGGGCGCGCTGCTCGCCGCGGCCATGGCCCTGACCAGCTTCGTGCTCGCGGGTCAAGACGTCTGGCCGCTCGCGAGCATGCTGTTCGACGATAGCCTCAGCGCGCCTTTCCCCGGCCTCGCTCAGCTGGCCAGCGCTCTGAGCTTCGCGCTACCCCTCCACCTCTTCGCTTGTTTGCTGGTGCCCTGCTGGGCGCACCTCCGGCTGGGACCCCGACTCGGTTTGGGGGTGGCACTCGCGATCGGGACGCCGGTCCTGGCGCCAGCGCTGCCCGCTTTCCCCTTGCCCTGGGGCGCTTTGGTGTGGGTGGTGAGCGCGCTCATCCCACTCCTCTGCTTCCGTTTTGGGGATTTGCTGTCGGCCTTGCTCGCGGCCTGGACGGGTCCGGTGTTGTTGGGGACGATCCCGCTGCTTTTGGCCGACGATCCACGCCTCATCCTCCATGGTTGGAGCGCCCTCTTGGTGCTGGCGCTGCCGCTCCTTTTGAGCTGCCGTCAGTTGTTGAGCGGGACCGCGTTTCACTACACCTACGATGACATCCCGCCCCACGTGCGGCGGATCGCCGAACGCGAACGGCAGCGGGTCGAGCTCGAAACCGCGGCGCGCATCCAGTCGTCGATCTTGCCCCAGCTGCCGCCCCAGCTCAACGGTGTCGAGATCGCTCATCTCTACTTGCCCGCAACCGAGGTGGGCGGCGATTTTTACGATGTGCTGGCGCTCGACGACGGACGGCTGGCGGTGGCGGTCGGCGATGTTGCCGGGCATGGGGTGTCGAGCGGGCTGGTGATGTCCATGGCCAAGTCCGCTTTGACCGTCCAGGTGACGTTTGACCCGGAAGTCGAGTCGGTGTTTGACACCCTCAACCGCATGGTCTACCAGAGCGCCCGCCAGCGATTGCTGACCACCCTCTGCTATGCGCTGATCGACCCCCGGCGCCTGGAACTCCGCTATGCCAGCGCGGGCCACCTCTTTCCCTACCGGGTCTTGCCCGACGGCCAGGTGGTGCCCCTCACCACGGCCTCCTACCCGCTGGGCGTGCGCGACCGCATTGCCGTGCAGGTCCAGACCACCCAGTTGCAACCGGGCGACGTGGTTTTCCTCTCCAGCGACGGGTTGGTTGAAGCCTGTGCCGAGAACAGCGACGAGCCGTTCGGTTTCAACCGTCTTGAAGCCAGCCTCAAGCGCCATGCGGGTAAGGATCCGCAGAGCCTGAGCGCGGGAGTGCTCGCCGATGTCATGGCCTTCACCCGCCGAAATCAGCGCGATGACGACTTGACCCTCCTCGTCCTCCGCTTGCCCGCAGCCTAAAGCAGGGAAGGCCGGTGGCCTTAACGACGGCGCGGCGCGTGGTATCCTGTTGACATGGTATCCTGTTGACATGGATCGAAACCGCCCTCACTACCGACTTCACGCGCCGGGTGCTGCGGTCTCGGCTCCCGCCTACGAGTTGCCAGGGTACCGCGACGCTCCGCGCCCGTGGCGCCGGCTCAACGTCGACGAGCACAAGATCCGCCCTGAAGTCGAGCGCCGCGAGATGGTCGATGGCGAGATGCTGCAGACCTTCCCCGCCGAGTTCCCGCACGCCATCTTGAACGATGGGCGAAGTGGAATTTTTGACCTAAAGCCCTATCTCCTGAAAGAGTGAGGCAAGTATGCTGACCGCTTATATTCAAGCTGCGTTGCGGAATGCGCATTATGAGCTCTTGTCGGCTGGGGAAGGGTATTTTGGCACGATTGAAGGTCTGTCCGGAGTGTGGGCGCAGGCTTCTACCCTGGAAGCCTGTCGCGAGGAATTGCGTGAAGTTTTGGAAGAGTGGATTGTCTTGGGGCTCAAAATGGGCCACCCGCTCCCCACCCTTGATGGAATAACGCTGGCCATTCAAGAAGTTGCTTGATGCCGCATTTTGGCCCCACAACGCGAGCAGAGTTGATTCGCTGCCTACGTCAACTCGGTTTTCATGGTCCATACTCAGGAGGGAAGCATCAGTTCATGATCAAAGAACATCAGCGGGTACGGATTCCAAACCCCCACCGTGGCGATATCGGGCCCAACCTCCTGCGCTCCATTCTCCGAGAGGTGGGCGTCTCGATAACAGAATGGCAAGACCTCGAATAAGACCCGTAACCGCACGCTGAGCTCGACGACCTACTAGCCTTCTTTGACGGTAAAGGGGGACGCGCTAGCTAAGCTAGGCGGTTCACGAAAGCGGAGCACACGGTCACTTCAGGAATACCCATGAGCACGCAGCCACAGCGCACGCACGGAGATCAAGCCCTGGCGGGTCAGCCAGGCGTTCGTCATCCCGGTTTGCGGCGCCAGGGTTTTCGAAGGGTGCCAGTAGCTCTTGCTACTCAGCGCCGTCAGAATCGCCTGACGCTTGCTCGTCCCCAATGCCAGAAGGTGGCGCACCTTGGTACGCACCCAGCGCCACTGCTTCCAGTAGCACATCCGGATGCGCCGCCGCAGCCATGCGGCGATTTCTGGGATGGGGCGGTAGTAGTCCGAGATGCCAAAGTAATTCATCCAGCCTCGAACGTAACGCGCGAGCCGCTCGAACCGGTAGGCCATCGAGACCCCAAACTGCAGGAACTCACAATCCTGGGTCTTGACCACCCGACTCTTCTGCTCGTTGACCACGAGTTTGAGGGTCACGTACCGCGTCACGCTGGCCTTGACGCGTTCACCGGCGCGAAGGCTTTTGACGAGGATCAACACGTCATCAGCGTACCTCGCAAACCGGTATCCGCACCGTTCCAGTTCTGGTCGAGGTCATCCAACAGAATGAACTGCGCAAGTATGGCCGTCCCAGACTTGCAACGTTTCTGCTGCCGGTCCTGGCTCTCGCAGCCGACGGCGCGGAGGACTCCCTGGCGAGCGCGCGGGACGCCATCGCGGCCCAGTTCCATCTCACAGCCGAAGAGCGCTCCGAGAAAACGAGCAGTGCCCCAAACAAGCAGGGCACCTTCCGGCATGTCCGCTGCGGTGAGCAGCTGGGCGACCAGGCCAGCCCACGCCGTTATCCCCATGATTTGCCCGTTGACGGGATTGACCCCGCCGGGCACTTCGACTAAAGTGGGCAAGTTCCTGATGGAGA
>CAZCOV010000514.1:0-3175 GCA_964499975.1 uncultured Thermoanaerobaculia bacterium
TGTTGCGCGCCCTGCAAGAGCAGGAAATCCATCCTCTGGGGGGCCGACCGCAGGCGATCGACGTGCGGGTCATCGCCGCCACCAACGTCGACCTCGAACAGCACCTCGAACGGGGGGCGCTGCGCCAGGATCTGTTCTACCGACTCGCCGGCTTCGTGCTGGAGGTCCCGCCGCTGCGGCGGTGCGCTGAGGACATCCCGGGTTTGATCGAGCATTTCTTGCAAATCTTCGCCATGGAAACCGGGGTCCGCATCCGCGGCATCACGGTGGCGGCCTTGCGCCTCCTCACGGCGCATCCTTGGCCCGGCAACATTCGCGAGCTGGAGCACGAAGTCAGGCGCCTGGTTTATACCAGCGCGCCCGACGAAGTGATCGGTTCGGACCGCGTCGCTGACCGGCTGCAGCGTTCGCGTTCGACCACAGATCCGGTGGTCCGGCTGATCGCGGAACTCGACTCATTGGAGTTGCAGCCGACCGTGCTGGCGCTCGAGGAGCAACTGATCCGCGAGGCCCTGCGCCGCACCCAAGGCAAGAAATTGCAAGCTTGCAAACTGCTGGGACTATCGCGCAATGGCCTCGAGAAGAAGATGAAACGGCTGGCCATCCCCGCGCGTTCCTGAAGCGCGGCAACATCTGAGACCCTGAGAGAGGGACATGACAGCATGCGAATTCTCAAGTTCGGTGGCTCCTCCGTGGCCACGCCCGAGCGCATCCGCGCGGTGGTCCAAATCGTCCAGGCCACCACTGGCAAGTCGCGGGTGGGAGTCGTGGTCTCGGCTTTTGGCGGGGTCACAGACGCCTTGCTCAGCGCTGCGCGGGTCGCGGCGCAGCACGATGTGAGCTACCTCGAACTCTTGACGCAGCTCAGCGCGCGGCACCTCGCAGCAGCTGCCGAGCTGGCGCTAGTCGAGGAGCGGGCTGACCTCGAAGCGCGGCTCCGGGTGGGTTTTGCCGAGCTGGGCGACTTGCTCAAAGGGGTGTACTTGCTGCGCGAAGCCAGCCCCCGCACCCGCGATCGGGTGGCCAGCTATGGCGAGCGCTGGTCAGCGGCCGTGGTCGCAGCAGCGCTGCGCGCCGCCGGCACGGACGCGGCAGATTGCGATGCCCGACAACTGATCCAGACCGATGGGCAGTTCGGCAATGCCCGCCTCGAGGTGGCAGCGAGTGAGACGCAAATCCAAAGACATTTTGCGGCGTCGGCCGCGGGTTCGCTGCAAGTGGTGACCGGGTTCATCGCGGCCACGGCCGAAGGCGAGACCACCACTTTGGGACGCGGGGGTTCAGACTACACCGCTGCGATCTTGGGGGCTGCCTTGGACGCGGATGCGGTCGAAATTTGGACCGACGTCGACGGGGTGATGAGCGCGGATCCCCGGCTGGTCGCGCAAGCTGCCTCGATTGCCACCATGAGCTATGACGAGTTGATGGAGCTTTCGCACTTTGGCGCCAAAGTGATCTATCCGCCGAGCGTCCATCCCACCCGCAACCGGCAAATTCCGCTGCTGATCAAAAATACTTTCAATCCCACCGCAGCCGGGACCCTGGTCCAGGCGGATTTGGCGGACAGCGGTCCGCCGGTGCGGGGCATCACCTCGATTCATCGGGTGGTGTTGCTACGGCTCGAAGGTGCGGGCATGGTCGGGGTGCCGGGCATGGCCAGCCGCTTGTTCGGCGCTTTGAGCCGACGCTCGGTCAACGTGATTTTGATCAGCCAGGCCTCGAGCGAACACTCGATTTGCTTTGCGGTAACCCCGGAAGCCGTGGACGATGCTGCCCGCGCGATCGACGCTGAGTTTGCGCTGGAGCGCCAAGCGGGTCAAATCGACGAATTGGTGATCGAGCCCGAACTGTCCATCGTCGCGGTCGTGGGCAGTGGCATGCGCCGCCATCCTGGGGTTGCGGGACGGCTTTTTGCGGTTTTGGGCGAACACCAAATCAACGTGCGCGCGATTGCCCAGGGTTCCTCCGAGCTCAACATTTCGCTGGTCGTAGCAGCCCTTGACGAAGCTCGGGCGGTGCGCGCCATCCACGATGCGTTGGTGTTCCCGCAAGAGCGTCAGGTCGAGCTGTTGGTAGCCGGCGTCGGGCGGGTGGGCCGCACCCTGCTCGCGCAGCTGGCCGCAGCGCAGGATCGGCTGCGCTCCCAAGGCATCCACCTGCGCCTGACCGGAGTGGCCACCCGGCGGGGGGCGCTACTCAGCGCTTCCGGGCTGGATCCTGCGACTGCAGCTGCCGAGGTGCAGAGCAACCCTGAGCCAGAAGACCTCGTCGGCGCGCTCGCAGCCTTTGCCCGCGGGCCGCGCAAGATCTTCGTGGACTGCACCGCAGATGCCCAAGTGGCGAGTCTGCATCCCCGTTGCCTCCGCGCGGGGGTGGCGGTGGTGACTGCCAACAAATTGGGGCTAGCCGGGTCCTTTTCCGCCTACCAGCAACTGCAGTGCGGTCCGGGTCAGCTCTACTGCGAGACCACCGTGGGAGCGGGTCTGCCGATCATCGGCCCGCTCAGTGCATTGGTCGCCACCGGCGATCGTCTTGAACGGTTGGAGGGGGTTCTCTCGGGCACCCTCAACTACCTGACCCACCAGCTGGCTGCGGGCGAATTGTTGAGCCGCGCGCTGCGCCAGGCTTTTGCGCTCGGCTGGACGGAACCGGATCCGCGCGAAGACCTGACCGGGCAAGATGTGGCGCGCAAGCTCTTGATTTTGGCGCGGGTGGCGGGTTGGGCGCTTGAACCCACGGCGATCGAGGTCGAGTCATGGCTGCCGGATGCCTCTTGGCTGGCGCTGTCCTTGCCAGAGTTTTGGCAGCGTCTGCCGGAGCTCGACGCCAGCTTTCAAGCGCGTCAGGCGCAAGCCGAGGCTGCGGGTCAAACCTGGCGCTACCTCGCTTCCCTCGACGCGCAAGGCGCGCGGGTTCAGCTGGTGGCGCTGCCCGCGGACCACCCCGCGGCCAGCATTTCTGCAGGCGAGAACCTGATCGCGCTCAAAACGTCCCGCTACGCCGCAACCCCGCTTTGGATCCGCGGTCCTGGGGCTGGCCCCGAGGTGACCGCAGCCGGAGTTTTCGCCGACATCCTGCGAGCCGCCGCTGAATTCCGCTGAGCGCTGTGGCTGACTCGTGCGGGTTGAGCAGTTGGCGTCCGCGTTTGCTACGGTGGTGATGGCCCACTTGCAGG
>CAZCOV010000515.1:0-3133 GCA_964499975.1 uncultured Thermoanaerobaculia bacterium
TGACCGGCAAAGGCGTGCATTTCGGCGGCAGCTTGATCCGCACCGAAGCGACCGGTTATGGCTGCGTCTACTTCATGCAAAACATGCTCACCCGCAAGGGCGACAGCGTCGAAGGCAAGGTCTGTGCGGTGTCGGGCTCCGGCAACGTGGCGATTTACACCATCGAAAAGCTGTTGCAGCTCGGCGCCAAGGTGGTGACCGCTTCCGATTCCGACGGCTTCATTTACGACCCGGACGGCATCGATGCAGAAAAGCTCTCCTGGATCAAGGACCTGAAAGAAGTGCGACGGGGGCGGATCGCGGAGTATGCCCAGCATTTTCGCCGGGCCGAGTACCATCCGGACCAACGTCCGTGGAGCGTGCCGGTGCAACTGGCTTTTCCCTGTGCCACCCAAAACGAGCTCGACTTGGCCGACGCGCAAGCGCTGATCCAAAATGGCCTCGTGGCCGTGGCCGAAGGGGCGAACATGCCGAGCACCCTCGAAGCCGTCCATGCCATGCTCGCGGCCAAGGTGTTGTTCGGACCGGCCAAGGCAGCCAATGCGGGCGGCGTGGCCGTGTCGGGTCTCGAACAGAGCCAGAACTCGCTGCGCCTGTTCTGGTCGCGCGAAGAAGTGGATCGGCGGCTGCAGGACATCATGGAGAACATCCATCGCCGCTGCGTCGAGTTCGGCAATGGCAGCGACGACTTCGTCAACTACGTCAAAGGAGCCAACATCGCTGGCTTCGTCAAAGTGGCTGACGCCATGCTCGCTTACGGGGTGGTTTGATCTCGTCGGATGAGCACTGTCGGATGAGCACTGTCGGATGAACACTGTCGGATGAGCACTGCAAGCGCGTGGGGGTGCAGGTTTCTCGCCGGTGCGTTCGTCGGGCTGGTAATGGCTTGGGCGGCAGCTGAAATCCGCCCTGCTGCCCTCGCCAGTCCGGCGACTGCCCCCGGAGAATCCCCACCCCGGGTGCGCGTTTTAGGTACTGTGCAAGACGGCGGCTTGCCCCACGCAGGTTGTCACTGCCAGCGCTGCGAGCGGGCGCGCCAGGACCCCCACGCGCGGCGCTGGATCGCCAGCTTGGCGCTGATCTTTCCCGATCGCGGTAAAGTCTACTTGCTCGATGCCACGCCCGATTTGCGCGAACAGCTCGCGGCGCTCACCGACGTGCGCCAGCCTCCGCCAGATCGCGTCGACCGTGCGCCCCTGGCCGGGGTGTTTTTGACTCATGCCCACATTGGCCACTACCTTGGCCTGGCCTTTTTCGGCTTCGAAGCGATCCACACCCAGGGCTTACCGGTGTTCTGCACACCGCGGATGGCGTCTTTTTTGCGCCAGAACGGCCCCTGGAGTCAGCTCGTCGACTTGGGCAACATCGCCGTGCAGGAAATCGGTGCAGCCGGGGTGATGCTGGAAGAACGGGTGCGGGTCCAAGCCCTGCCCGTGCCGCACCGCGACGAATTCAGCGATACCGTCGCTTTCAAGCTCAGCGGGCCGCAGAAAACGCTGCTCTACGTGCCGGACACGGATGCCTGGCACACGTGGAACCCTTCCCTGCGCGAAATCCTCGTCGGGGTTGATTTTGCGCTCCTCGACGGCACCTTTTATTCCCTCGACGAGCTTCCGGGACGCGATATCACCCAAGTCAAGCACCCCCTGATCCGCGATTCCATGACGCTCCTCGCGGGGGTCGTGCCGACCGGAGCCGCCCAAGAAACCCCGACCACGCAAGTCTTCTTTACCCACCTCAACCACTCGAACCCAGCGCTCGACCCGGAGAGCGCGGCTCGTCGGGAGATCACCTCCCGCGGCTTTGCGGTGCTGGCTGAGGGCCAGGAATTCGCGCTGTAAGGGTCGACGCAACAATAAATGCTTATTGCTGCGTCGACCCTCAGCTCGCCACCGTGGCGAGGCGGCGCAAGAGCGCGATCTGACGGCGATGTTGCGCTAAAAGCAGGCGTTCGAGCTGGCGATTCCCTGGCTCCTTGGTCACCGCTTGCCGCAGGTCCCAGATCGCCTGGTCGATGATCTGCAAGTTGCGCTCGACCACTGCCTGGAGATCTGGGCTGAGTTCCGCCTGTCGCGCCAGAACGCCCACCCACAGGTGCTCTTTGGCCCGCAAGTAGTCTGCTTCGAGGGTCGCGAACGCGACCGCTGAACTTGCCTCTGCTCCTGCCGCTTCGCCGCTGTTGGGCACAGCAGAGGGTTCTCCGCGCGGCAGCAGCCAATGCCCGAAAAGTGCGCCCAAGGCCATGAACCACAGTGCGGCCAGCGCTTGACCCCAACCCCAACGCCGATCCCTGCCGCGGGAATGGCGCCTTGCCGCGGGGGCTTGCAACTGGACCGCGATTTGGGGCCATAGATCGTGAGGCGGATCAAGGTGGTGGGGCAAAGCCGCGGCCGTCGCGAGCAGCCGTTCGAGGTCCGCGTGCGCTTGCGCGCAGCTGGCACAGGTTGCGAGGTGGGCAGAGACGCGCGCTGCACTTTCCGGCGACAGCTCGCGGTCGCAAAAATCATCGAGCTGGCGCAACACCCAAGCGCAATCCCCGGCAACGTCATCTGGGCCGGCGCGATCAGGGATCTCGGAGAGATTCTTCAGGTCGTGTTCCATGGCTGCCTTTCACCTGTCCAGCGCGGCGCGCAGCAGCTGGCGTGCGCGGTGCAACTGGGCCTTCGAGGTCCCCACTGCGGACCCGGTCAAGACGCTGATTTCTTCGTGGCTATAGCCGATGACATCGTGCAACACAAACACCGTGCGCGCGCCGCGGGGCAGTCCAGCCAAAGCGCGTTCGAGGTCCACCGCGCGCCGACCAGACAAGTCCGGCCGCGGATCCTGCTGCGCCGCCAACCCTTCGAGCGGCACCAGCAAATCCCGTTGTCGGCGGTGAGCCCGCCACTCGCTCAGCACCGTGTTGATCGCCAAGCGATGTAGCCAGGAGGCAAAAGCGCTCCGCTGTTCAAAGCTTGCGAGCTTCTGCCAGGCCCGCACAAACACCGTCTGGGTAAGTTCGTCCGCCTCGTGGGGGTTGGGCTCATCGTCCAGCTCGCCGGCAAGTCGGTCTTCGGCGAGTACGCGCTCGTCGTGAGCCTCCTCATGCTCGCCGAGTGGATCGCCGACTTCGGGACCACCGAGGTCTTCGTCC
>CAZCOV010000516.1:0-265 GCA_964499975.1 uncultured Thermoanaerobaculia bacterium
GCGAGGCAGGCCGGGGAGCCCTTCCACGTGCTGCACTTTGATGGTCATGGCGCTTTTGGCTCGGCCCAGAGCAGCGGCAGCTTCGACCACCAGCGTTTTCGCCACGGCGAGCAGGGTCATCTGGTGTTCGAGACCGCAACGGGGAGCGCAGAGCTGGTTTCCGCCGAGGTGCTTGGCCCGGTGCTGAAAGAGGCCAAGGTGCCGCTGGTGGTGCTCAACGCCTGCCAGTCCGCGATGCACGCCGACGGCTTGCAGCCCGAGGCCG
>CAZCOV010000516.1:275-3124 GCA_964499975.1 uncultured Thermoanaerobaculia bacterium
CCGCGGTGGCCACCCGCCTCCTGGCCGGGGGCGCGGCCGCGGTGGTGGCCATGGCGTATGCGGTGTATGCGGTGGCCGCGGCCGAGTTCATGGCGGCCTTTTATGACGCGCTGTTTTCTGGCCAGCCGGTGTCGCGGGCAGTGGTGGCCGGACGGCGCCAGATGCAGCAGCGCTGCTTACGGCCGAGCCCGAAGGGCCTGCTGCCGCTCGCGGACTGGTGCGTGCCCGTCCACTACGCCCGGCGCGAAGTCAAATTCTCGGAGCTCACGCGGCAAGAACGGCCCAAAAGCCTCGAACAGATCCTCGACGGCTTACGCCAGCCGCGCCCTGCCCCGCTGCCAGAAGGCGTCCACCAGGAGGGAGGTCTCGAGGCCAGGGACGGCATTTTCTTCGGCCGCGACCGCGAATTTCTCGAGCTCGAACGCGCGCTGCGCCTCGAGCACGTGATCTTGATCTGGGGTGGGGCCGGGAACGGCAAGACCGAAGTGGCCAAGGGGTTCGCGCGCTGGCTGCAGGTCTCGGGCGGGCTCGACGATCCACAACTTGTTTTCTTCCACTCCTTCGAACCGGGCATCGCGACCTTTGGCCTGCAAGGAGTGCTGGCGTCGATCGGCTGGCGGCTGTTCGGCGCCGAGTTCGCCCAACGCGACCACGAAGCGCGCCGGACGGCGGTGCTTCGCCTCCTGCAAAGTAGGCGCCTGCTGCTGATTTGGGACAACTTCGAAAGCGTCTGCAGCATGGCGGACCCGCAGGGCATCACGCCAGCGCTCGACGCGTCCGGGCGCGAAGAGATCCGCAGCTTTCTCCAAGCCGTGAGGCAACGCGCGCGCGGTGGCGTGATCCTGACCAGCCGTTCACCCGAGCCCTGGTTGGGGGACCTCCACCGGCTCGAGCTCGGCGCCCTCGATGCGCAGACGGTCAACGAGTACGCCGACCGCCTGCTCGCAGCCAGCCCGGCAGCGCAGGCGCGCCGGCAAGAGGACGCCTGCAAAGAGCTGTTCGAGCGGCTCGGCGGCCACCCGCTCAGCCTGCGCCTGATCCTGCCGCGACTGGCCGACGCCCCGGCAGCGGAGCTGGTCCGGGGACTCCGGGGAGAAGGTGAGCTGCCCGCGGGGTTCAGCGCGGGGGAGGGGAAGTCCGAGTCGCTGGGCGCTTGTATGCATTACTCGTTCCAGCACCTGGCGCCCGAGGACCAGGCCCGGCTGCCGGCCTTGACCCTGTGCGAAGGGGTGGCGGACGTGAAGGTGCTGGCGATCCTCTCCCAGGTCGATGGGGTGCCCAAGCGCTTTGCCGGCGTCGCGCGGGAAGCCTGGAAATCGACCCTCGACGCCTGCGTCCGCATCGGGCTCTTGAGCGAGCTGGGCCTGGGTTGCTACCGCCTGCATCCCGCGCTTCCGAGCTACCTGCAGGGGTGGTGGCAAGCGCTGGCGGGGGAAAGCCACGGCGCCGAGCACGAGGCTGCCATGGGCGCGAGCATCGCGGCGTATGCGGCCTTGGGCAGCTGGTTGAACCAGCAGATCAAGGGCGGTGATGCCGGGACCGCGTTCACCCTGCTGCGGCTGGAGCAGCGCAGCCTGGGGCGGGCAGCGGCCGCGGCCCTGGCGCGGGGAAGGTTCGCTCAAGCGCAGGACGTCTTGCAGCCGCTGAACGAACTCTGGGATGCCACGGGCATGTTCGAGGAGGCGCGGGCCTGGGTGGATCGGGTGCGGGAGCTGACCGAAGACGCGCAAGGTCGCCCACCCTCCCTCGACACCGCCGAAGGCGGTCTGTGGCTGTTCCTGATCAACTCCCAGGCCAATCGCCACGTGCAGCAACAGCAGCTGGACGCAGCCGAAGCTGCTTATCACTCCCTCCGCGAGATGCTCGAGGGCTCTGAAGGTACACGCGCAAGGCGCCATCTGGCGGTGGCTTACCACAATCTGGGGAGGGTGGCGCAGTTACGCGGAGATCTGGCGGCTGCCGAGACCTGGTGCCGAAAGTCGCTAGAGATCAACGAAGCGCTGGGCAATCGTCCCGGAATGGCCTCAAGCTACCACCTGCTGGGGATCGTGGCGCAGTTACGGGGAGATCTGGCGGCTGCCGAGACCTGGTACCAAAAGTCGCTGGAGATCTTTGAAGAACTCGATGATCGACCGCACATGGCTCAGAGCTACCACCAGCTGGGGGTGGTGGCGCAGGTCCGCGGAGATCTGGCGGGTGCCGAGACCTGGTACCAAAAGTCGCTCGAGATCAAAGAAGCGCTGGGCAATCGTCCCGGCATGGCCTCAAGCTACCACCAGCTGGGGATGGTGGCGCAGGACCGCGGAGATCTGGCGGCTGCCGAGACCTGGTACCGAAAGTCGCTAGAGATCAACGAAGCGCTGGGCAATCGTCCCGGAATAGCGTTGACTTACTGCCAACTTGGGCTCCTGGCGGAGGCCTGCGGTGACTCGCCAGGCGCCCTCGCATGGATGGTGCGCTGCGTCACCCTCTTCGAAGCATTCCCCCATCCCGCAACCGGTCCCGGCCCCAAGCACCTCGTCCGCTTGACCGCCAAGCTCGGTCTGGACGCCCTTGCGGCGAGCTGGCAGCGGGTCACCGGCAAGCCACTGCCCGAGGACGTCCGGCAATTCGTCGAGCGGTCGATCGCGAGAGCCGCCGGAATGCCAGACGTCGAGTAGTCAATTCAGGTCCACCTCGTCCAGCGACACGGCGTCCAGGAGCTGTTCCAGGATCTGGTTCAGGCGGTCGAGATCGTGGATGCTGCGGATTTTCTGTTCAAAGCCGTTTTGCAGAGAGGCAGCGTGGCGTTTCCTCGCCACCTGCAGGATCGCCTGCTGCGTCGCTCGGGCTTCTCCTCGGGCTTCTCC
>CAZCOV010000517.1:0-2838 GCA_964499975.1 uncultured Thermoanaerobaculia bacterium
CGTCTTGCCTACCTCCGAGCGAAACCAGCTAGTGCAGTTGTGATCCCGGATGCGTGTTTCGCGACGGATCGTCTGTGAATCGAGAAGAGGGTCGAAGAGATGCGCCTCAATTGCCGTCAGCATCCTTTGGACGCTGGCACTCGCCTTCCGTTTCAGGCTGGCGATTTCTTGGCGGATTTCGTTCTCCGCTGTTTCAAGCACTTGCCAATCGTCTTCCCACAGCATTTGGAACCTCGCGATTCTTGTTCGTGGACGGGTCTAACTTTTCACGTGCTTTCTGCCTTCCAGCTGGAGCGCTGACGGATACCAGGCAAGGCTCATGGTGCAACGATCAGGCGCCAGCGGTCTTGCCCTAGTACCTCCAACCTAGCCAGGTCCAGTGGCAAGACTAGCGCACTAGCGCGCTCAATGACGTGTGACGCTTCGCGCTTGCAATCCATAGTTTGGTTACTTGCTCCAGCTCCTCTAAACACGCTAGCATCGTCTCGCCTTGTGCCAAGCAACCTTTCAAAGCAGGGACCTCGGCTACGTAGCCGCCTTCTTTGCAAGGATAAATCGCTATCGGATATTTAAATATTTTCATTCGCTGCCGACGGCAAAACGCGGGGTGCCAGCCTCTTGGAATTTCCAGAGGTCGGTCATGGCCTGTTCAGCCAGGGGATGACCAGTTTGGTCATAGCACTTGGCCCGGGCCTCGAGAAAAAACTCCTCCCACGGCACATCGGGCTCAAACGGCGCAAATCCTTCGGCGCAATGGTCAATCGCCGCGGTCAGCGGGATGCGCAGCCGCAAGCGATCCATCTCCAGCACATAGCCCGCCAGCGGCTGGTCGAGCACTTGCAGCAAACGCTCGGCTGCCGCCGGGTAGGCCTTGGCGGTTTCTTCGGTCAAGGTTAAGAGCCGATCCACCAACGGGATGTAGAACCATGGATCTTGACGGCAGCGCTCGAACGCTTCGATCAAGTATTGGGTCGCGCTGGCCAGGTCTCCCTGTCGGCGGGCGAGGCGTGCACGCAGGGCAACGGCTTCTGTCGGCGCTAGCTCGGCAACCTGCTCAACATAGGGCAGGGCCAATGAGTCGCCGCGGTCAGCCAGGGTTTCGGCCACTAGCAGCAGATCGAGAAAGTTCTTGGGTTCAGGATCTTGCTGCTGAAACCATAGGCGAAAGGCTGTAGCCAAATCTTTGTCCGCACCATAGGCCTGACGGGCGAGGTAGCGAGCTTTGCGGTCATCGATCGCCTGTTCGAACGCCACGTTGGCGAAGCTTCCCAGGCCATGGCTGGCCCGCAGCTGACGATATTCCTGGACGAGGTCCCAGTCGATGGGCTGACCGCGAGCTGGTGTGGGGCGATCGGCATGCAGGCGCGCGGCGATCGGGAAGAGGTCTTCCACTTGGAAGAGGCGTCCACGCCCCACGTTGCGGGCAAAGCTGAACTCCACCCGCGGTCGGTCATCGGTGCTGGGCAGGGCGGTCGCTTGCTGGGCAAAGGCGGTGGCGAGCTGCGGGTTGGCGAGAAAGCCGCTGTAGAAGCCTTCCACCCCCTGCATGCCCCAGGTCCGCAGCAGGGCGGACTTGAACGGCTCTGCCGTCGCCCGTCGGCGGATCTGATCGAAATCGTGGACGATCGGTTCATTAGCGGCGACCAACAGTAAGTCCAAGGAGTGGATCTGCCAGGTTTCGACGTGGGGAAACACCGAACGCAGAGTGGCAAACACCGTCTCGACGACCTCGGCATCCGCTTCATATCCCTGCAGCCACTGCATGAAAATGCCGTTAGGGCGCAACCGGTGGCTCAGCACTCGGTAGAAGTCCTGGGAAAAAAGGTCGGCCACGCCAGCGCGGTAGGGGTTGGAAGGCTCGGAAAAGATCAGGTCGTAGGTGGCGGGGTTGCTCAGCACATACTCTCTGCCGTCACCGTCAAGGATCCGCACCTTGGGCGAATGGAGGACATCTGCGTTCACTCCGTGGAATTCTCGCGCGAATTCCACCACGGCCGGTTCGAGCTCGACGATGTCGACCTGGGTGCAGGAATCGACCGCCGCCAACCAGCCGCCGGTTGAGCCGGTCCCCATCCCGATCACCAGCGCACGCTGCGGGTCTGGATGGAGCAGCGCCCCGACCAGCCCACCCATCACCTGGGTCGGGGCATCTCCGCGAGCGCTGCCGTCGCTTTTGCCGTTGACCTGGAGCGACAGTTCGTGGCGCACCAAGAGCGCGATGCTGCTTTCCCGCCCCTCGGCCTCGCGCAAAAGCGCTGCCCGGGCATCGCGGATGTTCCACGCCAGATCATTCGGGCCCTTAAATGACGACAGCATCCGTCCCGCGCCGATCGAGCTATGGCGCCAGAAAGCCGATGGCCCCGCGGAGACGAGGCACAAAACCGCGCTCAGCAGGGCGACCCCGAGCGGGAGAAGCCGATGGGGCACGCTGACCTTGCTGCGGTCAACCAGCGCCGCCGTCAAGGCCAGCAGCACCAGAAGCAGCGTGCTCGCTCGCCAAAGCCTGGGAGCAGAAAGCAGGGGCAGGAGACCAAAACCCCCAGCGAGGGACCCGACGATGGCGCCCGTCGTGTTCCAGGCATAGGTCAACCCCACCTCGTGCCCCACTTGGTCGTGGTCTCTCCCGAGCAAAGCAACGAGCAACGGGAACTGGTAACCGGCGACCACCGCAGCGGGCAGGATCACCAGGCTGGCGACTACAGTCCAGCTCAGCACCAGTCCCCAAAAACCGATGGCATGGAACGCGCGCAGCGTCGCCGCCAGCCAGGCGAGCCCATCACCGGTAGCAAAAGGGAGGATCAAGCACAGAGCTTCGGCGGCGCAAGTCCAGGCGAATTG
>CAZCOV010000517.1:2848-3117 GCA_964499975.1 uncultured Thermoanaerobaculia bacterium
GTAGATCAGACCTCCGAGCCCGATCCCGAGCAAGGCGACCGCGAGGATCAGGCCAAAGGTGTACGACGAACCACCCAAAATCGGTGCCAACATGCGGTACCAGACGATCTCCATCAGGAAGAAGATGCAGCCGACGAGCCCGGCTGCCGGCAGCACGACCCTACCCATAGACGAAATTGCACCGCTCGAGCGGACGGTGTTGCCAGTAACACAAGTGGCTGGCACCTCGATTTGCGTGGCTGGCACCTCGATTTGCGTGGCTGGCACCT
>CAZCOV010000518.1:0-3080 GCA_964499975.1 uncultured Thermoanaerobaculia bacterium
GCGCGCCGTCGTAGCCCAAGGTGCCGCTGTCCCAGGTGCCAGCCGAACCGTCGGTGTAGAGCCTTGATGGACGGGCGAGCCCGTCGCTGCTGCTCCGCTCGATCCAGTCGGATGCTGGGTTGGCGTGGGGTACGCGGTAGAGCATGCCTCCGGCTTGGTAGGCCATGTAGTTGGCAAAGCCCACGACCTGGCGCAGAAAACCCCGCTGGTCGGGTAGGTTGTGCCGAGGGGGAGGTGGAGGACGAGGTTGCCGTTTGCGAGGTTGATTGAGTCGATTTCGCCGACCTGGTAGGCGGTGTCGGCAGTGAGGCCGCGCTGGTGGCTGGGGGGCGGCTGGGCGAGGGTTGAACTTGCCAGGAGCAGTCCGGCCAGCAGGCCATTAAAGTGCGGTCTCATCGCCCAATTATAACCGATCATAATTTATCAATCTGCACCCAGGTATTATCGGGATTATCGGGGATCGAAGTGGCAAATTGCCTGACGGTCCAGGTGGGATTGCGACCGTAGGGGCAGGCCCCCGTGCCTGCCCTCCCCGGCGCAGTCAGAATTGCCCTGACGGTCTAGCGAGTGACTTATATCGCTACGCAAATGTGTAGCCGAGGGCGGTAAAGCAGGGAGTTACTTAGAAGTACCCATACCATAGCGTACCTTTTCCAACCCAGCGGCAGAGCGCCGCTGCAGCAGGCGCAACACCCAGTAGGTACCGCTGGCAGCGAGGAGATGCTTGAGGTTGTGACCGCTCAAGACTCCGGTCAGGTTCGACAGCCGATGGTCCCAGTGCTCCGCCAGTTTGGCCGCGCCATACCAGCCGAGCAGAGCCCAGAAATCCCTGCCATGGGGATAGCGGCTGGGCCAGCAGGACAGCAGGACCAGGATGGCGAGCAGGGGATAGAACTGGACCAGGACGTAAGGTCGCAGGTCACCGCGCCCTTGCGCTTCCGTCCACCTCCACCACCCCACGCTGGCGACCCCGAAGAGCAACAGCGGACCGAGCAAGGCGGTTCCCCACCGCACACTGATCCGTTCGCTGATCACCGCCGAGAAAATTCCCATGAAAGCGAGCGTCATGGGCAAGCGGTCGAGCACCAGCCGAGCATTGTCGGGCTCTAAGTGGTACCAGGCCGACCCAAACGCGGTCAGCAAAACCCCGCTGAAAAAAACCCAGTAGGCCCAGCCCTCTTGCGCTTGCTGAAAAAGGGTCGCGCTCCGCCCGGCCCGGCCCAGCCACCCAAGCCCCCAAGCTCCGATCAACGCAAAAGGCAAGTTCGAGAGCACGTCGCCGCAATGGGTGATTCCCCAGCAGGTGCGCTGATCAGCAAAGGCGTGGTAGGCGGGGTCTTGCGGGATCCGCGGTCCCCAGGCGAGTCCGCCTGCGACGAGCAGCCCGAGGGCTAAAACTCCCAGGACTTGCCAAGTTTCCAGAGACCAGCGTGCGCGCATCCGCGGCATTCCATCACACCTTGGCTGAGGTATGCTCACCCGATATGCCGGACTCCGGGTTCACTTTCAGTGCTCTCCGCGCTCCCACCGTCTTGGGGCTTGGATTTTTACCGGGCGGCGGCTGCCCTGAGCGACGGCGGAGCCGCGGTTTCTCTTTGCTCGAAACCCTGGTGGCCCTGACCGTGCTCGCCGTGGCCTTGTTGTTCACCCTTTCTTTGCTCGCGCACGAAGTGCGGATCCGCCGGCAAGTGGCAGCGCACACCGCGGTGTTGGACCTCCTGGAGACCGCACATGAGGCGATCCGCGCGGGATGGCCCTTGCCGCTGGGCGCTACCGCCCTGGACTGGCGCCAGCTCGACGCCAACGCCGTCCCGCCGGCAACCGACCTGACGATCAGCGCAGAGGTGCGCCCGCTGTCTGTGCCGGATCTCTACCAAGTCATCTTGATCGCGCGGTACCGGGAGGCCCCTTCCGCCCAACCCCTGGAACGGCGGCTCGAAACCCTGGTGTGGCGGCCGTGATGCACGAGTCCTCCCGCAACCTCTGCTGGCAAGGGTACCGTCGGGTTCCGCCCAACTGCCAGCCGGGCTTAGCCCCGGGCTTCACGTTGCTCGAACTGCTGGTCAGCTTGGCGGTTTTCACTCTCGCCCTGCTGCTCGCGCTCGAACTCCTGCTGGCTGCCCAAACCCGCCTGCAAATCGCCGCCGAACAGCTGCTCGCTCCAGCGGGGGCCTTGGCGGTTGAACAGTTGCGCGCTGACTTGCGCGCGGCCAGTGGCATCGACGCATGGTCGGTCGGTTGGTCCACGGGGCCGTTGGTGCTTGTGGGGCATCCCGCGGGCGACGTCAGTTATGCGGTGGTCGACCGCCAGCTGATCCGGTGGCTGGCCGAAAGCGCCAGCGGAAAAACGGGCGAACGCTTGGTCCTCAGCCAAGTTACCGGCTGGCGTTGGCGTTGGCGCGGACGTTCGATCGAAGTGGATTTGCGCTACCAGGAACTGGGACCGTTCGAACGGCGGGAACGCGCCCCCGTCCAACCCGAAATCCAGCGCTTGCTGCGGGTGACGCCGCGCGCTGCGCTGAGCCGGCAATGGTGAGCCGGCAAGGGTGAGGCGGCAATGGTGAGACGAGGCCAAGACGGGCAGGCGCTGGTGCTGGCTTTGTTCGGGCTGGTCTTGACGCTGACCGCGACGGCGCTGGTCGCTGCCGTCCTCGACTTGCGCTTGCGCAGCGTGCGCCAGCAAGCCGTGGATTTGCAATTGACCGCCCTGTGCGACGCGGCCATGGCCCAAGCCCTGGCTGAACTCGGCGACGACCCTGAGTATGCTGGCACCAGCGGCGCGGTCCCCTTTGCGGACGGCACCTTGACGATTGCAGTCGAGCATTTCAGCGCGTGGCGCGCGGCGGTCATGGTCGAAGCCAGCTTGGCAGGGCGCAAACGGACCGCCCAAGCCGTCGTCTCGTTACGCCCGCCGCGGGTGATCAGCTGGCGTCCAGGCGGGGTCGGACCCGCAGCCAGCCACTGAAATTGACCTCCAGGCAGGCCCAGCCAAAACTTAGGGTCGACACATCAATAAATTCACATTTCTGGCGCCCTGATTGGGGCCAGTTGCGGCGGATCGTCGGGCGCTAAACCGCAGG
>CAZCOV010000519.1:0-3063 GCA_964499975.1 uncultured Thermoanaerobaculia bacterium
TGCCGTTGCAGAAGCCCGGATCCACCGCGCCGCAGTAGTCATCAACCAGGGGAAAGCCCGGGGGATAGGAAAACCCCGTGCCGGAAAACAGGGGGTTCTCCGGCCGGATCCCGCTGTCGACCACCGCGACCTTGATCCCGGCGCCTGCATTGCTCTGCCCGCCGAGGTCATTCCAAAAGGCCGGCGCTTCGATCAGCGGTAAGCTGGCGTCCATGGTCACGTGGTAGATCTTTTCGGGAATGACCCGGCGAACGCCTGGAAGTCTGCGCAGAGTCTCGAGCTCGGACGGTCTTATGGCCAGCGCCATGCCGTTGAACAGGACCTGGTAACGGTGGGTGATTTCGGCACCCGTGTCGAGCAGTTGGATGGTCTGGGCCAGCTGGTTCTGCTGCGTTTCGAGGAATTTGCGGTAGGTCACTACCGGCTTGGCCTTGAAGTCGAGCTTGCCCTCTGGCGTGCGAGCGCGGGCTGATTTGAGCCCTGGGATCCCGCCCTCGTAAGTGGCCACCGGACGCGCGTCCAGCTCGACGATGACCCGCACGCGGCCATCTTCGGTCAGCAGGGCGTCGCTCGGAACCTTGGGAGTTCCGTACTCCTCTTGATCGGGTTGCAATTCCGCGCTGGCTGACTCGGCTTGAAACTCCTGGGCACCGGCCAGCGGAGCCAGGGCCAAGCCGAGGGCCAGGCTGAGCAGCCAGCGTTTCTTCGTCGTTTTTCTCTGCATTTGCTTTTTCCTTTCGCGTCGTCGCTTCACGTCGTCACTTCACGTCGTCGTCTGGGTCTCCGCTGCCCTCTGGAGTTGCGGCAAGCCTACCGAGTGCCAGCTCTCCGGGTTAGCACCTAATTCCCTGAGTTGGATCAGATCTGAGTGGAATTCCCATGAGTTCGAGAGCGACCGGATTCCCCATGGATGGCTCCTAGATTACCAGACCCCGCTCCTTACTTCCACATTTTTCAAGGAAATTGCCGAAGAAAAGGCCCTGCTACCGCGGCCGAAAGGATGGGTGGAACGCATGGACGAATTCATCCTGAAAGCGGTATCGACTGTAACTTCAATTTACGCTTACTTGAAAGGGGAGGTGTTGCTATCCACTACTTTGCTCCGAGGACGGTTTGCTGAGCTCGGTAGCTTGACCCGGCAAGAGCTCTACTGGAGAACTGGAAGAAGGAGGAAGCGATGAAAAGCGACCGAGTATCCCAACTGCTTTACCCTAATTGGCAACCCATGTTTTGCACTGGGCGTTGCTCTGCGACCCTCGTCCTGCTGCTGGCGCTACTGCTCTTCCCAGCACGGACCTGGGCCCAACCGAACGCGGGTGGGGCCGTGCAGTCGCTGGGCAGCATTGCCAAGCACAAATCCCTGGACGGGGTGAGAAATGACGAATGGCGGCCGGATCCGAACAGATTCAGCACAATTCAAAGCGTTGAAATGGCGTCTGGATGTACGCTCTCCGCCGCAAATCTAGCCGCAGGCTGCACGGGCACCTTCCTGTGTGACCGCGACACAGCCGTGCCCTGCTTGGGCGAAGACGACACCGGGGGCGGCCTCGATTTCGTGGCAGGAGGAACCGGGCTGCGCAATCTGGACCACAGCACCATCCCGTTGCGGGGCAGTCCTCCCGCAGCGCGCGCCGTCGCGGCGTGGCTCTACTGGGGCGCCATCGTGCCTTCCGACCGCATTACTGACCTTAGTACCGTGGTTTTTGCCGGGAAGACCCGGTCGGGTAAGCTGGTCGGGGTCACAGAAGAACCTTGCTGGCAGCCGGATGGGGTGTTCGCGGCCTGGCGAGCCGATGTTTTGGATCTGATCCCTGCCCAGCAAATCAACGGCGATTACTCGCTCGCCATCGGCCTGCCGGAGTCTTCTGCCGGGCCAGCGCTGGCGGTCACTGATGGGCGCAATCCCTGGGAATCGGCCGACACCACCAGTGTGGTCCGGCTCGAAGGTGCCAGCCTGATCGTGGTTTACTCCCACCCCTCAGTGACGCGGGATGCACAGTTTTTCCTCCACGAAGGACCGCACTTGATCCAGGGAAACGAGAATTTCTTCCACCAGCTCGACACCGCGCTGCTGGCCAACGGCATGATTCGCCACTTGCGACTGGGCGGTGACGGTCAGGTCCACGCCTACCGCCAACAGCCGGTGGCACCTTTCCTCACCCTGATTGCGCCCGACGGCGGCTCCTGGGTCAAGCTGCGAGGCGCCGAATCCCTGATCGACCGGCACTCCGATTGGCAAGGGACGGACGGTGGTTCGAGCAACCGCCTGTGGGATACTCAGATCACCCAGGCATCCGGAGGAGAACTCGGTCTCGAGCCGGGGGTCACGGCTTACTGGGTGCGCTACGAAAACCGGACCCCAAAGGTACCGAACAAGCAGTTCCTCTACGACTGCGTGGCCGTCGTGGCGCATGCCTTGGGCGTCCACTAGAGGAAAATCAGTAGGGGGAAACCAGTAGGGAAAAAGCTGAGGAGAAGCCGATGAGCTTGGCGGCGATCTGGCCTGCAGTCGCCGCCCGGCAGCCCCTGCCAGCAGTCAGGTGCAGCGCGGGAGCGGGGAAAATCAGCAAAGAAAGCGCTGAGAGGTCGAAGCCACAGCAAGAAGAGCTGGGAATGGCTCCAGGAAAAGCTTCTCCAGGAAGCGAGAAGAGAATGCGGCTCAAGCTCGCTCTGGGGCGAACTCCTAAACCCGTGATCAGGGTCACTCACGCGATCCACCGATCGGGATGACTGCAACTGTCCGGCAGCCGTTAGAACCGATCAGCGATCGTTGATCACAGGTGGCCAGGAACATGGACCCCCGTCCATAGCCGAGCCGCAGACATGATTTGCAGAAATAATTCACTTTTGCAGAAGAGTCATCGTTCTGTGTTGCAAATCTTCAGCGTTTTTCTCCGGTTCACATTCCCCCTTTCGCGGTCCGCTGCTTGCGGACAAGCTCCCAGAGCACCCACTGCCTGCTGACGGTCACGTGGGTGCCTTCAATCTTTAAAGCGTAAGGCCGGGACGAAACCGATACAGCTCCGTTGCGTAAATTATGGACGAGCCGGTCAATAGGCTGTT
>CAZCOV010000520.1:0-3050 GCA_964499975.1 uncultured Thermoanaerobaculia bacterium
CCGCCTCTTGATCTCACCTTGGATCGTACCGCTGGGGTCCACTCTGCCCGCCCTCACTCCCTGGATGCCCCTACTCCCCCAGTTTATTGGCGGATAAGGCGTGCAGCAAGGGTTCAAACCGGCTAAACTCAATTTCTTCGCACCTACCTGCGGATGACGGCTGAGAGCACGTACACAACTCCCCAGAAAACCAGCTCCCCAGAAACTAACCTCATGCACGACGACCCAGTACGACCGCAACAAAATCCTCGGCAAAATCCTCGGGAGTCCCGGATGCGCCGACCTCCGCTGTTCGTTTTCGCGCTGCTCGCCTTGGGCTTGGGGGTACCACCCAGCCTCGCCCAACCCGCGTCGCCAGCGCCAACGCGGATTTATCCCGACCCCGACCTCTACCTCTTGCTGCGCTTGCCGGGTGAGCGGGTCACCGTGCGCTACACCCCAGGCTCACTCGACCGCGCTGCCAACCTGCAGAGCCGGCTCGAGCTTTTGGCCCGCACCTTCGAGCGCTGGCTGGACGAACCGGTCGAGCTGGGGGCTTATACCCTCGGCCGTGAAGAGTGGACCCAGGCGCACTTCGAGCTGCCCTACGGGTTGCCGGTCCGGGTTGGCCAGTGGGGCGTTGCCGTGCCGGCAGAAGGGGATGATGCCTCCGTGCGCTTGTGCGCCGACTTGCTCCACGGGGTTCTGCCCGCGGTTCAAGGCTCGCCCTTACGCGGCACTCCCCAGCAAGCCGCAGCCTTGGTGGTCGCGGACATCCTGGCCCAGCTGCTGATCGCAGAAGCCATGGTCGACCGTGCGGAAGTGAACGGCGATCGTCCTTGGGTGCGCGGTCTGTTGTCCCACGTCGCCAACTTGGGGTTGGTCGAGCGACTTGAGCCCGCCCGCCTGCGCGACCTCGACGCCATGTATCGCTTGATTTTGGACAAGCGCGAGCCCAAGCGCTGGACTGCGCGCGATTACGGTCCGGACCACGAAATCGGTGACTGGCTGTGGTTTCAGGCCAATTTCCACTTCGGCGCCAGAATCATCCTGGAAAAAGAGGGCAAGGACGCGATCCAAAAGATGATCAAGCTGCGCAAAAAACAGGGACGAGTCCACGGCGACGTGTTGCTCAAGCGCTACAAACCGCTCGCGGCCTGGTACAACGACAGCTTTGCAACCGTCCGGCTGCAGTAAAGCATGCGCATCGCGGTTTTGGGAGCGGGGATTTCGGGTCTGACCGCGGCGCACGTGCTGCGGCAGCAACTCCACGCCGAAGTGGTGGTTTTCGAAGCGCGCGACCGGGTCGGCGGCAACATCCGGAGCGAAGCGATTTCCGGCTGCATCTTCGAGTGGGGTCCCAACGGCTTTCAGGACAACGAGCCGGCAACCCTGGCGCTGGTCGCAGAGCTGGGCTTGACGTCGCGCTTGGTTCAAGCCCAGGCGCAGGCGGCGCTCCGTTTCGTGTGGCGCGATGGTCGCCTACGCCAGCTTCCCACCTCGCCGCCGACCCTGCTCCAGAGCGACTGTCTGACCTGGGGCGGACGCCTGCGCTTGCTGCTCGAGCCCTTTGCCGAGAAACCGCCCGAGGGGGAGGAGTCGGTGCATGACTTTGCCGTCCGCCACTTGGGCCAGCAAGCCGCGGAAATCCTGGTCGATGCCTTTGTGACCGGAATTTTTGCGGGCGATCCGCGCCGCTTGTCGGTGGCGAGCGCCTTCCCGCAAATCCACGGCTTGGCCACCCGCCACGGCTCCTTGTTGCGCGCAGCCCGGCGCGGCGGCACCTTGCGCGCAACCCTCTGCTCTTTGGACGGGGGCCTCGAAGTGCTGGTTGAGACCCTAGCCCGCGGTCTCGACGTGCGGCTCAATGCCCGGCTGCCGGGTCTGCCCGCGGGGTTCGATCACGTGCTCTGCACCGTACCGGCGCCGCGCGCCGCCGAGCTGGTGGGCGGGGAGCTGGGCGCGCTATTGCGCCAAATCCCCATGGCTCCGATCGTTGTCGTCGGGCTGGTGTTGGCAACAGCGCCGCCTGTGCCCGAAGCTTTTGGTTTCTTGGTCCCGCGCGGACAGGGCTTGCGCATCCTCGGCACCCTGTACGAATCTGCGATTTTTCCCGGCCGCACCGTGGCGGGACGCCGTCTTTTCCGGGTCCTCTTGGGCGGGCGCCGCGACCCTGACGTCATCGGTTTGAGCGACGACGAAATCCTGAGCATCGTGGCGCACGACCTGCGGCGGGCGTGGGGCCAGTTTCCCGAACCGGAAACCATCCGGGTGGTCCGTCATGCTACCGGCATCGCGCAGTACGAACTGGGACACCAGCAGTTGCTCGCACAGATCGCCCGAGCCTGCCCACCGCACCTCCACCTGTTGGGTTCGAGTTATCGCGGGATTGCGCTCAATGCGTGCGTCAAGGAAGCCACCCATTGGCGTCCACCCGCCTGACCCAGGAGGATACGCTCAGACCCCCAGACCCCCAGACCCATTGGTGGCTTGGTGGGTTTTCCGTTCTAACTCTAACCTATAATCGGGCGATGCGACACTGCTTTAATGGCCTGCTGGCCGGCCTGTTCTTGAGCAGCCCGATCTTCGCTCAGGTCCCCCCCAGCCACCAGCGCGGCCTGTCCGCCGACACCGCCTACCAAGTCGGCGAAATCGACTCGATCAACCTCGCGAACGGCAACCTCGTCCTCCACTTGCCCCTCGGCACAACCTACCCGGTAGGACCTGACCTCAGCTACGGACTCAACCTCTTTTACAACGCCAACGGATGGGACTACGACGAGCGCACCTGCGTCTTCGACGGCAAGGTCTACCACTATGCCGTTCCCGTCCCCGACCCGCGCACCAACGCCGGGTTCGGCTGGTCCCTGCACTTCGGCAAGCTATTCGCGCCGCAGCAAGAACCCGAAAACGCGGACAACCCCAAGTGGTCCCTGCTCGGTCCCGACGGCAGCCGTCACGATTTCCGCCAAGAACTCCACCCTGGTCACCCGAGTCCGCTGCAAGCGAATACCTGGTTCACGGACGACGCGACCTACCTGCGGATGAAGTACTCGGCGAGCGCATCTCCC
>CAZCOV010000521.1:0-3016 GCA_964499975.1 uncultured Thermoanaerobaculia bacterium
CTCTGCGCTTGGGCGTAGAGCTCCTCGTCTTCCTTTGCAACGTGGACGACCTTGGGAACCTTGATGCGGAGCTCTCTCGCGACCGCGGCGAGATCGCCGAGAAGCGCGTCGTAGCTCTTGTACCTATCCGCTGGCTCCTTCTTCAGGCAGAGATCGATGACCGGCAGCAGTGGGGAAGTTAGCGGCAGCGGCCTTTGCTTTGCATGTGCTCGAAAGTACTCGACCGCAGGTTCGTCGGCGTCCGAACTAATCCGGTACGGATATCGACCCGCTGCCAGCTGATAGAGGATGATCCCAAAGCTATAGATGTCAGCCTGGTGGTCAACGCTCTTCGCATCAACGAATTGCTCGGGTGCCATGTATGGCAAAGTACCCAGGGCCGAACCCGTCATTGTTTTAGATCTGGTCGCGGCGGCTTGCCCTTTGCCGAACTGCCACCATGCACGCCTCGCCGGCGCCTCGTCCAAGTCAATCGACTTCGCCAACCCAAAGTCGGTAACTTTCAGCGACCCGGATCTGTCAATCATCAAGTTCTCTGGCTTGATGTCACGGTGCGCGACCACCCCCTTCGATCTTGCGTAGTCCATGCCATGACAGAACTGGACGGCCCAACGGAGAATGACTTCTGGACGTAACGGGTCGGTGCTCAGGAAGTGCGCCAAGGTGTTGCGGCCGTCTTCATCCGGCGCTACATACTCGGCCGCGACGAAGAGTTGGCCAGCGATTTCACGAACCCAGTACGCCTGGACAATGTTTGCATGCGCTCCGGCCGTGATCCACGCTTGAGCCTCCGAAATGAACTTTTGCTTCGCCTGGTCGCTGATGGCGCGTTGAAACGTCTTCAGGACAATCGGTCCGGCAAGCTCCCGGTGCTGGACCAGATAGACGACTCCCATTCCAGAACGGTTCTCACCGCCAAACACCTTTAGGACCGAATACTCGCCTGCTATGCGGTCGCCTGGTTTGAACTGCTCCATCCTCTCGCCCATTACCGTTCCGTGATCACTAATGTCCGCATGGCGGAGGATTATGCGATTGTGCTCGGCGTGGGCCCATAGCCGAAGGACAGAAGCCGCGCTGGAAGCACGCCTCGCCGCAAGCGCACGTGCCGATTGGCAGCTGGCGAGGCCGGGCCAGGATCAGTGTGCCCGCACTTAGACCCGTTGGCTGCCGCTCAAGCAAGCCGTGCGTTACTCGGTGCGCAGCAAGCGACCATCACGATCGTAGTAACGCTTGCGGAGATTCACGGAAGCGCGTTCTCCTGTGGACGAACTCATCAATTGCCCTGAGCAGCCGGGATGAGCTATTCCCAAAGGGACCGACTGACCGCGAGGTGGATCCGCTGCTGATGAGCTCTTTGTGACCGGAGCCGCCATGCAGTCAACGCTGCCGCATAGCAGGCAGCGTGGCTGCGTCCGGCCCCGAAGCGCATCAGCAAGTTGCCGCGCCTCTTCCAGGTCGCCGAGCGCAGCCTCGGCCTCGATGAGGAGCATGACTGGAAGCGTTGGTTCACGGCGAAACAGACGGCGGAGCCAAGATTGAGCTTGCTCCGCCTCAGCTCGCGCAATCGAGACGGCTTCCTGGGCCTTTCGAAGGCGAGCTTGCAGAGCATCGATGGTCGACGCGTCTGGAAGGGCCTCGATCGGAACAAGCTTGGCGCACGACAAGCACCATCCAAGCGTCCGCCGCATGTGCAGCTGCTTCGAGCCGAGCTCGTACATGAACCGGCCCCACAGAGACGTGCTAAAGCTTTCGTACGTGCAAGCTGTGCACGTGTACCGGTTCACTGGCATCGACATGTGACGCGCCTTGAATGAGGGCCAGTTTCGCGAGGGGCCTCAAGACATAATGATTGCAGCCAATGGGGCGAACCGCGCCGCTTCGGCTTCCGAAGAGGATTCGGGATACACACTTTGCACAGGTGCGCAGCATGGTTACGCGGTGAAAAGGTGGCGTTTGCGTCCGCTTCAGGGCGATTCCCGCTTCGGATCTGACGTCCTCTGGCCGACTCAGGACTGCGCGAGATTCCGCCTACCACCATAGATCGCCCAGCTTGTTGGGCGCACCCAGTCTCACGGCATCTAGGGCAGCGCTTCGCGGACCAGCGAGGCGGCGGGCGGAAGTGGAGAGTCAAGCAGTTTGTCCGCATCCAATATCCCGGAGCCGAACGAGCCCGGCTGCCACAGAGGCTCACTGTTCACAGTCACGCCCGGCACACGTGTCGAACTGCGTGCGAGCAGCCGGAACGCCGCCACGCGCTGCCATGGTTCCGGGTACTCACGCGCGAGATCGCTGCGCCGATGCTGCAGCCACAGCGCCGCGACCCCCGTTGTCATGGCGGCGGCGTAGGAAGTGCCGTCGCCCCCGGGGCCGTAGATGTACTTGTTCCCGGGAATCCCGCGCTTGACGTTCCCGCGGCGAAGGTCGGCTGCAGGCGCGCTGAAGTCCACCTGCGGGCCATAGCTGCTGCCGGACCACGGTACTTCGGCCCGCGTGACGCCGGCGACCGCGATCGTGCGGTTGAGCCTGGCGGGCACCACGACCGGATCGACTTCATTGCCGGCCGCACAGACCACGATCGTTCCCGCCTCGTAGGCCTCACTCAGGGCACGCTTGAGATCGCGGTCGGTGAGTCCAGGGGGCAGGAAGCCCAGGCTGATGTTGATCGCGCCCACCTGCGCGATCCCCGAAAGATAGCGAAGCGCCTGTGCCATCTCGGCCTGTCGGTCGGGAACGATCACGCTGTCCGCGATGCGCACCATGACCAGCGGTACCTGCGGCGCCGCGCCGTAGAAGGCACCGCCTGCGGCGCCGGGATCGTAGCCACAGATGGTGCTGGAGATCCGCGTACCGTGGCCGCCATAGAAGCCCGTCAACGGATCGATCCCGCGGCCGGGCTCGGCCTCGAGCCAGTTCTCGCGGAACGTCTGGTCGGGAACGAACGTCTCTGAATCCGCGACCTGCAGCCACGGCTGTGCACTACCAAATCCGAGTGCCGGGTGTTCCGTATAACCCG
>CAZCOV010000522.1:0-3007 GCA_964499975.1 uncultured Thermoanaerobaculia bacterium
CCTGGCCTCAAGCAGTCCTCTTGCCTCATCCTCCCAAAGTGCTGAGCAGCAGCGCGCTGCGTGCTCGGCTCCGCAGTTGCCCTGGCCCGCGCACCCTCCACGGCGAGTTCGCCGGGACGCTGCCGGACGATTTTGCCGTCGGCGCTGAACTCCGCTGGCTCGATCGCGCGCGGCCTCTGGGGCAGGTGGTCAGCTCCCAAGGCAATCCCTTGCAGCTGGAACTCGCGCACGCCCCAGAAGATGCGCCGCAACCCGGAGAAAGGTTCGAACTGCGCTTTGCGGAACCTGCTCCGGTTCTGGCCGCGCGCCTCTTGACCCAAACTCCGGCCGGGGCCGCACTCCCCCCGCTGACCCTACGCCTGGCGACCACCCGCGGCACCAACGCCTTGCTCGAACGCCGCGGCGCCCAAACCGTCCTCTTCATCACCCAGGGTTTCGCCGACTTGCTGCAGATCGGCAACCAGCAACGTCCCGACCTGTTCGCCCTCGAGATCCGCACTCCCCCACCCCTTTACCACGCGGTGGTCGAGGTCGAGGAACGCCTCGCAGCAGATGGCTCGGTGCTGCGACCGCTCGACGTCTCCGCCCTGGCTGAACGCGTGACCGAGCTGCGCGCCCAAGGCTTTCGCGAGGCAGCCGTCGCACTCCTCCACAGCTACCAAAACCCGATCCATGAAGAACAGCTAGCGCACTTCCTGAGCGCGACCGGCTTTCACCACGTGTCACTTTCCGCGCGGCTTTCACCCCTGATCAAGATCCTGCCCCGGGCCCAGACCGCGGTGGTCAACGCCTATTTGACCCCCTCGGTCACGGACTACCTCGCAGCAGTCGAGGCGCCGATCGGACGCGGTCGCTTGCACGTCTTGACCAGCGCTGGCGGATTGGTGCAGGCAGGCAATTTCGCGCCCAAGGACAGCTTGTTGTCAGGACCTGCTGGCGGCGTTCTCGGGGCGGTCTTGAGCGCGCAGGAAAGCGACCTCCTGCCGCTGATCGCGTTTGACATGGGGGGCACCAGCACGGATGTTGCACGTTTTGCCGACGATTACGAGTACGGGTTCGAGCACCGGGTCGGCGATGCCGTGGTCGCTGCGCCAGCCCTGGCGATCGAAAGCGTGGCCGCTGGCGGTGGGTCGTGGTGCTGGCTCGACGGTGCCCAGCTCAAAGTCGGCCCCAAGAGCGCGGGCGCTGACCCCGGACCAGCTTGCTACGGGGCCGGGGGCCCCCTCACCTTGACCGACGTGAACCTGCTCTTGGGGCGGCTCGATGCTGCGCGCTTCGGCATCCCGCTGGTGCCACAAGCTGCGCAGCAGGCGGCCCGCGCGCTGCTCACCCCGCTCCTTTCACCCGCGAGCAGTCGGTCTGAAAATGAACTCCTTGCGGGCTTTTTGGCGATCGCCAACGAACGCATGGCCGACGCGATCCGCCGCATCTCCGTGCGCCGCGGCTATGATCCGCGCACCCACACCTTGGTCGCTTTTGGCGGGGCAGGTGGCCAGCACGCCTGTGCGGTGGCCGAACTCCTCGGCATCCGCCGCATCCTCTTGCCGCGAGAGGCAGGGCTTTTGAGCGCGCTGGGGTTAGGCGCGGCCGTGATCGAGCGCTTTGCCCAGCGGCAAATCCTCGCGCCCCTTGCGCGCGTCGGTGAGGCTGTGGAGTCTTGGCTGGAAGAGCTGGCGGAGCAAGCGCGGACCGCGGTTGCTGCCGAAGGGGTTCAAGCTGCTGAGATCACGGTGCGACGACGCCTGGTCTACTTGCGCTTCGTCGGTCAAGAGACTGCGATCGAAGTGGAATTCACCCGTCGGGAAGCCTTGCTGCCGGCTTTTGCAGCGCGTTACACCGCCCTTTACGGCTACCACCCTCCCCCGCGACCGATCGAAATCGAATCCTTGCGGGTGATCGCTTCCTCCCGCCGACAACTGCCTGCGGACCTGCTCCAGCCCACCACGCCGGAAGCTGGCACCGAACCGTTGCGCGCGGTGCCAGCCACCCCAACGGGCGAACAAGCCGCCTGGATCGACGGCTGGCAAACCGTCCCGGTCTTTTCCACCCACAGCCTCAACCCCGGCGAACAAATCTGCGGCCCTGCGCTTTTGACCGATGACTACGCCGTGCTGGTGGTGGCCCCTGGTTGGGACGGTCAAGTCACGCCGAGCTGGGGCATTCTCTTGCATCGTGCGCGACCTCAACCGTCTTGAAGAGGCTCTGGGGCTGTGCCTGCTGCGGTGCGGCTCACCCGTTGACAAGGGCGTGGGGTCAGATTATGCTGTTAGCACTCACTCGCGGTGAGTGCTAACAACGCGGCTCTCCCGCGCGGTTGGCCCTCTCGGCAAGAGCGAATCATCGCAGGATGCTCGGTTTTGGGCGCAAACACCCGGCGAGCACGCAAGAACCCAAACTCTGAGGTGGGAATTCCCGCCCGCAATGTGATGAGCAGGGGGTTGCCAAGCAACCGCCAACTCCAGGAGGTTTGGCAGTGAACATCCGTCCCTTACACGATCGCATCGTCGCCAAGCGGATCGAACAAGAAGAGCAGATCCGCGGCGGAATCATCATCCCGGACACGGCCAAGGAAAAGCCGCAAGAAGCCGAAGTCGTGGCGGCTGGCCCGGGCAAGCTCAATGAGAACGGTCAGCGTTCGCCGATCGACGTCAAGCAGGGTGACCGCATCCTGATCGGCAAGTATTCCGGCAGTGAAATCAAGCTCAACGGCCACGAATACGTCATCCTCCGCGAAGACGAAGTTCTGGCGGTCATCGAGTAAACGAGGAGGATTTATGGCAGCAAAAGAGATCACTTATTCCGAAAATGCCCGTTCCGCGCTGCTGCGCGGTGTCAATAAGCTGGCCGAAGCCGTCAAAGTGACCCTCGGCCCCAAAGGACGCAATGTCGTGATCGAGAAGAGCTTCGGCTCGCCGACCATCACCAAGGACGGCGTGACCGTGGCCAAGGAAATCGAACTCCCAGATCCGTTGGAGAACCTCGGCGCCAAGATGGTGCGCGAAGTCGC
>CAZCOV010000523.1:0-2988 GCA_964499975.1 uncultured Thermoanaerobaculia bacterium
CGTTGTCCCATGCTCGACGCCAACCCCAAAATCACCCCCAACGTCGTGCGCGCGGCGCTGAGCCTCGCCGCGGAATTCTTCTCTGCCCAGCTGACCAAGAGCCCGGGCGCTCTGCGCTACTTGCAGAACCGGCAGATCTCCGCCGAACTCCGGGAACGCTTCGGCTTGGGCTACGCCCCGGACGATTGGCGTCAGCTGCTGCAAGCGCTCAAAGCGCGGGTCCCACTCGCCGACCTCGAAGCCGTCGGCCTAGTCGCGCGCAGCCCGAACAGCGATGAGCCCTACGACCGCTTCCGCCATCGTTTGATGTTTCCCATCGCCAGCCCCACCGGCCAGCTCTTGGGATTTGGCGGACGGACGCTGGGGGATGATCGGGCGAAATACCTCAACACCGCGGAAACCGCCTACTTTCACAAAAGTTTCCTGCTCTACGGGCTGGCCCAGGCCAAGCGCAGCGTGCGCGATGGCGGTCGCGTCTTACTGGTCGAAGGTTACTTCGACGTGCTGGGATCGGTTGCCGCCGGTCTGGACTGGACGGTCGCGAGCATGGGTACGGCCCTGACCCCTGAGCAGGCGCGGCTGCTCGCCCGCCATGCTGACGAGTTCATCGTCGCTTACGACGGCGATGAAGCCGGCGAACGGGCCTTCATCCGGGCCCTGCCTCTGCTTCTCAGCGTCGGCCTCAAGGTACGGCGGGCGCAGTTTCCCCCGGGTCACGATCCCGACTCTCTGCGGCTTGAACAAGGGGTAGACGCGGTCCGCCAGGTGGTTGAGGCGGCGGAAGACGCGGTGCGGCGCGAGGTCATCCGCCAGACCCCGCCCGAGGTTCGCCACGATCCGAGCGCGCGCAGCCAAGCCACGAACGCCCTGCGCGAGCTGTTGCGCGCGATCCCCGACGAAGTGGTCCGCCTGACCCACGCTGAACTCGCGGCCGAGCGGCTGCGCATCTCCCTCGACTTGCTGCTCAAACGGAGCGCCAAGACCGCACCCGCACCGAGCGCAATAAAGTCCCCGGATGAATCCAAACCGCGGGTCGTCCGTACAGAAGAAGAGCGAGCGATCTGCTTGCTGCTGCAGTCCGACCACCCTTTACCTCCCGTCGAGCAGCTACCTCCGGATGCCGTCTTTTTCGACCCTCATTGCCGGAATATTTATGCGGCGTTTCGTGCTCTATATAGGGAGGGAGGGACTCGACGACCCAGCGTCGAGCAGCTTCTTTCGAATCTCGATCGGGAGGGAGGCACTCTTGACCACATGGCCCGGCTTCTGTTAGAAGAGACTGATTCGCAGGGGGAAGAGCTGCCGCAAAGTCTGCAACAGCTCGAGCGGCGCTGGAGGCGACTCCGCCAACCCGAGCTCATGCAACAAATTGCGCAAGCCCAGGCGGAGGGTGACGCTACCCGCCTGGAGCGACTGCTGGAAGAGAAA
Organism: uncultured Thermoanaerobaculia bacterium; assembly: GCA_964499975.1. Classification (GTDB taxonomy): domain Bacteria; phylum Acidobacteriota; class Thermoanaerobaculia; order Multivoradales; family J023; genus CAZCOV01. Next base: position 1,429 of record CAZCOV010000523.1, read on the forward strand.
AAGGCTTTGACCCGCAGCCTACATCCAAACTCGACTGGGAATCTGTGGTGAGAGCGGGAGACACCACAACCCGTCCCCAGTTTCATATACCGTAGCTCCACGAACGACTAGCGGGCGTGAGGAGATGGCATTGACGATCTCGAAAGTAATCTCCATCGAGGATAAGCATAGTTCCGTCAAGCAGCTGATCGAGCTCGGGCAAGACAAGGGGTATCTCCTCTACGACGAGATCTACGAGATGCTTCCCGAGGAAGTGGTCAGCTTGCCCGAGGAGCTGGACGAAGTCTACATTCGCCTGAACGACCTGGCGATCGACGTGATCGACCGCCCGGCGCGGTACCTCAACCGCGAGGATATCGACACCCTTCCCGTCGGCGATTTCGACAAGAAAGACGTCGACGATTCCCAAGAATTCGCCCTGGCCGAGCACGAGAAAACCAACGATCCGGTGCGCATGTACCTGCGCGAAATGGGGACCGTGCCCCTGCTCGACCGCGAAGGCGAGGTCGAAATCGCCCAGCGGATCGAAGCGGGCGAGTGGCAAATTTACGAAGCCCTGTGCAGCAACAGCATCGTTTTGGGAGAGCTCTTGCGGCTCAACGAGCTGGCTACCAAGGACAAGCGGGTGCTGCGCGAGCTGATCGCGAGCGATCCCGACGAACCCCTCGACGCCAAAGCCAGCGAGCGGGTGGTCAAGAATCTCAAGATCTTCGAACGGATCTCGAAAAACGACAAGCAGATCCGCGGGTTGCGCAAGAAGCAAGGTGAACTCGCGGCCGAAACGCCGGAATACCAGGAGATCGAGCGCGAAATCGACCGGCTGCTGGCCAAAATCGCCAAAGACATCCGCAGCATTGATTTCAGCGTCCAGACGCGCAATCGGCTGGTCGAGTTGCTGCGCGACATCCACCGCGAGTTCTCGCGCCTCAACAACGACTTCAAACGCGCCCAAAAAACGCTCGAACGCGAACGCAACGAAGAGCTGGTCGCGTTGCAAAAACGACGCATTGAGAAGTACCACCTCAAGCAGGCCGAACTCGAAGAGCGCTACCAGACCACCCATGCGGAGGTCAGCGAGACGATCGAGCGGATCCGCTGTGGCGAAGAAGAGTGCGAGCGCGCCAAAGAGCAGCTGATCGTCGCCAACCTGCGGCTCGTGGTCTCGATCGCCAAGAAATACACCAACCGCGGCTTGCAATTCCTCGACTTGATCCAGGAAGGCAACATCGGCTTGATGAAAGCGGTCGAGAAGTTCGAATACCGGCGCGGCTACAAGTTCTCGACCTATGCCACCTGGTGGATCCGGCAAGCGATCACCCGGGCGATTGCCGATCAAGCGCGGACCATTCGCATTCCGGTCCACATGATCGAGACGATCAACAAGCTGACCCGGACGAGCCGGTCGCTGGTGCAAGAACTCGGGCGCGAACCCACCGCCGAAGAGATCGGCGAGCGCATGGACCTCTCGGCTTCGAAGGTGCGCAAGATCATGAAGATCGCGCAGGAGCCGATCTCGCTCGAAACGCCCATCGGCGAAGAGGAAGATTCGCATCTGTGCGA
>CAZCOV010000524.1:0-2980 GCA_964499975.1 uncultured Thermoanaerobaculia bacterium
CTGATCGACGGGCTGGTTTCCGTCGACTTGTTAATCAGCCTGTTTACACCCGACACCCCCACCCACGATGGCGCGGTGATCATCCAGAATGGGCGGATTGCGGCAGCCACCTGCTTCTTGCCCCTCAGCCAGAACCAAAAATTGTCGACCGAACTCGGAACCCGCCATCGCGCAGGTTTGGGGATCAGCGAAGAAACCGATGCCGTGACCGTGATCGTCTCCGAGGAAAACGGGACGATTTCCTTGACTTTTGCCGGCCAGATCCACAGTCCACTCGAAGCCAAGGATCTGAGCATCTTGCTCTACAAGTACCTGGTGGCTGAACTTTACAGTTGGGAAGGAGAAAGGCCATGATCGGCCGCTTGAATGTGCCGCTGTTTTTGCTCGCGCTGGCGATCGCCATTGCGATCAAGGTCGGCATCCATGAAGCCGAAGAGGTCAGCGAAAAGACCATCGAAGCCAAGGTGACTTACAAACTTCCCGAAGGCGTGGTGCTGGTCGAGCGCACCAAGGAAGTCGAAGTGCAGTTGAGCGGCCGGCGGCAGGACATTGCTCAGCTCAACCCGCTTTTTGTCGAGGTGTTGGCCGAAGTCGAGGAGAAGCGGCTGGGCCGCGTCGAGATCCTGCTCGACCGCTCGAACGTGCGGACTCCCGGCGATTTCGAGATCATCGCGATCGAGCCCAACCGCGTCCTAGTGCAAGTCGAAAAAGTCGAGACCGTGGTGCTGCCGATCCAAGTCAAGGCCACGGGCGAGCCTGCGGCGGGTGCCCGGGTGGGTGCCATCGAAGTCAAGCCAGACTGGGTGACGGTCAAGGGGCCAGCCTCCAAACTGCGCTCCCTCCAATTCATGACCGCCGAGCCGGTCAGTGTCGAGCGGCGGGCGATCACGTTCGAGGGGCTCACCACGGTGATTTCACCCGATCCTTTGATCGAAATCGAGCCGTCGCGGGTCCGCGTCAAAGTCGAGATGGTCGTGCCCGAACTGCGCGGCTCCTTATCGCAGGAACCAGCTCCGCCATGAGTGACCCGCAACCTCAACTCTTTGGCACCGACGGCATGCGCGGGACTTTTGGCCAGCCGCCGCTCGATGAGTTCACGGTCCGGCGTTTGGGTCGGGCCTTGGTCGCCCACCTCGACCACCACCGCGGACGAGGTCAACGCCAGCTGGTGCTCGGGGGGGATACGCGCTTCAGCACCCCGACCTTGTGCAGCTGGCTGGCAGCTGAGCTTTGCCGCGGGGGAGTGACGGTGGTCGATCTCGGCGTGGTGCCGACGCCGGCGGTTGCTTTTACCGTCCGCCAGCTCGCGGCCACCGGGGGGATTGCGGTCTCCGCCAGCCACAATCCCGCACCGGATAATGGGATCAAGTTGATCGACGCACACGGCCTCAAGTGGTCGCCTGGTGAAGAGGTCGCGCTCGAAGCCCGCATGTTCAGCCTGCCCACCCCGCTGACTTCGGCGGCCGACCCAGCAGGAGAGGAGCGCGCCTTGGACGTTGCCGCGGTTGCGGCTTACCGCGATTTCTTGCGCGGCAGTGTCGGCGACTGCTCCTTCCGCGGCTGCAAGGTCGCGCTCGACTTAGCACACGGCGCTGCGACACCGCACGCGGCCCAGCTCTTTGCCGATCTCGGGGCGGACGTCGTGGCAGCGCACGCTGCGCCGGACGGCCACAACATCAATGACCACTGTGGCTCGACGCATCCTCAGGCGCTGCTCGTCGAGGTACAACGTTCGCAGAGCGACCTCGGTTTTGCTTTTGACGGGGATGCGGATCGCGTGGTTTTTGTCGACGAAAGCGGAACCCTGCGCGACGGTGATGCCATCCTCTACCTCTGGGCCAGCGCGCTCGCGGAGCAGGGGCAACTGCCGGGTCGCCGCATCGTCGCCACTTCGATGAGCAACCTCGGGCTCGAAATCGCGCTCCGCCAGCGGGGGATTGCGCTCGTCCGCTGCAACGTGGGCGATCGCGAAGTCATGACCACCATGATGGAGCAAGGTATCCTGCTCGGCGGCGAGCAGAGCGGACACCTGATCCACCGCGGGCTGAGCACCACCGGTGACGGGTTGTTGACCGCACTGCAGCTTTTGGCGCTGCGCCAGCGCACGGGCCGTCCGCTCGCCGAGCAACTCGCTGGGTTTACGGTTTTTCCCCAACTCATCCGCAATGTCCGCGTCCACCGCAAGCCGCCACTCGAAGGTCTGCCACAGGTGCAAAAAGTGTCGGCTGCAGTGACCACAGAGCTGGGCCGAGAGGGTCGCCTGGTCTTGCGCTACAGCGGCACCGAACCCCTGGTCCGGATCATGATCGAGGGCCGGGAACGCGCGCAGATCGAGACTCTGGCGGAAACCCTGGCCCAAACCCTCAGCGCAGAGCTCACTTGACGAGGTAAGACATGAACTTGCTGTTGTCCGTCAATGTCGACCACATCGCGACCTTGCGCCAAGCGCGATGGACCGTCTACCCGGATCCGCTGGCGGCAGCTGAGCTGGCTGAAGCTGCTGGAGCTGGTGGCATCACCGTCCACTTGCGCGGTGATCGGCGGCACATCCAGGACGCTGACGTGTTGAACTTGCGGGCCAAAATTCGCGGCAAGCTGAATTTGGAGATCGCCTGTGACGAGGCCATGGTAGGTCTCGCCGCTGAGCTGAAACCCGACCAGGTGACCCTGGTGCCCGAGCGGGAGGGCGAGATGACCACCGAAGGCGGGCTCGACTTGCTCCGTTACCGACTCCAAGTCATCCGGGCAGCCCAAACCCTGATCGCTGCCGGGGTCAAAGTTTCAGTCTTCCTCGATCCTGAGCTGGTGCAGCTGGACGCCCTCGAACGTCTGGGCCGAGACTTGCTTCCCGGCTTCGAGATCAACACCGACGCCTACACTCGAGTTGCTGCCAGGTCTCCTGCTGAAGCTCCGGCTGAACTGGTCCGCATCGCCACCTTGGCCCGCGAGGGAGCCCAGCGGGATTTTGAGGTCTATGCCG
>CAZCOV010000525.1:0-2962 GCA_964499975.1 uncultured Thermoanaerobaculia bacterium
TTTAGTCAGGATTCTTCATGCTTCTGCCTTGATCTGCATCTCGGTATCTGGCAATAAGCTGTTGTGTAGTGTTTTTCCCGAACATTGAATTGTTGAGGCAAGTTATATAGCAATTAATGCATTGGTTGAGCCTCGATTCCACGGGGACGATCTCGAGAAGAGGGCTCGGGATTTCCCCGGTAAAGAAAGAATGGCCATGACTAAGACCCACACTGACCTGACTCCCAGCACTCAGCACGACCGCACTCAGCACGACCGCACTCAACACGACCACACTCAGCACGAACGCACTCAGCGCAGCAGCTCCCACCGACACCGCGGGGGGTGGATTTGGCTCGCGGGATGGATCTGCTTGAATTGGGCAGGATCGACCCGCGGCGAAGACTGCTTTGAAGTCCAGCGCTTCCAGAACGGGGTATTTCCGTCGGTGAGCTACAGCGGCAACCTCGACGCTGCGATCGACGGGGGGCGCAGCACCAGCAATTTCGGCAACAGTGATCCGCTCAAGATTGATGGGCAAAACCCTGACACAACCGGACAGCCGATCCACGCGCTGGTGCACTGGGACATTTCCGCTCTCCCTGCGGGGGCGACCGTGCATGCCGCGACCATCACGCTTGCGGTCAACAACAAGAGCCCGAATCCCTACCGGATCTACGAAGCCTTGCGCCCGTGGGTCGAGAGCACTGTGACCTGGAGCCGCTTTGATGCGGGGATGCCCTGGAGCACGGCGGGAGCCGGCAGCAATGGTCTGGACCGCGGCGAGGAGGTTTTGGGGACCACGCCCCACGACGATCAGAGCTTCGCCATCCGCACAGTGGTGCTCAATGCGGCTGGGGTCAAGCTGGTGCAAGACTGGCTGGACGGCGTGCGTGCCAACTATGGCCTGATCTTGGTAGGAGATCCGGCGGTGGGCAACAATGGCCTCAACCTCGAAAGCAGTGAAGATCCGAGCGCGCTGCTCCGCCCGCGGCTCAACGTGCATTACACGCTCGGCGCCACCAGCTGCAGCCCGCTGACTTGCCGCGCGGTGGCGGACACCGGCAATCGTATGGTCGCGATGAACACCCTCGGTGAATTCGCTGACGTCGGCGCGACCGGAGTTCCCGCGATCGAGGCCATGGCCCTGTCACTCGACGGTGCCACCCTTTTTGCGCCCAACGGCAGTCAGCTGGGCGCGCTCAATTTGACCACGGGAACTTTCAGCGCGATCGGTTCGGGCTTGGGCACTGCCGGAGGCGCTCTCGGCGAGATCGCTTTGAACGATGTCGATGGTTTGAGCTTCGACCCTTTGACCGGCTGGCTTTACGCGGTCCAGCGGCGTGCCACGGAAGGTGATGCGGACCTGCTCTTTCGCATCGACCCGGTGGCTGGCACCCACGTATCCGACGCTTTTGGTGTGGGCACCGACTACGTGCTGATCGGACTGCTCGATACCGGCGGTGGAGTCATCCTCGACAACATCGACGACCTGGCGTTCGACCCGGCGACGGGCGAGCTTTACGGCATCGCCAACCAGGCGCCTTTTGGTTTGCGCGACCACCTGGTCAAAATCGACCCGTCAAGCGGCGCGATCAGCGACGTGGGCAAGACCCGCGATGTGCTGCACCTCGCCATCGACGACGTCGAAGGGCTGTCTTTTGACCGTCAAGGCCGGCTCTTCATGACCACCGGTGACGTCGGGGTCCCGCAGCAGAACCGTGACAGCCTGTGGACCGTGGACAAGGCTTCAGGCGTGGCCATTGCGATCGCTGGCTTCCCGCAAATCGGGACTCCCCACCTGGGTGACTACGAAGCTTTGACTTGCTGGTCGGCTGCTGAGGGCGAGTGAGGGACCAGATGCGGCCGATCGTCGGGCGCAAAACCGCAGGACTAGCAGGGCTAATTCGAGGATTTTGCGTGCGCGGATCGGTCGCAGGTGGCCTCAAGATGGGATGCCAGAATGGGAAGTTATCGCTGTGTCGGCCCTAAGGGCTGGAAGCCCGGCAGCTGCCGAACTTCCAGCCAACGTTGCCTTAAAGGATCAGGGACCGCAGATCTGCCAGCCTGCAGTACCAAACGTGCCGATGAGCGGCAGCGGGGGACGGTCGCTCCAAGGACCGCTGATTGACCCAACGACCGAGGCTCCCAAGAGGATCTGGGCCGTGAAAGTCCCCGAAGTCGGCGTGGTCGCGACATAAGTGCCAACCACAGTGTAGTCCGGATCCGGCGCCACCCCGTCCGCGAGCGTACCGTTGAGGGTGCCGCTTGCAGCCGTTCCGGTCAAAGTCGCAAGGATCTGGTAAGTCGCCACTGAGTTGCGGTAGATCGTACCCAACATCGTGCCGCTTGAAGGACCCGCAGGCAAATTCCAAACGCCAGTGGCCTTGCCGGTCCGGCAGCAGTTGGCGGTGCTGATCGTGTTACAGCGCGAGTTGCAGGTCAAAGTGCCGATGTCAAAGCCGTAGGACGCGCAAGTCTGGCTGCCAAACTGGCTAGTATCGCAAACTTCCCCAAGGTCGAGCACGTTGTTACCGCAGAACTGCTTGTGGCAGTCTGGCGCGGGGAAGCCGAACTTGCAGATGTAAGTCTTCCAGTTGAAGCTGCTGGTCGTGTCGTAGTACTCGTTGGTATACCAGAACGTGCAGTCATCGACCGGGTCCACGCTGATCGTCGAGTAATCGCCCCAGCGGTTGCCAGTACCGGTTTGCGAACCCGTGCCGTCCTTGCACATGACTTCACCGCCGCTCATCAAGCCCAGCGGATCTCCGTTCATGCGCGAGGTGTAGCGGACGTCCGGGTTGATCGTCGAGCTCGAAGCGCTGTAGCCGAGGGCGATGTTGCCGCTGCTGTCCATGGCCGCGCTGCCCATCCAGCGATGGGTGGAGTCCGGCGCGTAGGTCCCGGTCTGGTAAACCGACCAGCCGGCACCGCTGTTGCGCAACTCCGCCCAACGCACTGCCGCCAGGTTGACCCCGGCGTC
>CAZCOV010000526.1:0-2905 GCA_964499975.1 uncultured Thermoanaerobaculia bacterium
ACGGGACGGAGGAATTGCAGCATGGAGAGTCCGAGCCGTTTGCCCCCGGGAATGACCCGAGCGGTCAGGGTGGCTTGAAAGCTGGTACTACTCAAGCTGGCACTACTACGGAGGGCCACGTGGCCGTTGGATCTGTCGGTGGTGTCGGCCATATCGTTGCTGGCGCCATTAGTTTACAAGATATTTATTTTAATTCTGACGAGAACCAGTTCGGTCAAGGCGAGCATGACTCTGGTCCGCGCAAGCTCAGCGCCAGGCACTTCGACACGTTCACGATGGCAAAGCTCGAGTTAGGGGTCCGGAACATCATGACCCGAGCCGAAGACATCGATGGCCTGCTTCAGGCTTGTGAGCGCCACCGCGTCCTATTTCTCCATGGGCCAGCCGAGTTAGGCAAAGGACAAATTGCGCTGAAGCTGGCAACCAAGATCTCTCACAGCATGGGAATCGAAGAAGTTCGGCGCCCCAGAGTCGCACTGACGAATCACGTGGCAATCGACCTGCCGGATCTTCTAAGGCAAAAGGACGGTTGGAATCGCTGCGTCATTCTTTTCGAGCACGCTTTTCATCACGGTAACCGCCACCTTCTCCGTTTCGCCCGCGAGACCGACGCGGTTGCGCTCGAAGCACTCGAAAGTCAACTGCGCAAGATCGAGAGTTTCTTAGTCTTTACCTGCGATGATGATCGTCGCCCGTCGCTACACACTTCCTTGCGGGAGTGTGTGCAAGAAGTCAAGGGGCCCGACCAAGATCAACTCTGCGCGTTTCTACATCGCTGCGCAGAGATCACCCTCGGGCTCGAAACTACGGAGCAAGATGCGCTTGGAAAAGAACTGGAGCAGTTTCTCGGAACCTTCCGTCAGGCGATCGTCACAAAGCTGCGGACCATTCCAAGAATCGAGAGCTTTGTCAGCGGCAGTCTACGTGATGTTCTTGAAGGAAGGCTGGCTCTCGACGCCGCCCTCGAACAGGTCGATAAGCTCGACCGGTGGCTGCTCGAAGAGCGGTCGGCCGATTTGCAAGAGCTGACTTATGCCCTGGCGCTGGCTATCTGCCATGCCGGCCCCGCAGAGACACGGGTTCGTTGGTTCCAATTCGATCGTCTGCGACAAGGGCTTGAGGTGTTTCTGCGCCGGGAACTCGGTCAAGAAGAAACCCCCCGCTTGCCGCGGGAGTTCTGTCGTGAACACGAAATTATACAGAAGCTTCAAGTTGAGATCGTCCCTGACCCGCAAGGCGACTTAGTGAAATTCCTCGACGAGAAACGGGTCGAGCGGCTTTGGGCCTGCCTTGTGGGTTCCGGGCGGCAGCTCGCGACATTGCTGGTGCCCTGGCTAACCCAGCTGGCAACCGCCGAAGAGCTTTTCATCTGCCGCTACGCGGGTTGGGCACTTGGCAGGATGGGCAAGCTCGAGCCGTTCAATCTTTTTGGTCGTTTGTACAATGCCTGGGCTTCACAAGTCAAAGGTCCGCGCACTAAGGAGCTGATCGCGCTCGGAGCGCTCTGTCAAGGAGCTTTAGCGGGTGGCGATGCGGGCTTGAGGGATTTCTGTCTGGAACGGTTGCGCAGCTCTCTGCAACAGCCCAACCAGGGGCGTGTAGCGACAGGGCTGCTGGCACTGGGAGAGCTGGGGATCGTCGACCTGAGAGCAGCGCTCGATGCCATGCGTCCGGTTTTGCGTGACCGTTTGCTCCCTCGACTCACCGAACTCGGTTGTTGGGAGAAAGGGCAGCGTCGGGTTGAGCCGGAGGTTCACAATCGCTACGGTAGCCACCAGCTGCGCAGCGCCATCAGCGCTTTTTACGATGAGGAGCTCGAGGAGGAGCTGGCTGTCAATCTCGCGAACATCTTCCGGCCCAAGCACGAGCTCGAGATCCTCATGGCTGCGCAGTATTCACTTGTCGGCCTTTGTATTGTGCGAGGAGCGGGCGCAGTGCTGCGAGAGCTCAAACACTGGCTGCCCGCGGGCAGAATCGAGCTGTCTCCGTTGCTGGCATTCATCTTTCTGCGGAGGCAAGGGATGGCCGAGGTGCTCGAGCGCCTTGGCGTAGTTCGTAAAGACGAGACAGGCAAGGAAGAGCGCTGGAGCTCGGTCTTGCTCTCAGCGGAGCTCGACGATGACTGGGGCAGGAGTGTCGGCGATTTCCTTTTCGAGGTCTATCTCGGTGCCCGCGCGCTACCGTACGTTTTTGCCCGCGCGCTTACCGCCCGCTGGCTGGCCTTGATGGAGATCTGGATCCGCCAGGCAGCCGACGGCACCGAATTTCGCGAGCAAGTCATCGCGCTATGGTGCCGCCTACTGCGCGCACCCGACCTCGAGCTACGCCAGAAGCTCGGCGACCTCCTCGACCATCCCGAACTCGGCGTACCGGGTACTCGGCTCGGTGACGTCGTCGAGCAGATTCGCCAGCGCCGCGCACAAGAGAAAGCTTCGCGCCAACCTAATGTCCTGATGAGCGCTGGCGTCGACCAGCCGCCGGGCTGAACGGGGCGGTCGTCAGCCTCGTTCGGCGCCTGCCGCCTCGTCAGGGTGCAACGTTTCGGCGCTCGACGGAGGGGTTGTTGGCCGCAGCCGAACAACTCCTCCGTCACCAAGCCCCTCCGATTCTCAGACCCGACGTCGTCGAAGACCGGCGACCCCAGCCGCGAGAAGCGCCGCGACGAGGGCCGCGAGCCCGGCGCCGCCCAAGGTCGGGATGTCGATGCCCGGAGCGCCGATGACGCCGCTGGCGGAGCCGGTGTCGTTGGCGGTGTTGGGGTCGACGGTGCCGGCCGGGGGGGTGGCGGTGGCGGTGTTAAGGAGGGTGCCGGTGGCGGCGGCGTCGAGGGTGCCGGTAGCGGTGTAGGTGGCGGTGGCGCCGTTCGGCAGGCTGATGACGTCGTTGAGGTTGCCGGCGACCGGGC
>CAZCOV010000527.1:0-2904 GCA_964499975.1 uncultured Thermoanaerobaculia bacterium
CTCGCCGCGGTCGTGCAAGACCCCGCACGGCCGCTGGCGGAACTCGACCTGTTGCTCGTAAGCGAACGCCAGCAGCTGGTGTTCGAGTGGAACGACACCGCGCCCAGAAACGAGCAGGATGGGCTGGTTCATGCCCAGTTCGCGGCGCAGGCAGCGCTTGCCCCCGAGGCGATCGCCGTGGTCAACGGCGAGCATGCTTTGAGTTACCACGAACTCGGCGCGCGGTCAGAACAGCTCGCGCAACAGTTGCGCGAACGGGGCGTCGGTCCGGAAGTGCGGGTAGGCATCCTGCTCGCCCGCACCCCGTCCCTGATCGTGGCACTGCTCGGGGTGCTCCAGGCCGGAGGCGCTTACGTGGGTCTTGATCCCAAGTATCCGGCAGAACGGATCCGCTGGATGAGCGAGGATGCGGACGTCGCGCTGATTTTGCAGGGGGACGCCCCAGAGGACATACCGCTGCCGGAGCACTTTGGGCCGATTGCGCGAGTGCGCCCCTTGAACTTGGCGTGGTTGATCTATACCTCGGGCTCGACCGGTCGTCCCAAGGGTGTGGCGGTGACCCATCAAAACGGTGTGGCGCTCCTGCAGTGGGCCGCGCAAAGCTTCGGGGAAGGTGAGCTGGCGGGGGTTTTGGCCTCGACGTCCATCTGTTTTGACTTGTCGGTCTTCGAGATTTTTGTGCCGCTCAGCCGCGGGGGACGGGCGATTCTGGTCGAAAATGCGCTGGCCTTGGCCGAACTGGCGGATCCTGGGATGGTTTCGCTGATCAACACGGTGCCATCGGCAGCTGCTGAGTTGTTGCGGCTGGGGGTGATCTGCACCGGTCAGACTGTCAACTTGGCGGGTGAGCCGCTGGAGCCCGCGCTGGTGGACGCGCTTTACGCGGCAGGGGTGGCACGGGTCCACGATCTCTACGGCCCCTCAGAGGACACAACCTACTCGACGTGGGCGCACCGCGCGCCGGGGGAGTTGGCAACCATCGGCCGTCCGCTGCTCCGGGGTCGCGCGTATGTGCTGGACCGGCATTTGCGTCCGGTGCCGCTCGGGGTTGTGGGCGAGGTTGGGTTGAGCGGAGCGGGAGTGACCCGCGGCTATTTAGGCCGTCCGTCCGCTACTGCCGAGCGTTTTGTGCCCGCTCCCTTTGCGCCAGATCCGCGCGCTGTGGGCGACCGGCTCTACCGTACAGGGGATTTAGCGCGGCAGCTGAGCGACGGTCGCTTGCGTTTTGTCGGCCGCGCTGACCACCAGGTGAAGGTGCGTGGCTTCCGGGTCGAACTCGGTGAGGTGGAGGCCGCTTTGAGCGCGCATCCAGCCGTGGCCGCTGCCGCAGTGACCGTCCGCGAGCAGCGCTTGGTCGCCTTTGTGGTGACCGCTGGGCCAGCCGCGGAATTGGCAGAGGCGCTGCGGACTCAGCTGCCCGAGCCCATGGTGCCGTCGTTGTTCGTGACCGTGGCAGCCCTGCCGCTTTTGCCCAATGGCAAGGTGGATCGCGGCGCGCTGAGCCAGCTCGCGTTGCCGGAAAGTAGCGCAGCGGGCTACCTCGCCCCGCGGACCCCGAGCGAGGAGTTGCTCGCGGGAATCTACGCGACGCTTCTCGGACGTGAGCGCGTCGGGGTCCACGACTCGTTTTTCGAGCTGGGCGGTCATTCCCTGCTCGCGACCCAGGCGATTGCGCGGATCCGCGAAGCGTTTGGCGTCGAGTTGCCGTTGCGGACGTTGTTCAGAGCACCGCGGATTGCTCAATTGAGCGAGCAGATCGAGGTCGCGCGGCGGTCCGGCCAGCGGCACCCCGCACCGCCCCTGGTCGCAGGGCGGCGCGCTGCAACCGCCGAGCTGTCTTTGGCGCAGCAGCGGCTGTGGTTGATTGATCAGCTGGAACCGGGGAGCGCGCTCTACAACATTGCTGCGGCGGTCCACCTGCGCGGCCCGCTGGACGTTGCGGCCCTGGGGCATGCTTTCAGCGAGTTGGTCCGCCGTCACGAAGCCTTGCGCACGACGTTTTTGGCCGAAGCCGGGGTTGCCTACCAGGTGGTCCAACCGTGGACGCCGCGTCCGTTGCCGGTCGTCGACTTGAGCGGTCTGTGCGCGGTGCCAGCCGGCGCGGCGCCAGCCGCTTCGCTGGCCGAACAGCTGGCGGACGCAGAAGCCAACCGTCCGTTCGATCTCGCCTGCGGCCCGCTGCTGCGGGTGCAACTACTCCGCCTTGCGGCGGGCGAGCATTGGCTGCTTTTGACCCTGCACCACATCGTGAGCGACGGCTGGTCGATCGACGTGATGCTGCGCGAAATCGCGGCGCTTTACCGCGGGACGACCTTGCCCGAACTCGCGATCCAGTATGCGGACTTCGCGCGCTGGCAGCGGGAATGGTTGCGCGGCGAGGTGCTCGCGGCGCAAGTCGGGTACTGGCGAGCCCAGCTGGCCGACCTCCCGCCACTCGAACTGCCCACCGACCGTCCGCGGCCGCCGGTTCTGTCGCATCGCGGTGCGCAGGTCCAAATGGTGCTGCCGCCCGCCTTGGTCGACGGCGTTGCTGCCCTCGGCCGCGGCGGTGACGCCACCCTGTTCATGGCGCTCGTCGCCTTGTGGGCCACTCTGCTGGGGCGCACCAGCGGTCAGCGCGATTTTGCCGTGGGCACACCGATTGCCGGGCGCACTCACCAAGAGATCGAGCCGCTGATCGGTTTCTTCGTCAACACCATCGTGCTGCGCTGCGCGGTGACCGCGCCGCTCCTCTTTGCCGAACTCTTGGCGCAGACGCGGCAAACCCTGCTGGCTGCGCACGAGCACCAAGACTTGCCGTTCGAGGCGCTGGTGAGCGCGCTCGCCGTGCCGCAGGACGCGAGCCGCTCGCCTTTGTTCCAGGTGCTGCTGGCGCTGGTCGAGGAGCGTCCGCCGGTGGACTTG
>CAZCOV010000528.1:0-2902 GCA_964499975.1 uncultured Thermoanaerobaculia bacterium
CCCTTTGCCGACTCTGCTAGACTGGACGCCGTTCAACCCAGACGGACGCCTGGTTCGGCAGTCGCAATCGGGCCTGATCCACCTGACTTCGTTCTCCCAGCCGTGACCACCCCCAACCCTCCCAAACCCCACGCGGCTTCGGCGCAGCAGGCGCTGCGAATGCTGCCGGCCGTCGGCGCGGTGATCGCGGGGTGGCGGGAGCTCGCACCGGAGTTTCGTGCGGTCGATCAAGAGCTGCTGACGTTTCTCGCGCGCCGCGTGGTGGACCGCTGGCGACGAGCGCTCGCCGGAGGACGCCCGCGGGTGGCTTGGCCCGAGGATGCAGCCGCGCGGATCGCGGTCTTGGCGCACGAACTCGGGGCCGAGCTGCGGGCCTGGGACGCAGACAGCGCGACCGCCAAAGTGGTGAACGGCACCGGCATTCTGCTCCACTCGGGGCTGGGTCGCGCGGTGTTGCCCCCGGCGGCGCGCGCCGCGCTCGCCCAGGCGGACGGCTATGTGTTGCTCGAAGTCGACCGCGCGTCCGGCGAACGATACCCGCGAGACGCCGCGCTCGCCGAGTTGCTCGTCCACTTGACGGGCGCGCCAGCGGCCACCGTGGTCAACAACAATGCCGCCGCTACCCTGCTGATCTTAAACACCTTGGCTGCGGGCAAGGATGTGCTGGTCTCGCGCTCGCAAATGGTCGAAATCGGGGGCTCGTTCCGCATTCCCGACGTGATGACGACGAGCGGCTGCCGGCTCAAGGAAGTGGGGACCACCAACCGCTCCTATGCCGCGGACTACGAGCGCGCTATCGACGGCGAGACCGGCGCGCTGCTGCTGGTCCATACCAGTAACTACCGCATCGTGGGATTTACCCACCATGTCGGGATCGAGGAGTTGGTGGAGATCGGACGGCGCGCCCATTTGCCGGTGATCCATGACCTGGGCTCTGGCTGTTTGTTGCCGGCAGACGTCTTGGGCTTGGGCGATGAGCCGCTGGTTCAAGCCAGCGTCAAGGCCGGCGCGGACGTGATTTGCTTTTCTGGCGACAAAATGATCGGCGGCGCCCAGGCCGGAATCATCCTCGGCACCCAGCCGTGGATCGAGCGGATCCGCCGCAACCCACTGGCGCGCGCAGTGCGGATCGACAAGCTCACCGCAATCGCGCTCGAAGCCGTGCTCAAGCTGTATCTTGAACCCAGTCGCACTTGTGCCGAGATCCCCACCCTCCGCATGCTGACCGAACCCGCCGAACAGGTGGCGGCGCGCGCCCAGACGCTTTTGGACTTGCTCCGCGCACGGCTGGGAGATCGCGCTGAGGTGCAACTCGCCGCGGGGAGCAGCGAGATGGGGAGCGGCGCTTTGCCCGCGGTCCCGATCGCGACCACCTGGGTGACGGTCAAGCCGACGACAGACCCGCGCTCCTGTGCTGAGCTGGCGCAAGCCCTGCGGCTGCGGCCAATCGCGATTTTCTGCCGGCTCAAAGACGACCGCTTGTGGTTTGACCTGCGCACCTTGCAAGCCGGGGAGGGCGAACTCGTCGCCACTGCGTTTGCGGAGCTGCTGGCCGGAGGAAACCGCGCGTGAATCCCCCGCAAGACGCCTCTGCACTTTTCCATCTCGCTGGCTTAAAGCAACAGCTCGAGTTGATGCAATCCGCGGGCGTTCCCTGGTCGTCGGCGCTGGAACAGGGAGTGGTGGCGTTAAAGCGCCTGCTGCCGCCGTCTGGACCACCGGCGGCCTTCACCGAGACGACGGTGACGCCCAGGCTGCCTGACCCCGACTATCCAGCTGCCGAACGTCCAGCTCGCTTGGAACCGCTGCCCGAACAGCAACGCCATGAGCGCTTGCTTTCGCTCGGCTTGCTCGCTGCGGGCATGGCAGAGGAGCTCAGCGCCCATATTTCGGGGATCCAGCAGCTCGCCCACCACGCGCTGGGGACGGCCACGTCCAGCACGGATCCGGGTCAGCTGGCGGCCTGGCACGACGTGGTCCGGCGCAGCGAGGCTTGCACCGCCATCCTGCTGCAGATCCACCAGTTCATCCAGAAGGCGCCGGAGACGGTTGCCGGGAATGCTTTCACTCAGGTGATCCGCAGCGCGTGCGAACTCCTCCAAGGCTTTGCCGAGCACCGCCAGATCGCACTCGACGTGCAGCACGCGGCCGATCTGCCCGCGATCGCTATCGACCCCCAACGCCTCCGCCAGCTGCTCCTCCACTTGCTCGCCCAGGCCATCGTGGCGCAAACGGCTGGCACCACGGTGTCGGTGCGGCTCCACGAACTCGCGGGCGGCATCGAAGTGGTGGTGCGACCGTTCGGTTTTCCTGCGCAGCCGCCCGGCGCTCCTCCCGAATCCCTGGTCACCGCCGAAGGTGAGGACCCCCGCCTCACCCCGGTCCGCGACCTCGTCGCCGATCTCCGCGCCATCCTCGAAGTGGTCCAGGAGGCGGGCGGCAAGACCAGCGTGCGGCTAGTGCTGCCCGGCTTTTAGCCCCGCAGACCTGGCGGGACTTGACCTCGATCAGCCGGGCTAGCGTTTTCCGTCACCGGTCGCTGCTGGCGGAGGGGAGGGCTTGGCTGTGACACTGAATTCCCTGAACCACACGTTGGACGGTCCAACTGGTTTTGCCGACACAGGCGAAGCAGGCGTAGGAGGGGCTGGCGCCGCTGTGGGTGGGTTTGGCAAAGGTGCGGGAGAGGGTGCGTTGGGGTCAGCCATGGCAGGGTCCTTTCGTGGACAAGATGGGTTGACGAGCTGGACCTGATAGACCTTTTCTTCAGATGTTGCCTTGGAATACGCGTAGAGTCCGGCTGCAGGTACGATGGAGGCAACGGCGAAGGCTATCGCTGCAGATGCACGGTGTAAGTACATCCCACGACGCAGATTGATCTGGCCGTTCCACCCCGCCGCCTCGG
>CAZCOV010000529.1:0-2897 GCA_964499975.1 uncultured Thermoanaerobaculia bacterium
CGCGGTCAGGCTGCGGGTCAGGCGATTCACCGTGGTCGCGTCAAAGAGCGCTGTCGCGTAGCTGCACGACAAAACCACCGTGCTCAAGGCCGCTTCTCGGCTGTGCTGCAGGGTCAAGTCGAGGTCGAAGCGCGCGGTGTCCCGACGCTGCGGCCAACCGGACACTTGCAAGCCCGGCAGCTCGGCGGCGGGCGTGGCCTCGAGCAAAGTGAAGAGCACTGAGAAAAAGGGCGTCCGGCTGGGGTCCACCGGTGCCAGCTCTTGCACCAGCTGTTCAAAGGGCAAGTCTTGATGCTCGTGGACGGCCAAAACCGTGCGCCGGACGTCCGCGACCACGTCCGCGAAGCACGCTTTGGGGGTTAAGCGGGTGCGCAACACCAGCGTGTTGACGAAGAAACCGATCAGGTCCTCGATTTCGCGGTGCGTGCGGCCTGCCACCGGAGTGCCGACCGTCACTTCCTGCTGGCCGCTCCAGCGGGCGAGCAGCACGCTCAAGGACGCGAGCAAGGTCATGAACAGGGTGGCACCTTGCGCGCGGCTAAAGTGCAGCAGTGCATCGACCAGCTCAGCGGAAAACTGAGTTCGCTGGATGGCACCGCGATGGCTCAAAACCGGAGGACGTGGTCGGTCGGTGGGCAAGTCGAGGGGCTCGACTCCCGCGAGCTGTTCGCGCCAGAAGCCGAGTTGTTCGGCCAGTACTGGGCCCCCACCAAGCCAGCTGCGCTGCCAGCGGGCAAAGTCCGCGTACTGAACGGTCAGCTCGGGAAGCCGCAAGGGACGGCCAGCGCACAGCGTGGAGTAGCAGCTGACCATCTCGTGGACCAGCAAATTGAGCGACCAGCCATCGCAGATGATGTGGTGCAAGGTCACCAGCAGCACGTGGTCGGCGACCCCCCGGCGCAACACCTGCGCCCGCAGCAGCGGACCGCGTTCGAGGTCAAAGGGACGCGCGGCTTCCGCGTCGACCCAATGCTGCAAGACGTCCCTCTGAGAATCGGCTGGCACCTCCTGAGAATCGGCTGGCACCTGAGCGAGACCGCTCAAATCGACGACCGGCAACGAAGGTGGAGTCCACGGATGGATCACTTGATGGGCGATGCCGCCTTCTGCCGCAAACGTAGTGCGCAGGGCTTCATGGCGGCGCACCACTTCGCCAAGCGCTTGGACCAAGGCGGAGATGTTGAGCGGACCCACGAAATGGAGGGCCGCGGGCATGTTGTAGGTCGCCTGACCCGGCTCGAAGCGGTCGAGGAACCACAGGCGTTGCTGCGCGAACGACAGCTCCAGGACAGCATCGCGCGGCCCCTTGGTCAGTGGTGGTGCAGCCTGCGCGCGACTGGCCCGCCGGACCGCGTCGACCCGAACGCTGAGCTCGCGCACCGTCGACGCCTCAAACAGCGTGCGCAAAGGCAGCTCGATCCCGAAACCTTCGCGCAATCGGGAAATCACCCGGGTCGCCACCAGCGAGTGACCGCCGAGCGCGAAGAAGTTGTCGTCGATGCCGAAGTCCTCGCGGTCGAGCACGCTCGCCCAGATCCCCGCCACCACCTCCTCGGTGGGGGTGCGCGGCGTGTGGGTTGCTGCTGGCGTGCCCCGGGCTGGCGTGCCCCGGCTGACCTGGGCAGTGGCGAGCAAGCGACGGTCGAGCGCCGCGCGATGGATCTTGCCGGTGGCAGTGAGCGGCAAGCTGGACAAGAAAACGAACGCTGACGGCACCATGTACGCGGGCAAACGCGCCGCGGCAAAGGCACTCAAAGCGTCGCTCGTGGGGTGCGCCGCCGCGGGCACGATCCAGGCCGCAAGCTGCGTGCCTTCCAGGGTGACGACCGCACGCTGCACCGCGGGATGCGCCACCAGGATGGCTTCGATCTCCCCCAGCTCGACGCGGAACCCGCGGATTTTCACTTGCTGGTCCATGCGCCCGAGCGGTTCCACCACCCCGTCGAGACGGTAACGTCCGAGGTCGCCGGTCAAGTACACGCCGGCGACAAAGCGCGCTGCGGTCAAAGCCGGGTCGCCGAGGTAGCCGCGCGCCAAATGCGGACTGCGCACCCGGATCTCCCCCACTTCGCCCAAGCCGGCTAGGCCGCCATCTGGACGGGTCACCAGCAATTGCACGTCGGGCATGCCCTGCCCGAGCGGCAAGACGTCCTTGCCAGCCAAGCTGTCGCGGCCGGTGTACTCGAAGAAGCCCACCGCGCGCTGGGTTTCCGTCGAACCAAAGAAGTTCACCACCGCGACCTGGGGCGCGAGTTTGCGCAACCGGTCGGCATCGCGCGCGGTGAACATCTCACCCACCACAAACGCCCGCCGCAAACTCAGGAGTCGGGTGCCAGGCGCGGCCGTGTCGGTCAACAGCTGGACCATGGCCGGGGTCATGTGGGTCACGCTCAAGCGTTCACTGGCGATCCACTGCGCCACATACCCCGGCTCCAGCCGCTGCTCTGGATCCGGAATCACCACGGTCGCGCCGGTCGTCAGCGGGGTGAACAGGTCGCGTTGCAGGGGATCGTGCGACAGCCCCGACAGCAAAGTGTAGCGATCGTCTACACCGAGGGCGAAATGACCGCACTGCCAGGGCAAGAAGTGGGTCAGCGGGCCATGTCGACCAACCACCCCGCGCGGCGTCCCGGTTGAGCCGGAAGTGAACGCGATCACCGCCCGATGGTCCGCAGAGATGGTCGGAAAAGCCGGCAGCGGCCTGTTGGGTTCGGGCAGCTTGAGGGTCAAGTCTGACCTCAGCAGAACGCTGGGGCAGCTGAACTCGGCGAGCACCGCTGCGAGGTCGGCTGGCACCAGGTCGGCTGGCACCGCTGACACCGGGTCGGCTGGCACCGGGTCGGCTGGCACCAGGTCGGCTGGCACCAGGTCGGCTGGCACCACGTCGGCTGGCACCA
>CAZCOV010000530.1:0-2891 GCA_964499975.1 uncultured Thermoanaerobaculia bacterium
TCGTATATCTGAGGGCTTCTCCCAATTGCGGTCGAAAGCTGATGAGATTGGCCCCCAATTGCCCTCTCTCGCTTCCATTGGGCTTGTCCTCCCTGGTGCGGCTCCATGAATGCGCCACCACCACCCGGAAGCCATCGCCGACCATTGAGTCGCCCTTTAGTGGCATAGGAATATTCAGCCTGATTTTCGGCGAGAACAGACCGACATTGCAGATCAACCTGGCTTCTGGCTTCTCGGCTGCCATTCGCTGAAATACTTCGGCAGGGATCACCGCGTCGCCTACCAGCCTATGCCAAGTGCCCGATCCGCGCTCCCGCAAATATCCCTGTTTCAAAGCGCCCACCTCGAAAAAATCCACCGGGTGCGTCGAAATCCTTCCTTCCACAAAGCGCTTGGTTTCAGGATCCGTGATCCAGATGGATGGCGACAGCCCAAGCAATTTGCGTGGCAACGACTCATTGACCGATATGGAGCGAAGTAAGATGTCGTGAGTATAGGTCGAACCGTCCTTCCACTTATAGGTCAGGCCCAGCACGCCACTTCTGGGCGTGAACTCTTCAGGCAAGTTCTGCAGACGGAGAGCGACATTTATCCGCACAAATCCTTTCGCCGGCGCGCGCGTTCCGGGGGTGCCGAGGGAAACTCGATCGAGTTGAATTATTGCTGCCTCCGCGTCTTGCGGTGCGGGCCTGCCCCAGCGATAATCGCCCCAGAATCCCCAGTTCCAGAAATTGGCGGTCAGGACTGTCACACCTACGCCGGCCCCCAGGATCAGAAATGAACGTCGCGTATTTCGCGTGGTGAACTGATTCCAGAAGATCGCAGCCAAGGCAACCAAGGCCACTGCGCCTGCAATCCAGGATCTCGCATCCTGAACCGATAGGGATGGCTCAGGTGTCGCAGTCGTATTCAGGCTGGTCAACGCGCTGAAGCTAACGAAAGCCGTGACGGTCAGAAGCAACGCGAGCAGGAACTTGCTGCTGCGTCCGGCCAGAACCGCAAAGAACGCCGCCGCAACGACTGTTATCCCCTGGATCATGAGGACAAACAACACTGCGCCAGCGATATCTCTGCCACCGAATCCGCAGTAGAGCCACCACGGCATCCACACCAGCACCGGGACCACGCCGATAAACAGCCCGATGCCGGCCGCCTTGGCCGCCAGCAACCTCGCCCCCGAGATCGGCCTCGTCGGCCAGAACATGTTCGTCCCCACCAAGCCGTCTTCCAGGATGAATGCAGCCGCGAGCAGGAAGCACAGCGCCGATTCGATGACGACCGCGAGACAGTAACCCAAACTCATCTGCTCAAACCAAGTTTGATTGCCGCTGCTTGGGGACTGAATCAATGCGCAGATCACCACTTTGCTGACCAGCAGCCCCACCCAGATGGCGTAGGGCAGCCAGTGGCTGAGCAGGTCCTTTTTTGCGATATGCCAGATGAGTTTCATGCGGCGGCTCCTTTCGCTTCCTTGCGCCCTTGGCGGGCGAGGCTGATGAAGATTTCCTTCAGCGACATCGGCGCGGCCGTGAAGGTGGCGCCAGGAAACCGCTCGGCGCACAGCGCCTCGGTGCGGCCTCCGTCGTAGTCGCTCGCGACGAAACACACCCGCCGCCCCTTGGCGTCGTAGTCGAGCCAGGCGGCGGGCACGGGCGCGGCCGGAGCGGACGCCTCGAGCTGCAGCTCGACCCGCCGGAAACGCGCGGCGAGCCGGTCGGACTCCTCCGCGAGCCGGAGGCGGCCAGCCTCCAACATGACGACGCGGTCGGTCAGCCGCTCGACGTCGTCGATGTCGTGGGACGAGATGAGCATCGTCCAGTTCCCTAGGTCGGCCGCCTCCAGCAAGCCGGTGACAAATTCGTCGCGCACCAGCGGGTCGAGCCCGGTAAAGGGCTCGTCCAGCACCAGCAGCCATGGCCGGTAGGCCAGCGAGGACACCAGCACGGCCTTCATCAGCATGCCGCGTGAGAGGTGCTTGAGCTTGCGCTCCTCGGGCAGGTCGAAGCGGCGCAGCAGACTTTGCTCGAGGCCGCGGTCCCAAGTCGGATAGAAGGGTCCGCAAAAATCGAGAAGCTCCCGGACGGTCATCCAGAGCGGCTGCTGCTGGTTCTCTGAGACGTAGCCGATGCGGGCGAATTCGGCCTCACCCAGTCGGCGCGAATCGACGCCCAGCACCCGAGCCGAACCCGCCGAAGGTTGGAGCAGGTTCATCAGCATTTTGAGCGTGGTGGTCTTGCCCGCGCCGTTCGGTCCCAGCAGCGCGCAGACGCAGCCCTCGGGCACCGCGAAGCTCAGGTCATGCACGGCCTCGGTGCGCCAGTAGCGCCGGGTGAGTCGGTCGGTTTCGATGAGGTTCATGGTGAAATCATTTCCGGCCCAGCCTCCGCCAATGGGCCTTCAGCTCGTCCAGCACTTCCTCGAGGTCCAGGCCCAGTTTCTTGGCCTCGACCACAAGGCGCTCAAGTTCGTCCTCCAGCAGCGCGGTCTTGGCCTTCCGGTCGCCGGGGCTGTGCTCCGCCACCACGCTGCCGACCGCCGGGGTCGTCAGCAGCACGCCTTCGGCCACCAGCGCCGCGGTGATCTTGTGCGCCGTGTTGGGGTTGATCTTCAGCTCCTGGCTCAGCGCCCGCACCGAGGGAAACGTGTCGCCGGCCTTCAGCCGTCCGGTCACCACCGCGCGTTTCACCGCGAACATCACCTGCTCCGTGATCGGCAGGCCGGGTTTCAGTTCGATGGGGAACGGGAGCACGCTGTTCTAGTTGAACTAGGACAGTTAGAACAGCAAGAGGAAAATCAGCCGCGCGCAATTCAGGCTCTGTTCAGCCCGCCTTCTCCGCCTCGCCGAGGAGGTTCGCGAAGATCATCTTGCCGCCGCTGGTCGGCAGCACGCC
>CAZCOV010000531.1:0-2869 GCA_964499975.1 uncultured Thermoanaerobaculia bacterium
TTTTGACCGTGGCTTTGGGTTTTGCTTCCCAGACTTCGGTTTCAAATCTGATCAGCGGGCTATTTTTGGTCGGCGAAGGCGCGTTCAAGATCGGCGACTCGATCCAGGTGGGGGAAGCGAGCGGCGAAGTCCTGTCGATTGATTTGCTCTCGGTCAAGTTGCGCACCCGCGACAACCTGCTGGTGCGCATCCCCAACGAGACCCTGCTCAAAGCCCAGATCATCAACGAAACGCATTTCCCGGTGCGCCGCCTGGACTTAAAGCTCCGCTTGGCCCCGGACCAGGACCTCGCGCGCGTCGAAGCCATCTTGCTCGCGGTTGTAGCCCAAAATCCCCACTGCTTGCCCGAACCCAAACCCGCGCTGATGTTCCGCAGCTTTGGCGAATCCGCGCTCCACCTGGAATTCCTGGTGTGGGCAGCGCAAGCGCACTACATCGAACTCAAAAGCCAGATCCAGCGCGAAATCCAGACCGCCCTGACCCGCGCGGGAATCGCGCTGGTTGTCCCCCAGCACCTGCTGGTGCCCAGCCCAGCGGACCAACCGTTCCCAGTTCGCCTGGTCCAAGACCCGCGGTCAGGCGCCGAACCAGGTCTCGAATCGACCAGGACATGAGGTTTAGCCGTGGGTAAAAGGCGCAAACGCCAGGCTGGACGTCCGCGCGGGACGCCGAGCTTCCATGACGAGCGGGTGCTCTTGTCACCTCCCCCGGGCACCAGCCCGGGCACCTTGCACGTCGATCCGGACGCGCTCAAAACGAGTTTGGAGGTCGTCAGCTACGGTCCTGACCGGCTGCGGGAGGAGCGCCCGGGAACCGTGCATGAGCTCTGCGACTTGCTGGGGCAAGCGCCGGTCGTGTGGATCAACGTCGCGGGCCTGGGCGATCTGGCGACGCTGCGAGAGCTGGGGCGGCTGCTCGACCTCCATCCCCTGGCGCTGGAAGACGTGGTGCGCGTCCACCAGCGGGCCAAAGTGGAGGTTTTTGGCGAGTGGACCTTCATGGTCGGGCGGATGGTCGACAACCTGGAAACCCGGCGCTCCGAACAACTCAGCATCTTCGTCAAGCCGGGGATGCTGATCACCTTCCAGGAGACTCCCGGTGACTGCTTTGACCCGGTGCGCGAGCGCCTCCGCCGGGGCACTGGCCGACTGCGTTCGCGCGCGGTGGACTACCTCGCTTATGCCTTGATCGACGCCTTGATCGATGGCTACTTTCCGCTGCTCGATTGCTATGGCGATCGGCTCGAAGACCTCGAAGAGCGGATCCTGGCGCAACCCTCGGACCGCCTGCTCGAAGAGATTCACGAGCTTCGTCGCGAGCTGATCGCCTTGCGCAAGGTGATCACCCCCCATCGCGAAGCCATCCACCATATGATCCGCGAGGAGATCTCACCGTTTACCGCAGAAACCCTGGTCTTTCTCCGCGACTGCCACGACCACAGCGTGCTGCTCATCGAGTTGCTCGAAAGCTATCGCGAATTCGAAGCCAGTTTGATGGACCTCTACCACTCTCGGCTGAGCCAGAAGTCCAATGACGTGATGAAGGTGTTGACCATGATCGCCACCATCTTCATCCCGCTCAGCTTCGTCGTCGGGCTTTACGGCATGAATTTCAACACCGACCATCCCTGGAACATGCCCGAGCTCAACTCGCCGTGGGGCTATCCAGCGGTGCTCGTGGTGATGGTCCTGATGGTGGTCGGCTTCGTCTGGTTCTTCAAACGCCGCGGCTGGTTTTGACGACTGGTTTTGACTGCGCGTGTTTTCTTGCGACGCGGTCGGCGATTTCTGGAAGCGCACTACGCGCACCGCGCGAGTTCGGTTAAGATCAAGACGATGCAGCTGATGACCTTGGCCCGGAACTGCCTGGCTCTCAATTGGGCGCTGCCGCTCGAAGTGGCACCGGCTCTCCCCCCGCCTTTGCAGTATGAGGTCCACCGCTTTGCTGGCGCGGACCATGTGTTTGCTTCGGCCTTGCTCTTTCACCTGAGCGGTCTGCACTACAAGGCCCTACCTTTTTTGCGGCTCGGTTACCCGCAGTTGAGCTTCCGGCTCTATGTGATGGACCACCACCGGCTCCCTGCCGTCCTGCTCCAGCGGACTCTGGTACCGGCCTGGATCAAACCGGTGGCCAGCTTGCTCGGACGGCATCCCACCGAAGCGGCTCGTCTGGTGTTCCCCCCGCCGCAGAGTTTCCCGGGTGAGAGCTGGCACTGGTCGGTTGAGCGCGGACTGCGGCTAGAAGTCGACGCGCACGTTTCGTCCCCGCAGTTGACGAATGGCATGCGTCTCGGATCCTGGGAAGAGACCGTCGCTTACTTCCGCCATCGGCGACGGGCTTATGCGGTGTGGCATGGACGTCTGCGCGCGCTCGACACCTCGCATCCGCCAGCTGAAGTCGTTCCGCTCGAAGTCGACCTGCAAGATGCCGGTTTGATCGCCGAGTGCTGCCATGGGGTTGATGAGCAAGACTTGCGCTTCCCGCATTCCACCTGGCTGTCGCCGGAGATCCCCTTCTCTTTTGAACTCAGCAAGCCCTTGCGCTTGCCCCTCGCCCCGCAAGCCGGCCAGCCCTGGCCAGCACCTGAAGGCTGTTGACCCGTGGTATCGCCGTTATCGCCATTCGGCGTTGACCCGTGGTCGGCGAACCTGCTAGATTCCTACTGGCCTAACGAAAGGCAAAACACCAGGAGAATAAACCTTCGGAGAAGTGACGGCAGCGATGCGACGATCTTTGGAGTTCATGCTGGCCGGACTGCTCTTGGCCAGTCCGATCTTGGCCCAGCCGCCCCCCAGCCACCAGCGCGGCCTCACTGCCGACACCGCCTACCAGGTCGGCGAAATCGACTCGATCAACCTCGCGAACGGCA
>CAZCOV010000532.1:0-2868 GCA_964499975.1 uncultured Thermoanaerobaculia bacterium
GCGAACCGCGCATCGGCGAACCGCGCATCGGCGAACCGCGCATCGGCGAACCGCGCATCGGCGAACCGCGGCGCGCGGTGGCGATCCGCGTGCTCGCCGGCGAGCGCGGGCTGGCCGCTGTCACCGGTCACCAACCGTGGGTCTCCCTGCTGTGCAAGTTCGCCGACGTTGCGACCGAACCCAAGGCCCTTGCTTATTTCGTGAACATGTTTGGCAACTCGGCCGGCCGCCTGGACCACTACTGGCGCGAGGTCTCGTACACCAACATCGACATCATCGGCAGCACGGCCGTCGACTGGCGGGTCCTGCCGTTCAACCAGAATCACTACACGGCAGTTCCTGGCTCCGGTTGTTTCACGGGTTCGCCCTCAAACCTCGCCGCGCTGTTTGCCGACTGCACCGCCGCCGCCAATCCTTTCGTCGACTTTTCGGTCGGCGGCACGGGCGGTTTTGCCGGAATCAACCTGATGTTCAACGGCGATCTCGACGGCTGCGCTTGGGGGGGCTCTCAATGGGCCACCCTGGACGGGGTGAGCAAGGTGTGGCGGGTGACCTGGGAGCCGACCTGGGGGTATGACAACGTCTGCGTGATGGGGCACGAGATGGGCCACGGCTTCGGCCTCCCCCACGCCAACAACGCCGACGGCGACGGCAGCCCCTACGACAATGTGTGGGACGTGATGAGCGACTCCTGGAACTATACCGTCAACGACGCAACCTATGGGGTCCGCGGGAAACACACCAGCTCGTACCACAAGGACCTGCTCGGGTGGATTCCCGCTGGTCAGCGCCTGGACGTGTCCGCGCCCGGGGTGTACACCTTGACGATCGACGACCTGGAGCTGGCCGCGACGACCCACTACCGGATGGCCAAGATCATGAAACCGGGTTCCAGCAACTTCTACACAGTGGAGGTCCGCAACTGGACCGGGAACTATGATGGTAATCTGCCCGGCAACGCGGTGATCCTCCACGAGGTGCAGCCGGGGCGCCTCGAACCGGCCTGGCTGGTCGATGCGTCGGACCCGGCCAACAGTGCCGACGAGGGGGCAATGTGGCGGGTTGGCGAGACCTTCACGGATGCCGTCAACAATATCAGCGTCGAGGTGCTGGCCGCGACCGCGAACGGATTCCAGGTAAGGATCAGTTACGGCGGCGCAGAGGTCATCTTCAGCGATGGCTTCAGCAGCGGCAACACCAGCAATTGGAGCACCGTCGTCCAGTGACGCAGGCAAGTGACACAGGCAAGTGACACAGGCAAGTGACACAGGCAAGTGACGCAGGCAAAGCGCCCTTGCCCCAAGCCAAACCCATCACGACGCAGGAGTGAGCCTTGAAGCAAAGACTGAAAGCAGCACAGCAGCCGATCTGCAAGTCCCGACCCAGTCCAAGGATGCGACGGACGTTTTGTACCTGGTGTCTGGTGGTCGGCAGCATCTGCTCCCAGCCGGCGCTCTTTGCTGATGAGCCCACGCCCCCTGCTGCGATTCAGCTAGAGCAACTCGACGCAAAGCTTTTCCCCCGGCCCCAAGAGCTTGCAGCAAACGTCGATTTTTGGACCAAAGTGTATTCCAGCTATCCCAGCGACCATGTGCTGCTTCACGACGATTTCTACTTGCAAGTGATTTACCTGGCTCTCGACTTCTCTTCCATCAACCAACAAGAGCCCAATGAAGCCAGACAGATCGTCTTGCGTCGGCGCGAAATCGAGCGCGTGCTGGATCAGTATCGGTCGATCCTCCACGACCTCGCGGCTGGACGGGTGTCCAAAGCCTACCCGACTGAGCAAGAACGGGTGGTCGCGCTGTTTGCCGCGGTTCCCGGCGGCAAAGAAAAATATGCTGCCGCCGTCGAGCGGTTGCGCATCCAGACCTGCCTCAAAGATCGTTTTGCCCAGGGGATCGAACGTTCCGGGCTTTATTTGTCGACGATCGAACAGATTTTCCAGCAGCAAGATCTGCCGCTCGAACTGACCCGACTGCCTTTTGTTGAATCCCTGTTTCAAACCCACGCCCGCTCATCCGCCCGGGCGGGCGGGATCTGGCAGTTCATGCCGACGACTGCCCGGCTTTATCACATGCGCATCGCCCCCGAGTACGACCAACGGTTCGACCCCTTGCAAGCGACCGCAGCAGCAGCGCGGGTGCTCAAGGCCAACTATCAGCTGCTGGGGACCTGGCCGCTCGCGATCACCGCTTACAATCACGGCGCTGGTGGCGTGAAACGGGCGGTTGAAACCCTCAAGACCCGCGACCTGGGAACGATTGTCGCGCGTTACGAGGGCAAGCGCTTTGGCTTTGCCTCGCGCAACTTCTACAGCGAATTCATCGCAGCAGCGCAGGTTTATGCCAACCGCTCCCACTATTTCCCGGAGGTCACGCCCCAGCCTCTGCTCGCCAGCGAAGAGTTCGTACCCGATCGCCATCTCGCCATCCGCGACCTGGCTAGCAAAGTCGGCGTGGATCTCGAAACGCTGCGCCAGCACAACCCCGCGCTAGCGCCGCGGGTCTGGTCAGGCCACCTGCATTTGCCCAAAAACTACCCGCTCCAGGTGCCAGCCGGCATGAAAGCCGCATTCGATGCCGTGCATCGGACGCTGCCCGCGAGCAAGAACGTCCCAGATCTCGCTGGGGATCATTACCAGGTCCGAAGCGGCGACACTTTGGCGATGATCGCCCGCAAATTCGGGACCACGGTCGCCGCCATTCAGCGCGCCAACGGCTTGACCAATGTGCATCGCCTCAGCGTGGGTCAGCGGCTGACCATCCCAACCGCAAAACCTGGGTCAGCAGCCGCGCCGGTCACCGCCAGCGCAGCAGCAACCGCAGCGCCGCCGCCCGGCCCGACCGGCACCGCCCCAGCCCAGAG
>CAZCOV010000533.1:0-2851 GCA_964499975.1 uncultured Thermoanaerobaculia bacterium
CATGCCATTAACGTGGTGTCGCATCGCCCGATTATAGGTTAGAACGGGAAACCCGCCCAGGTATCCTGCAAGTGTCTTCCGACGTGTGCAACGTGCGCACATGCACACAGCTGGAGGATTTCAGCTGAGGATTTCAGCTGGAGGATTTCATAGAGGGCTGGGGGATTTCAGCCCAGGTCGGCGGAGGGCAGAAACTGCGGAGGCCGCCGATGCTGGGTGGCTTGCTCATAAGCGTAGGCGATCTTGAGCAAGGTGGGTTCACTCCAAGCGCGTCCAAAAAAAGAAATCCCCACCGGCAGACCAAAAATTGCACCGGCTGGCACGGTGATGTTGGGATAGCCGGCCACCGCAGCCGGAGTGGAGCTACCCCCGCTGTAGTTGTCACCGTTGACCAGATCGGTCAGCCAAGCTGGTCCGCCGGTCGGACCCACGAGCGCATCCAGCTGGTGCTCGCTCATGACCTTGTCAATCCCGTCCGCCTGGGTCAGACGCTTCGCCTTGGTCAAGGCTTCCCGATATTCCGGAGCATCGAGAGTCCCTTTCTCTTCGGCGGTGAGCAAGCGGTCTTGCCCAAAGTAGGGCAATTCGCGCTCGCGGTTCTGCTCGTTCCAAGCGATCAGCTCGCGCAGCGACCGGATCGGGGCGGAAGGACCCAAGGCTTGCAAATAAGCGTTGAGCCCTGCCTTGAATTCGTAGTTCAGCACTTGCACCGCCGCCGCGCTCACTTCGGACATGGAGGGCAGCTGGACCGGGTCGACGAGCACGGCTCCACCCCCGCTCAAGGCCTTCAAGGCGGCCTCCATCAAGGCATCGACGCGGGGATCAAAGCCGAAAAAAGCGCGAGCCACGCCCAAACGGACGCCGCGCAAGCCATCCCCAGCGAGGAACACCGTGTAATCCGTGTGGGCATGCCCCACGCTTGTCTGGGTCGCCTCGTCTTCGGCATCGACCCCGGTCAAGGCGCCGAGCACGATCGCCGCGTCGCGCACAGTGCGCGCCATGGGACCGGCGGTGTCCTGGCTATGGGCGATGGGGATGATGCGTGAGCGGCTGACCAGCCCCAACGTGGGTTTGATCCCGACCAGCCCGTTGGCGTTGGCGGGACAGACGATCGAGCCATTGGTTTCCGTGCCAATCGCCACAGCCGCGAGGTTGGCGGCAATCGCTGCTCCTGAGCCAGAACTCGAACCGCAGGGGTTGCGGTCGAGAGCATAAGGGTTCTTGCATTGGCCACCGCGGCCGCTCCAACCGCTGCTCGAATGCTGGGAGCGAAAATTGGCCCACTCGCTCATGTTGGTCTTGCCCAGGAGGACCGCACCCGCTGCCCGCAGCTTTGCCGCGACGAAGGAATCTTTGGCCGGAATCGACCCCGCGAGCGCGAGCGAGCCTGCGGTGGTGGTCATCTTGTCCGCGGTGGCGATGTTGTCTTTGAGCAGGATGGGAATGCCATGGAGGGGTCCGCGCGGCCCCTGCTGCTGCCGTTCTCGGTCGAGCGCACGCGCGATCTCCAGGGCCTCGGGGTTGGTTTCGATCACCGAGCGCAAGGTCGGACCCTGGCGATCGATCTGGGCGATGCGGTCGAGGTAGAGCTGGGTGATCTGCTCTGCGGTCAGCTCTCCTCGCGCCATGCGGTCTTGCAGCTCGCTCACCGTAACTTCGTTGAGTGGGAAGGAGGGGTCAGCCGCAGACGTCGTTCCCGCAGACGTCGGGGCGGTGGACGGGGAAGTGCCTGCGCTGCTGCTCCCAGCCCAGGCTAACGCCGTCCCCAAAGCACCCGTGCCCAGGGTGCCAGCCACCAGAAACTGTCGTCGATCCAGGGTTTTTGCTCGGTCGCTCATCCGCGCGCGCTCCTTGAAAATTGAGGGGAGAGCATGTAAGAAAGCGCGGGCCGGGTCAAGTCAGCTGCCGGACGCGCAACAACGCCACCGCGGCTTCTCGTTGCGCGAGCGACGCCTTGCCCTGAAACAAGCGTCCGGCCCCACCGCCGCGTCCCCCCAGCAGGTCGGCGACTTCCCGGCCGATGACCTGGACTTCGAGCGGGCAGCTTCTCCCCAGTGCCAGCACAAAAAAGCAGTCCTTAGCGCCAGCAGCAGTGAGCAGGGCAGCGCCTTGCTCGCGGAGCTGGCTGAAGCGCTGGGCCACGGCTTGCAGAAAAGCCGCTTCGGTATCGGGAAAGTGGGCGTCGACCACCTCCGCGGGTTGCGTGGCCAGGTCCTGGGCGATGGCGCCTGCCAGGCGGAGCTCGAGCGCTTTCTCCCGACGCCGGGCCGCGCTCAGTTGGGCGAGTTGGTGCGCTGCGATCGTGACTAGCTCGTCATCCGCCGCGCCCAGCACCGCACGCAACTCAGCCAAGTGCGCCAAGGACCGGGCCAGGTGTTGGCGCACCCGGCCTCCGGCGATCCAGCGCAGCCGAGTGCCGTTGCGTATGCCTTCTGTGCCGAGCAGCTTGAGGGTTTCAAGCTCACGGGTCGAGCGCACATGGGTGCCGCCGCAGGTGTTGCGGTCGAGCTCGCCGATCTCGACCAGCCGCACCTCGCCGCGGTGCCCCGCAGGCAAGCCGCGGCTGCGCACCGCGAGCGCGGGCAAGGCCGCTGGGTCGACCCAAAAAGTGCGCACGCAATGGTCCGCCTGGATCGCGGCCACCACCGCATCTTCGAGGGCGGCCAAGTCGGCCGGTGCGAGTTCGGGGACAGCGAGTTCGATGTCGCAGATCTCCGGCTGCAAATGAAACGACGTGGTCTGCCAGCCAAAGCGATCCGCGGCCACGGCGGTCAAGAGATGCTGCGCCGTGTGCTGTTGCATGTGGTCGAACCGGCGGGGCCAGTCCACCGTTCCCGCCACCTCGGCGCCC
>CAZCOV010000534.1:0-1025 GCA_964499975.1 uncultured Thermoanaerobaculia bacterium
TGAGGATGCCGGCCTTGACCATGCCGTCGACGCTGGTGTTTTTGGCCTTCGAGAGGGTCTCGGCGACGCCGTACTCGCCCTCGCTGAAACCCGATTGCTCGAACCAGGCGAGCGCCCAGCGGCTGTCGGCGTCGAAGTCGCCCTCCTGCTCGGCGAGCGCTTCGTCGAGGGTCTCGTTGATCAGCGCGAGCGCTTCGCGCACCGAGACCGGGGTGCCGGCGGCGTCGAGCACTTGCGCGTAGCGGGTGTAAACCGCCATGCCGGGGCCGATCGCGGCCTGGGCGAGGTCGACCGGGGCGATGTTGGCGCGCTGGAGGTGGATGAGGGCAGCGGGAAGCTCGGCTTTGAGGGCGGCGACGAAGTCGCGGCGGGTGATGTTGGGGGCGTTCTCCGGGCGCTTGCGACAGACGAGGACGATGCTGGAGGCCAGGGCGTTCGTTCCGGAACTGATCATACGGTTGCTCAACTCGGTACGTATCGGCCAAGTGCCACTGATCGAGAACCCAGCGCGGATCACGGCTCCGAGAAAAGTTTCCCAGCCGGTGCTGGCAGCCCCATCCGCACTTTGGTTCTCGGCCTGCTTGAAAGCATAGTAGATGGTGACCGGGAAGGCGGGATGGCCTTGTTCAGCGAGCCGCTGCATGGCCTGGGTCATGCCGTCGAGGAAAAAGGTTTCGGCTTTTTCTTTGGTTCCGTGGCGGTATGGGGTGGCGACGAGTTCTTCGGTTTTGGGAACAGCAAGGGTGGCGAAGAGGTCGGGGAAAATGGGTTTCAGGCAGTGGCGGAGCCAGACGTAGAAGAAGTCGGAGAGGTCGGCGTAGCCAATGTTGTCGTAGTAGGGCGGATCAGTGGAGATAATACGATCCTGGGAAACATCTTGATCTGAAGCGTTTGCCTGCAAGGCTAGGCCTCTGTGTGAAGCGGGCAGAGCCGAAATAGCCTTGGCAACCCATTCGATGTTATTCATCCAGTTGCCGCTCGACTCTGAGAGGGGGTTCCCTTCTGCAAAGTCCCAGGTCATCGGG
>CAZCOV010000534.1:1035-2821 GCA_964499975.1 uncultured Thermoanaerobaculia bacterium
TGGCCTGCCTTCCGAAGGTATTTCGCAGCGCTTCCATTTTTGGACTGTGATCCCATGAGCAAATGTTTGAGCCTCGGTCAGCCGACCGACTAAGCGCGAACGTCAAGTAAACTGCTAATGCGTTGGCGTAGGCATCACCCCCCCGACCCCCTTCTCCAGCCATGGAGAGAGGGTCAGAGGGTGAAGCCTCCCGCACTAGATCCGCAAAAGTCGTCAACGCCACCAGCTGCCGATCTGTGAAGAGGTCGGCAAATGTTGCTAACCCGTAATTGGGCGTCTTGAAGTCGCGTGAGTTGATAGGCAGCGGATTATGCGGTTTCCAAAGAGGCTTTGCCTGTCGCGCAACCGACTCCATGAATTCCGTTGGTGGAAGGTAAATACGCCCCCGTTCCCCTTCTGCCACGATCGCCATCAATCGCGTCCCCATTCGCCCAGCTTTTCCTTCCGCGCGGATGTAAGGATACGCTATCGGCACACCCGACATCAAACAACGAAAAGCGCTTCGTTTCCCTGCCGTCGTCCCATTTTTCGCTGCCTCGGCGTCTTTCGGCTTTCCCACTCTCACCGCGAAGCTGTAGCCTGGGAGCGCGGGCGTCTCGCCCGCTGGCTTTGCGGCCGGGACGGCCGCGTTCCCAGGTACGGTCTCGCCCGCTGGCTTTGCGGCCGGGACGGCCGCGTTCCCAGGTAGGACCTCGACCCATGCTTCCTTGCCGGGCTTTGTCGACAACATGAACGTCGAAGCCAGCGGCACCTCAACCTGCGCAAAAGCCGGGTTCGGGCTGCGCACCGTCCGCGCCCAAAGCCACGCGATCACCGTGAGCTTCTTCCCAACGTAAGGCTTCAAATCCGGCCGTTCGCGCGCCATCTCCGCCGTCACTTCGACCTTCGGGTAGAGATGCCCGATCCGCTTCTCCGCCTCGTCGCGCATCCAACGACCGTAGTAACGAACGTCCTCAGCCAGCCCCTGGGCTCCACGCCAAAACCCTGGGTCCGGCGTCCCGCCCGAAAACCCTGGGACCGCGGGCGTCCCGCCCGCATCTTCTTCCCCCCTTCTTCCAGAAAACGCGCTCCCAAAACGCCAATCCCCAGCCGACTCCACCAAACCCGCCTTCACGGGATTCTGCTCGATGTACTCCTTCACCGCCGCCAAATGCTGCTCATCTCGAATGAACCGATCAAAATAATCCGGCATCCATAACTCACCAACCCTCCCCAGCAGCTTGTTCGCTTCCTTTGCGGAAAACGACTTCCACGAATGCACTACGTCACCCAGCGGAAAACCCGCGAACGTCTCGATCAAGACATGCACGTGATTCGGCATGATCGACCACGCCAGCAACCGATACCGCTCACCATCGAAATGCAGCAACGCATTTTCCACCTGCTCCGCCACACGCTCATCACGCAACCAGCATTCTCCACACCCCTGATCAGCATAGCGCTCGACCTTCTCGCGCAGCTTGCCGCAACGCGGGTCGCTCGCGGCTTCGCCGCCTTGCAAAGAAAGCTCCTGCTTCCACGCTGCGATGACCTCTGCCGGTACCGAGTCGGCCAACCGAAAGGTGATCGATTGAATCTGGCCGGGCTCATCGAAATGAGGTAAATAGCAACGGCTGTGCCACGCCTTATGCGGCCGGGACGGCCGCGTTCCCAGGAATTTTTGCTGAGCTTCCGGGTTCACCGGCGGCCGACCCGCAAACTTCGGCGGGATCTCGATCATCGCCTTGTTGATCAGTACCGCCACCGGGTTCAAATCGCTCGCATAAGCCTCGAGCCCCAACCGCTG
>CAZCOV010000535.1:0-2803 GCA_964499975.1 uncultured Thermoanaerobaculia bacterium
CGGCCTGGCAATTCTTACGTCCCCGTCGGGGCCGGCCCCTGGGCCTGCCCTCCGTGCTGCCGACGTACACAGTTGCAATCCCACCTGGACCGTCAGGCAATTCTGACGTTCCCGTAGGGGCAGGCCCCTGTGCCTGCCCTCCGTGCTAGGCGAAGTCAGACTCCTGGATCTTGCTCACGGTGTAACGGTAAAGTCGGATCTCAGGATGCCAGAAGTTGGGCTTGAGTCCGGCTTTCTGCTTGAGCCGGGCGAGAAAGTCGAGGGGATCGGGCAGGCTCTCCCACACTTGGGGCAGAAAGGTGCTGCGGTGGTCGCGAAATTCGAACAGGACGCCGTCCTCTCCCGGACGCAGCTGGGCGATGGCCTCAGCTTCGTTGCGATAGGACAGGGGTTCAAGCGCCGAGAGCAGGGACACCTCGACTTCGATCGTGGTCAGTTCGTCCGGCCCGACCGGCTGAAAACGGGGATCGTGCAAGGCTGCGGCACTGGCGTTGTGGCGGAGATCCGCGAGCAGCGGCTGACGGGCTTCGACCGTGCCCATGCAGCCGCGGAGTTCGTTGCCGCGGCGCAGGGTGACGAAAGTGGCGGTGCGCGCCGTCAGCCAGGGGTTTTGGGCGAGCACGGCATCGTCGAGCGGCGGGCTGCCGTTTTGGCGTCCGGCATGTTCCATCACCGCCGCGACCAGCGCCTGCTTCGCAATGTCGAGCAACAACTTGCAATGCGCACGCGGGAGGGAATTTTTCACGGTCATTTCAGTTCTCCGCGAAGGCTACCGCGCAGTAGCCGACGACCCGCTGCCGATCTCCGGCGGTGTCGCCCGAATTGCGCAAGTCGAGCAAGCGGGGTTGCAGCCGATGCTTGTGGGCCAGGGGCAAGAAGCCATTGATGGGGTACGCACCGCAAGCCTGATCAGGGGTGAGCGTGCCGTCGAGACGCACAACCTGATCCACGGTTTGGCGGTCGACTTGTTGCGCGCTGGCATAAGGCAAGAAGTGGGACAGGTCCGAGCTGATCACGAACAGGGTCTCAGGACCGCCCCAAAGCCGGGCCAGCACCGCCTCGACCTGGTGTTGGCTCGCATCGCCGACCACCAGCGGGAGCAGCTGGAAAGTGCCGAGCACCTGCTGCAGGAAGGGGAGTTCCACTTCGATCCCGTGCTCTTCTGCGTGCGGCGCTGCGTCGATTTTGACTTGCGGCAAATCGCGCAAGAGGGCGGCCGCGTCGAGGTCGAGCGCGACCTCTCCCAACGGCGTCACAAAGCGATCCGCAGCAGGCAAAGCCAGGCCGCGGAAAGCCACGCGGTGAGACGGCCCTGCGATCACCACCCGCTCGACTTGACCCGCGAGCGCGCGCCATGGGGCCATGGCGTTGGCCGCGATCGGGCCAGAATACATGTAGCCGGCATGAGGTGCGATGACCGCCTTGGGAGTTGGCAAATCGACCGGGACCTCGGCTTGGGCGAGCAAGCGATCGACCAAGCTCCGGAGTTCATGCCGGTCCTCCGGGTAGAAAAGCCCAGCCACCGCGGGTGGACGCACACCGCGCATGGCTTGGGGTCTGACCAGGCGGTCTGCGGCAAAGCGGTATAACATCGCGATCCCTTCTGGGGCGTTGGGTCCGTTACAATGCCCCGGCTGGCGATCTGCCTGCTCGTCTACCCCTCATGCTCGACCTTTTAGCGAGGAGAACCCATGCCCCGAATCACCAAAGTCTACACCCGCACCGGGGATGATGGGACCACCGGTTTAGGTGGTGGTCAACGGGTGGCCAAAGAGTCGCTGCGGGTCAGCGCTTACGGGACGGTCGATGAACTCAACTCACAGCTCGGGGTGGCCCTGGCGTGCGGGCTGACCGAACGTTTGGTCGCACCGCTAAAGCGCGTCCAAAACGACCTTTTCCACTTGGGTTCGGATCTGTGCATCCTGGAAGCGGACAAGCAGAAATTCAAGGTGCCCCAAATCGAACCACGGCACGTGGTTTTCCTGGAGCAGCTGATGGACGAGCTGTCTTTGGAACTGGAACCCCTGGCCAACTTCATCCTGCCCGGCGGCAGCTTGGGCGCGGCGCAACTCCACGTCGCCCGTAGCGTGTGCCGGCGCGCCGAGCGCGACACCCTCGCGCTTTCGCGCCAAGAACCGGTGGGCGGCCACACCATTCCCTACTTGAATCGTCTTTCCGACGCCCTCTTCGTCATGGCCCGCTACGAGAATTTGCGACAAGGTGCCGGCGACGTCCTCTGGGACAGCTACGCGTAGGGGCAGGCCCCCGTGCCTGCCCTCCCTTATATCTACTTAGAAGTGTTATCGTTGCAAGTCCGGCAAATTCCGTAAAGGGTAATTTCGTGGCCTTCCAGTGCGAAGCCGCTGGGAGCGAGGTCGCGCAGACCCTGCGGGCAAGCTTCGACCTCGAAAACGCTGTGGCAGGTGCGGCAATAGAAGTGGTGATGGTGCCCTTTGCCCGCGAGTTCGTAGCGGTTGGGAGCGCCGGGGAGCTCGACTTCCTGGACCAAGCCTTCGTCGACCAAGATCTTGATGTTGCGGTAAACCGTGGCGATCCCCAGCCCGGGGACCCGCTCTTGGGCAGCGGCCTGGATCTCCAGCGGACTGAGTGGACGCCCCGCCACAGCGAGCGCATCTTTGATCGCGTCGCGCTGCTGAGTCCGCCGTTGCTGCTTGGGACGGCTATTGGAACGGGTGGAGTGCAAATTCATGAAACCATGATATCAGCCCGCTCGACGCACGCCCAGACGGCCAGACACTCAGTCCTTCGCTTTAGCGTCATCCAGGATAAGATACCGTCATGA
>CAZCOV010000536.1:0-2803 GCA_964499975.1 uncultured Thermoanaerobaculia bacterium
TCTGGCCCCAATCTGGGCGCCAGAAATGTGAATTTATTGATGCGTCGACCCTAAGCGGACGCTGCGTTCGTCTGTGATAGGCTCGCTCGCGGTGGGGAACTCTCCCCCAAAACTTGGGACAAAAGTTGTTGGACAATACTTTGGGCAATCCTTGAATGTCCCGTAAGCTGCGTTTGACTTGGCCCTGGATGGTAGTTCGTGCGTTGGGGCGTCGACGCGCTGGCTGATCAGATTCTCAGATGGAATAAGGAGGTTTTTAGCCTTGAACACTCAAGAATTCTTCAAACCACCTGCCGACGGGCAAGAGATCCACTGGCAAGACGGCAGGCTCGAAGTTCCCGCCCGGCCCATCGTACCCTTCATCGAAGGTGACGGAATTGGTCCGGATATCTGGCGCGCGAGCCGTAAGGTGTTTGACGCCGCGGTTCTCAAAGCTTACGGCGGAGCGCGTTCGATCGCTTGGATGGAGATCCTCGCGGGCGAGAAAGCCAAGCAACTCACGGATGAGTGGATCCCGCAAGATTCGTTTGCGGCGATCCGCCACTTTCGCGCTGCGATCAAAGGCCCCTTGACCACCCCGGTCGGCGGCGGGATTCGCAGCCTGAACGTCACCTTGCGCCAGGTCCTCGACCTCTACGCCTGTGTGCGTCCGGTCAAGCACTATGCCGGGGTTCCCGCGCCCGTGCATGAGCCGCACAAGGTCGACATGGTGCTGTTTCGCGAAAATACGGAAGACGTCTATGCCGGAATCGAATGGCAAGCGGGTTCAGCTGCCGCGCAGAAGCTGATCTCCTTCCTGCACAGCGAGCTCGGCAAAGAGGTCCGACCGGACAGCGGGATTGGAATCAAGCCGATCTCGATTTATGGCAGCAAGCGTCTGGTGCGCAAGGCCATCGCTTATGCCCTCGATCAGGGAAGGAAGAGCGTCACCCTGGTCCACAAGGGCAACATCATGAAGTTCACGGAAGGTGGCTTCAAGGACTGGGGTTATGAGCTGGCGCGCGAGGAGTTTGGGGCCCAAACCATCACCGAGCAGGAGCTCTACGAGAGCCATGGGGGCAAGGTGCCAGCCGGCAAGATCGTGATCAAGGATCGCATTGCCGACGCCATGTTCCAGCAGGTCTTGCTGCGGCCGGACGAGTACGAAGTGATCGCCACCACCAACCTGAACGGCGATTACCTCTCGGACGCACTCGCCGCCCAAGTGGGGGGTCTGGGGCTGGCGCCAGGCAGTAACGAGAGCGACGGGCTCGCCCTGTTTGAGGCCACCCATGGGACCGCTCCCAAGTACGCCGGCCAAGACAAGGTCAACCCAGGGTCGCTGATCCTCTCTGGCGTGATGCTTTTGCGCTGGTTGGGCTGGCGCGAAGCGGCTGAGGCGATCGAGCGGGCGCTCGGCGCGACCATTTCGCAGAAGCGGGTGACTTACGACCTGGAGCGGCAGATGCAGGGAGCCACCCTGCTCAAAACCTCGGAGTTTGCTGACGCGATCGTGGGCAATCTCTGAGCACAGGGCAATTCTGACGTTCCCGTAGGGGCAGGCCCCCGTGCCTGCCCTCCCCGGCTACACATTCGCGTAGCGATATAAGTCACTCGCTAGAACCTGGCGCCTGGCTTTCGCGTAGGGAGGGTAGAGGATCGTCGAGGTCAGCGACGCGCGGGGTCGTTGGCCCAGCAAATCATGCAACAGGGACGCCCCATTATCGTCTGGTCGCTCGTCGGCCTGTGCAGTGTCTGGCTGCTCCTGAGCCTCTTTCCCCGCATCTTCCCCTTCTTTTCCCCGGCCTGGGAAATCACCCGCGACGAAGCCCAAGCGATCGCGCTCGAACGCTTGCGCGACCTCGGCGAACCCGTGCAGGATCCTTACATCACGGTTGAAATTTTGGGCAACGTCAACATCGAACGGCGCCTCCAGATGCTGCTCGGACAGCGCGCAGATCGCGACGGCTTGCAGCAGAGCCAGCTGGCGCGCCGGCTGCTGGTGTGGGACGTGCTGGTTTATCCCGCGGGGGCCTTGACGGGTGAGTGGCGTTATCGTGCGCGCATTTCCCGCACCGGGGAAGTGATCAGCTTGCTCCGGCAGGTGCCAGCCACCCCCCCAAGCGAGGCTCCCGGCACGCTGGACCCCACGCAAGCCGTGGCCCGAGCAACCGAGGTCATCACCCGGCAAGGGCATGCCCTGGCCGAGTTTCAACCCGAACCCCAACTCGTCCACGAAGTCGACCAAAACAAGAAAGTCCTGCGGGTGCGCTATGTGTGGCACGAGGCGTTGCTCGGCAAGGACTTTCCTTATGGCATGGAAGTCCGTTTCGTGGGCGAGGAACTTGTCGGCTTTGGTTTCTGGTTCGACGATCAGCGCGAGAGCGAAATCCAACCTTTTTTTCGCCAGGTCCAGTTCTTCGAGATCAGCCGCCTGTTCGCCTTGTACTTCCTGCTGCCATTCGTGGTGATCCCATTCCTCAAGCGCTACCACGATGGACAGCTGGGAGTGCGGCGAGGGGTTCAGTTCTTCTTCCTGTTTTGGTTTGCGGGACTGGCCTTCCTGGCGCTCGCCGGGAGCGGCCTGGCTTCAGGCGTCAACCCCGGATTTCTGACCCGCGAGCAGACGACATGGCTGGTTTCGCTGTGGATCTTGATCTTCAACATCACGGGCTACGCGGGGCTGGCGCTGATGTCTTGGGCCGTGGGGGAATCGTTTTGTCGGGGGCTGTGGCCGGATAAGCTGGCGGCGGTGGACGCGCTGTTTCGCGGCAAGTGGGACAATGCCACGGTCGCCCACTCGGCTTTGCGCGGGCTGGCGGGG
>CAZCOV010000537.1:0-2757 GCA_964499975.1 uncultured Thermoanaerobaculia bacterium
CAGCGCGCTCCGGCCGGCAACGACTGTCCTAAAGCGAACATCGGCCGCCTAAACGAACGAAGGGCAAGCCGGTGCTTGCCCTTGGCAAATTGGAAACCTTGGATTGTTGTAGGGAAAAATAAGCCTGTCAACGCGGCGGGCGGCACAAATTAACACGGTGCGGCTGCACCGGCACTGAGCTAACGCTGGGTCCGCTTGCTCGCGAACGTGCGGGCGGGTTGA
This sequence comes from uncultured Thermoanaerobaculia bacterium, assembly GCA_964499975.1. GTDB lineage: Bacteria > Acidobacteriota > Thermoanaerobaculia > Multivoradales > J023 > CAZCOV01. The sequence continues at coordinate 223 of CAZCOV010000537.1, forward strand.
CAACTCAGTTTTTCCTGATGAAATGAGGTCGTGCAAATGCCAAGGTTCGCGCTGGCGGGTAGTGCCTGCCGTGAGTGGTGCTTGGCGTTGCAGCAAAAGACGCCCCCATCGTCTAGCGGCCCAGGACCCCGGGTTCTCAGTCCGGTAACAGGGGTTCAAATCCCCTTGGGGGTACTGCCTTCTTGCGCTCGCCCGGCTGAGCTGCAGCTTGCTTTATGCGCTGCAGGCGGGCCTGACCGGTTTCTTCTTCGCGGCCCATCTAATGGCACGGGGCGCTTTTCGCCGGGCAGGGGGCGGCGCTGAGGAAGATGCTTACCGCGCCAAGGCACCAGGCACCTCCCACCCAACGGGGTGTAACTCGCACTTTGTGATTTTAGGCCGCCTGCTGATAGCAGCGCATGCCGGTTAGGCGGTGGTGGCGGTCGCGCCAGAAGTGGGCCAGCGTAGGCGTGTCGCTGAGGTGGTCGGCCGTGAGGGTCAGCAGGGCTTCCGCTCCGACAGACCAGAACTTCTCGCTCCCTTTCACGCGGCGATTGATCCGTTTGATCGTGGACTCCACGCCGCTGCTGGTAATCGGCAAGCCCGCTTTGCGGTACTCATCGTACTGCATCCGCTGACACTGGTTTTGGAGATAGCCGAGCGTCTTGCCGATCTGTTTCCGGGGCGCGCTATCCGGTTCAGAGGCGTCCGGCTCTCCCAGTTCCTGGAGCCGCTGCTGGAGGGCCGCAATCACTTGCTGCACCTGGCCGCTCCAGACCCACTGGGCCCATTGGCAATAGACAGCCCAACCTTCCTCGGACGAACGTCCCGCCTGCGCGGCAGCATACACGTAACACAGCGCATGCACGAAATCGAGAATCGGCACGTAGTCCGAGAACCAGCGCCGATGCACGCCCCAGTTCGCTTCTGAGCCGTCGGCCACAAAGGCCTTCGCCAATGCGGCGGCAAAGCCCCGCGACCACGCCGCAGCCGCCAAGAGCGGGCCGAACTCGTCCACGCCGCGGCGCGTGGCCACCACGCTGCGGGCCAGCGGCTGAGGCCGGCCAGCACGACCGTCCGCCTCGGGCTCAGCCGCTTCGGCGGCCTCTGCCACCGGGGCCGCTTCACTTGAAAATCCTTTAATTTCCCGAGCGATTTTGGCCATTTTCTCCCGGTCGGTAAAGGCCGCCGGCAACTCAGGACAAGGGTCTTGAGTGTGGACTTCACGGGTCATGGTCGTCAGGCAGCCAACTTTCATCTCCCGCCAGAAACCATCGCTCGTCGGCTCTTCCCCCTCTGCGCCACGCTCTCGAATCTGCATCCGCCCACCATCCATCTCGACACAGGCTACCTGAGGCGTCAGCGCTACAGGACTCGTGCGCTGCTCAGGCAAAGAAAGCGCTTGATGAGCGGCCGTTTGCTGATCGCGCTCTTGGACGCGTTCGTTGCCAACGCGGATCGTCGCCCGCCGTACGCGCTGATCCGAGATGTCCAGTTCCGCCAATTGCGCCAGATCGCGTGCGGCTTGCTCGAAGCTGGCCGCCTGGGTTCCCGCATAGACCACCTTCCGCCACACGGCCGGGCTCAGGTCATAGTCAGGGTCCAGTCCCAACGCTTTGCACTGAGGGAAAAAAAGACCGGCGACAGCGCCGGCAGTAGCACTCGATTTCCGTCACGTCCACCAGACCGCGACGGGTTTGAATCGACCGTTGCCGCTCCTGCTTTTGCAGCCCGGCCTCACCGCACGTGGGACACTGGCAAGCGGCCTCTGGCTGGGCCGCTAGCTCCTGCTGCAGCAACTCCCGCGTCAACGCATCTCCGATTTCCACCGCGGCATCTTCCAACGCCGCAAACAGCGACTGTCCTCCTGGATCAGACGCTGCCAGCAACCGCTCCTCGGCCAAAACATCCCGCGCCAACTCCACCAGCCGCGACTGTACTTGCTTCTTAAATGCCATCCTTGGCTCCCTCCCTTCACCAGCTTCACGCTCCGCCGGCTCCAGCCGACAGAATTCACCCCCCTTCTGTTTACACAAACGGGCCTGCGGCGCAAACTGCGAGTTGCACCCCACCCAACGAGCATCTGCCGCCAGCCGTTGACCGTGTTCCCAAGGACCGTTACTCTAGGGAATTCGAGTCGGCGGGGGAAATCGGAGTTTTCGCCGTAACCCCTTGCCTCATTTAACTTTCCAGTGTTCGGGCGAAGAGTGCTGCGCGGCAGCGCTCTGTGCTGGCCAGTCATCGGTCCGCAGGTCCCGGTCTGGAGCATGGGAGCAACTGCGTCGTGTCACAGACTTTGGTCAATGAGTTAGTGGAGGCGGGGGTCCATTTCGGTCACCGGGCAAGCCGGTGGAATCCCAAAATGGCGCCGTACATTTATGCCCGCAAGAATGGGATTCATATTATCGACATGCGGGAGACCATTCGTGGCCTGCTCCGCGCCAAGAAGTACTTAGCCCAAGTGGCCGCTCAAGGCTCGCTGGTACTCTTCGTCGGCACCAAGAAGCAAGCCGGTCCCGCAGTTGAGCGCGAATCCAGCCGCTGCCACATGCCGTT
>CAZCOV010000538.1:0-2740 GCA_964499975.1 uncultured Thermoanaerobaculia bacterium
GGCGCCAGAAATGTGAATTTATTGCTGCGTCGACCCTAAGCTACTTCAAGATGTCGTCGACCGCGCTCGCTGCCACCGAGTGATAGCCCGGCCGCGCTTGGGCGTAGATCTCGCGCGCCAGCTGGATCTGTTCGGTGTCGACGAGACGTTGGTAGAGCACACGCAGGAACTTGCGCCGGCCAACCCGGAGTAGAAATTCCCGCAATGCAGGGTAGGCCGGTTGGTAGCGATGGTCGATCGCACGGAGCAGCCACTCGTTGAGGATCTCGGCATTGCCAGTGCGGGTAAAAGCAAAAGCCGCGTCGAGCTGTTCGAGGTCCGCGGAGGTGATCTGGTCGGGCAATTTGCGCAGGAAGTGGAGCCATTCGTGGGTGCTCCAACCAGCCACCGCGAGCGACGTCGCCGGAGTGCCGGCGCGCCAGGCCGCGATCTGCGCTTCGACCTGGGCAAAAGCGCGGGAAACCACTTGCGGCAACTCCGCTGGCAGGTCGGTCTGGTGGATCCAGGCGCGGACGTCGACTCCGGCCTGGGTGATGGCCGGCCCCAGCTCGGCTTCAAGCTGGGCGAGGAACTCGGCAGTGGTCAAGGAGTTCCAGGCATTGCGCGCGAAATAGCCCTTGAGAAAAGCGTCGAAGCGGGCGCGACCGAGTTTTTCTTCGAGCAGACGCAGCAGGAAGTAGCCCTTCTCATACGCGATATCCGAACCGGAGTCGTCAGGGTCACGGCCGGTGAGGTCGAGGGCAAGGCGGGTGTCCGGGCTGTGCGGACCTTGCCGCGCGAGTTCAGCCTCGAGGTCTTGCCGGCCGAGGATGGCCAACATGTCGGCGTAGTCCTTGCCTTTCAGGGCTTCCATGATCCGGCGTTCCAAGTAGACGGTGAATCCTTCGTTCAACCAGAAGTCGTTCCAGGTGGCGTTGGTGACCAGGTTGCCGGACCACGAGTGCGCGAGTTCGTGCGCGATCAAAGAGACCAAGGAGCGATCGCCGGCCAACAGAGTGGGCGTGACAAAAGTAAGGCGCGGATTCTCCATGCCGCCAAAAGGAAAACTCGGCGGCAACACGATCATGTCGTAGCGCCCCCAGCGATAGGGTCCGTAAAGCGCTTCGACCGCGGTCAGCATGTCTTCGGTTTCGACGAATTCGTGCGCCGCGCGGTCGATCACGGAAGGTTCGGCGTAAATCCCGGTGCGCGCTCCCAGCGGGCGGAATGCCAGGTCGCCCACCGCGAGAGCGAGCAGGTACGAAGGGATCGGCTGCGGCATGTGGAAGCGATAAATCCCGTCGGGGGTGCGGGTCGTGCTGTTTTCAGCGCTCATCACCGCCCACAGGTGGGGCGGCACCCGGACGGTGGCGCGGTAGGTCATGCGCACGGACGGGGTGTCCTGGCAAGGCACCCAGGTGCGGGCAAGAATGGCTTGGGACTGGGTGAACAAGAAGGGATGCTGACCGCCTGCGGTCTGGCTGGGGGTCAGCCACTGCAGGGCTGCGGCTTGCGGCTGGGTCTCATAATCGAGGTGAATAACCTGGGTTTCGGGCAGTATCTCCACGATGAGCTCGCGGCCGAGAAAAGGCACCTCGGCGCCCAGGGCAAACGGGGTCGGCTGGCCATCGCGGCTGACGCCCTGGATCGTGAGATCGCGGGTGTCCAGGTGCAAATGGGTGGCACCGGTCAAGTTGCGCAGCCGCAAGGACGCGCGTCCGCGCAGGGTGCGGCGGGCAAAATCGACCGTGACGTCCAAATCTAAGTGTTCGACGCGGACTTCTTCGGGACGGGCAAAGGAATGGACGTCGCGTCGGGCGGTGGCAGCAGTTGGTGCCGGGGTCTGGGCAGTCGCGGCCGGAGGCTCTGCCCGGGGGGCGGCACCCCAAGCCGGGCTGAACTTGACAGCGGCGAGCAGAACCAGGTTGAGCAGAACAACCAACGGAACAACAGGTGCAACAGGTGGATACTTGCAGGTCATGATCGCTCTCCGGCGCGGTCGTCAGCTGTCGGGCCAGATCCGACTGGCACTTTGCCCGGCATCTTGACCCGGCCTTGGGTGTTATTTTTCCCGTCCACTGCCCGCGGAATGCCGTCCGCGGAACGTGCGCGAGATTATAAGCGTGGGCTAGAAGGTCCGCGCGGGAGAAAATGGATTGGAGAATGAATTGGAAATTGGATTGGAGAAAATGAGTGTGAAAACCCTGGGTCGTCATTTGATCGCCGAGTTTTATGCTTGCGATCGTCAACTGCTCAACGATGTCGACCGCATCGCAGCCCACCTGCTCCAGGCTGCCGCGCTGATCAAGGCAACGGTCCTGGGGTACTCATTTCACCGTTTTGCCCCGCAGGGGGTGAGCGGCGCAGTGGTGATCACCGAATCCCACTTGTCGATCCACACCTGGCCGGAACAAGGCTATGTTGCCGCCGACATCTTCACCTGTGGCGAGCTCGACCCCCGTCCTGCCTTCAGCTATCTCGGAGAGGTGCTGGCGAGCCAGAGCTGTCGGATGCAGGAAATCGTCCGCGGGGTGCCTGAAGACCTTGCGGGTCAAAACCCGTTCTTGCCCCAAGATGTGACCGTGATCACCCGCTGGCTCGACCCTCAGCCAGCGCGGGAGTGAATCGCCAGCGCCCAGAGCACCTCCCGCGTCGCCGCACCCGCCATCCCCGCCAGCCCGCCAAAGACTAAGGGTCGACGCATCAATAAATTCACATTTCTGGCGCCCAGATTGGGGCCAGATGCGGCTGATCGTCGGGC
>CAZCOV010000539.1:0-2712 GCA_964499975.1 uncultured Thermoanaerobaculia bacterium
GTGGTGTTCCTCGAAGATTTGACCGAGCTGATGCAAGCCCAAAAGATGGCGACCTGGAACGAAGTGGCGCGGCGGATCGCGCATGAGATCAAGAATCCGCTGACCCCAATCAAATTGACCGCCGAGCGCTTGCTCAAGAAGCACCATCAGGGAGATCCGCAGCTGGGCAAGGTGCTCGAAGAAGGGGTCGAGATCATCAGCCGCGAAGTTGCGAGTCTCAAGAACATGGTCGATGAGTTCTCGCATTTTGCCCGCATGCCACGCCCACGGCCGCGGGTGATCGACTTGCGCGAGCTGGTGGCTGACACCCTCAAGCTGTATGTCGATTTGAAACCTGGGGTCAAGGTCAGCGACCAGGTCGATCCAGCGGCGAGCAGTGTGCGTTTCGACCCAGAACAGCTCAAGAGCGTGTTGATCAACCTGCTCGACAACGCGCTCGAGGCCACCCAGCCGCCGGGAGAGGTCACGGTCTTCTCCGCAGCCCAAAACGGCAACGTGTTGCTCCGCATTGCCGACACCGGCACCGGGATTCGCCCTGAAGACAAAGAAAAGCTGTTCTTGCCGTACTTTTCCACCAAAGGGCGGGGCACCGGTTTGGGGCTTGCGATCGTCCACCGGATCATCACCGACAATTTTGCCGCGATCCGGGTCGAAGACAACCCACCGCAAGGCACGGTGTTCACGATCGAGTTGCCCGCCTCATGATAGCCTCAGCCGCGATAGCCTCAGTTGCGATGGACTCATGCGATGGACTCATGCGATGGACTCATGCGATGGACTCAGTTGCAACCAGCGATAGACCAGACCGGATGACGGCGAGCGGGATCGATGAAAACTTACCATGACATCGTGGGCGACGGCGGCTCTGACATCGTCGGGCAAGTGGTGGCGCAAAAGCAGGCGATTGCGGCGGCCTTGACCGGGGTTCGCCACTTGATCGCGATCGGCTCGGGTAAAGGCGGCGTGGGCAAGAGCACGCTGACCATGGCGCTCGCTCAGGCATTGCGTCAGGCCGGGCGCACGGTCGCCATCCTCGACGGCGACTTGAACGGTCCTTGCCAGGCCCACCTCGCGGGGCTCGCAGCGGTGCCCTGGGTGCCCGACGGCCGCAGCTTTTTGACTTTGCCGCGTCGCGCCGACGGGATCGGCGTCTTGTCTTTGGGCAGCGTGTTACCCGCCGCGCGTCCCATCGAGCTTTCCAGCGTGGCGCCGGGGGACGACTACACTTGGCGTGCGATCAAGGAATTCACGTTGCTCGCGCAGCTCCTCGCCAGCGTGGCGTGGGGCGAACTCGACTTTCTGCTCGTGGATTTGCCGCCGGGCGCTGACCGCACCCGCCACTTCGTCCAATTTCTCGACCCGCGCACGCGCCTGCTGCTGGTCACCATCCCGTCGGAATTGGCGCATGGAGTGGTCGCCCGCTCGATTGCCGCGATTCCCGACGATGCGGGTGACCATGTGCTCGGCTACGTGTTGAACATGGCGGGCTATTTCTGCCGCGCCTGTGGCGAGATCCGTCCACTGTTTCCCGCGCCCCAGACGTCCCTCGGCATTCCCTGCCTGGGCGAAGTGCCTTTTGATCCCGCACTCGCAGACCACTGCGATCGCGGCTGGCCCGTCCCGCTCGCCGCGGACAGTTTGCCGCTTCGCGCCATCGCGGCGGTTGCCCAGCGACTCTTGACCCAGCTTTCAGCATGATCTCCTCAACGGCGATCCGCGCAACGGCGATCCGCGCAACGGCGATCCGCGCAACGGCGATTCGCGCAACGGCGATTCGCGCTAACCGACCGGAGTTTTGCCCATGAAATTTCTTTGTGTCCGCTGTGACGAGCCGATGAAACTGCAGAGTGCCGGGCCCGATGCTGCCGGGTCGATCACGGCGCTTTATGCCTGTCCAACGTGCGCCCACCAGATCGCGATGCTGACCAACGCTTATGAAACCCAGCTGGTGCAGTCGCTCGGGGTGAAGATCGGTCCGGGTGGGGGCGAGCCGGCTGCGGAGAGCCGCTGTCCCTTTGCCGGCATGATCCGCGAAGCCCCAGCAGTCACCTCGGACTTGGCGTGGACTCCGGGCGCCGAAGCGCGGCTGGCGAACATCCCCGAATTCGTCCGGCCCATGGCGCGGCAGGGCATCGAGCACTACGCGCGGAGCAACGGACACACCCTGATCGACGACACCGTCATGGACGAAGCGCGCAGCCGCTTCGGCATGTGATCCGCCCGGCGCTCACTGCCGCGGTCGCGCGCTCTTGGCGACGGCAACGATGAGGTCCAGCTTGGCGCCGATCTCGGCGTCGAGGCGCTCTTTGGGCACCAGGTTCGCGAGAACGTGGTAAGCGGTCTTCTGCAGCAGGTTGGGGCTGTTCAGTTTGTCGAAGAACTGCTGGAAAATCGGGGCGAGCACATCGTCGCTCGCCTTCCGGTTGTGCCAGAAAGGGTCGGTCAGATCGCGCAAGGCCTTCGGTGGGATCAGATCAGCAATACAAGCTTCCATGATTTGCACCAACCGGTCCCGCTCACCGGCAGCAAAGAGCGGTCCAGCAGCACGTTCGTTGGCCAGGCGCGCCGCATACGCGGTGAGGACTTCGGGCCAGGCCAAGTAATTTTCGATTTCACGGCGCTGCCAGCAGGTCCGGCGCAGTCCCTTCTCATCGGTATCGGTGAGCGGCGGGTCTTGCTGATCGAGCAGGACCAAGCCTGCGAGGTCGGGTT
>CAZCOV010000540.1:0-2706 GCA_964499975.1 uncultured Thermoanaerobaculia bacterium
GCAAGCTGCTGCGCCGCGGCAAACGCTTGGCGGTGGCCGAAGGTGAAGTCTTTCAAGCTGACCAGCTAGTGGCCAAGGCCACGGTGCTGTTCGCGGTGCTCGCCAGCGAGTGACCTCACCCCTCTGGCTCCTCGGCCCCTGTTCAAGGAGGAACGGGTCTGCTGCGAGCTGGGCGGCGCTCCTTTCTGGCTCCTGCGCTCGCCGAACTGGATCGCGGAACCCGAAGGCACCTCACGCTTTGTTATCATGACCGAGGAACGGGGTCTGCTGCGCGAGCCCAACAATTGCAACCTACCTAGATAGCACAGCGAGGACAGCAGGACAGTCCACGAGCAGATTTTGCCCGAGCTGATGCAGGGAGATCCATGGCCACGATCGAAGAGAACATCAACCGCTGGCAGACTTACGACTGGAAAGATCGCGGTGACGAGTGGTCGGAAGTGTGGGGAGGAACTCCCTACTTGTGGCATGGGACACTCTACCCCCGCCTGCTGCGTTTCTTACCCGCCAACCACATTCTGGAGATTGCGCCGGGCTTTGGCCGGTTCACTCATTACCTCAAAGACCATTGTCAGACCCTCGAAATCGTCGACCTGACCGAACGCTGTATTGCGGCTTGCCGGGAACGTTTCCGCGCGGCCGACCACATCCTCTACCACGTCAATGACGGCAGATCCTTGGCCATGGTCGCCGATCGCTCGGTCGATTTCGTGTTCAGCTTTGATTCGTTGGTCCACGCAGAGGCCGAGGTGCTTGCCGCCTACCTGCAGCAGCTGAGCGCCAAGCTGCGCCCGGGCGGAGTGGGTTTCATCCACCACTCGAACCTTGCCAGCTTGAAAGACGAGCAGGGCCGCCTGCCCTTCACCAACCGTCATTGGCGAGCCGAGAGCATGTCGGCAGCGTTGTTTGGCGACTTCTGCCAGGCCGCGGGTCTTGAGGTCATCAGCCAAGAGTTGATCAACTGGGGGCTGGAGCAGATGACCGATTGCTTGTCAGTTTTTGCCCTGCGCGGTTCCCCCTGGGGACCCCCGCGCGGTCAGCACCCGAACCCAGATTTCATGAACGAAGCGGTGAGTTTAGGCCGTATCGGTCGCCTCTATAGCTGATCGCCTGAGCGTCGGCGCGGACCCAGAAAGCTCTTTGGGTTGCAGCCTGGGGCGAGGCGTTCATCAAGGCAAAGCCAAATGGAGTTTGATGGGCCACAAGTTTTCACGACGATTGGTTCAGCCACGCCGCATGAACTCCACCTCGGAGTCGAGATCCTCGGGCTGGAGGTTGCTCATGGCAACGCCGATCCGCGGGAGGGCGAGGAGAAAGTCCACCCTGCCTTTCCCGCAGAGCTTTGCGGCGAGGCCCGAGCTCAGCCGGCCTACTTCGTAGAGCTTCGCGGCAAGGAGGAAGCGGGCCTCTTCGTCGAAGGCTCCACGCGTCAGGCCACTACTGAAGAGGACATCGTCGCCGTAATCAATGGTCAAACGGTGTTGCATGGCGGCCTCCTAGCTCTAGGCTAACATGACCGGAGCGCCGGGCAACACGCGCTCGGGTTGGCCGCCGCGGTTCATACACCGTTCTCCTTCAGCAGTTTTGCCCGCAGCACCTGGCCTCGGGTCGTCAGCTGGTACTGCTGCTTGCTGCTTGTGGGCTTCTCCGGAATGGTCAATTCCACGAGGCCGGCACGCAAGGCTGGAATCAGGTAGCTGTCTCTGAAGTGGTCTTGATGCCGAAGGCCCAGGGCCTGCTGGAGCCGTACGCGACTCATTTGCCCCTCGAGCTCGAGTACCAGCCGCTCAACTTCCCCGGTGACTTCCCCGGCGCCGGCAACTTCCCCGGTGACTTCCGGGCTGACCAGACCGGCAGGAAGCCTGTGCTCCGGTAAATACCGAAACTCCACCCACAAGCCGTTGTCCCAGCGCAACTGCGGCTCGGGGCAGCCGTGCTCATGGCAGAGCCGGCGGATCAGATCAATGCCGCGACCCCACGCTTCGAGGTAGGCCGCGCGAAAGGCAAGGTCGGGGTTGAAGGGGATGGAGGCATGCTTGGCGGTCAGTTGGGCTAGCGTCCAGCCCTGGGGCAGATGGCCAGGATTCCAGATCAGGAGTCGGTCAGGGTAGACGCTGACTTGGATCGGGATGGCGGCGGTGTAATCCTTGTGCGCGATGGCGTTGATCAGTGCCTCGCGCAGGGCGCGCGCCGGCACGGGCCAAGTCTCGATGCGCTGTGGGCCGTGGTAGTTGATGCTGGCCCTGAGGTATTTGGTCAGCAGCAGATCCAGACCGCGATCTATCTGGGTGAAGAGGTTGCCATGGATCTCATCGTGGTAGAGCAGGTCGCTGTCGGTGTGGAAGTAGCCGATCTTGAGAAAAGCACCGGTGACCAGGCGTTCGGGATCCGCGCCAAAGAGCAGCAGTGCCGCCCGTTTCAGCCGGCCACTGTCCAGCAGGTGCAGCTTGTCGATCAAGTCGGCATCGGATTCCACTAGGAGGTCCCACGTAATCAAAGGTCTTGAGGCGGCCGGCCGGGCTGCGGTTCAGGTCCACGGTCGTGAAGTGGGTCTCGAGCGGCATACGTGGGAAGCATCGATCAATGCCATCGCGATGTCGGTGAAGTGGCACTTTTAGACGGAGCACTTTTAGGGGGATCCAGGCGCACTTTCCGGATAAAGCCACACTGCCTCACGGTCCAGGGTGGTGGCAAAGCGTCCACCCG
>CAZCOV010000541.1:0-2705 GCA_964499975.1 uncultured Thermoanaerobaculia bacterium
GGGTCTTGTCGCGGCGCTGTTCGAGGGCCGCGAGCTCGGCGTCCATGTCGCTGAGAACTTGGGCGATGGCGGTTTGTTCTGGGATTGAGGGCAGGGAAAGTTGAAAATCTTGCACCATTCGCTTGTTCAGATTTGACTGGGTACCTTGCTGGCCCAAAGTTTTTACCAGCGCTTTTAGCGAGGTTAGGAAGTAGTAAAGAAATTCGCTGCTCAATGAATCTTTTGGCCGAATACCGAGAATTGCCTGACTTGAACAAAGCGCAATACCGGCAACGCTGCACTCGCCGAGTGAGGCATACATCGCATACAGCACAGTCCCATCCGGAAACATTTGTGCTGCGCAGTTCGCAAAGCCTTCACGAGTCAGACTTCGGTCTGTGCTTGAAATTACTTTGCCGCCCTTCGTCATGTCGGAAATCGAAACCCAAGGAATGTCGCCGTCGTAGTAGGCAGCAACGGATGATGGGGGCGTCCCTCCGCTTCCCATTTCGGCCAACTCCCCCAGTCGCTTTACCTCCCACTCACCATGGAAACCAGGGAGGCGGGTTTGGCCAGTGAGGAGCTGCTGCATGGCGGCCTGCTTGAGGTCGCGCTTCTTGGCGATGAGCCGATCCAGCGCCCCCAGCAGACCATCCACATCGCTCAGGACCTCGGCAATCAATCGTTGTTCGAAGAGGGGAGGCTTGATGAACGGCAACCCCATTAGGTCGCGGGTGTAGATTGCTGCCACACTCGTCGTGCCCGTTGCTAGACCACGTAGCGCAGCCACCGCACGGCGCGTGTTCAGTGCGGCGTTCGCATACTCAGGAGAGGCGATCTGTCTTGTATCGAACTCCAATCGCATGAGATTCGAGTTATAGAAAGCTACGGGCAATTCATCTCGCCAAATTGCCACCTTACCCACCAAATCAAGCGTGTTCCTCGTATTAAATAGCACGTCACCATGCTTCAGCATGTGCTGCTTATCTGGCGTGACGGTAGGCGCGATGTATTCGACTTTGCTCACATCCATGAAGCCGCGAGCAATGTTGCCCATCTTCATCAACGGATGGCCGGACTCGCGCAGCTGGTTGGGGTAATTTCCACCGAGGCGTCCTTTGCTAAGTAGATCGCCAAGCGGTACCACATCCCAATCTTCGGGAATCACGCCCGCTTCAGTTTGCTTGTACCCGAGTTTCATCACGACGCCACCGAAGCATTCGCAGCCGCTTCCATCTTTCGCAAATGTGCTTCCACCCGCGCGGCCAGCACCGCGACCTCATCAACCAGTTTCGGCAACGGTGCCGCATAGCGATCGGCCAGCAAGCGGATGCGGCTGATCAAGGTCTGCGACACGCGATCCAGCTCGCTCTGGATGGCAGCACCGAGCACGACCAACCATTTGTCATCGACCACCAGGGTCTTGATCTTGTCGACCGTCAGGCTGGCGTAGTGGTCGTGGGCAAGTTGATCAAGCGCCTCGTCCGCCGCCCTCATCTCCGCCTTTAGCCGGGTTTCTTCATCCAGTAACTGCAGGCACTTGTGAGCCGTTTGCAGCTCGTATAGCGCCTCAGGTAGAGGCGATTCCCCAAGCCGCGCCCGCAACGGCAATTCGGCCTGCTCGAACAGAGCGCGTGCCTTGTCTTGGGCAGCCTTGAGCTGTTGAAGCGCGCCAAGATAGCGGCTGAGCGTGGCCTGTTCGACTGTGCCGTCCTTACATTGGCCAAGGCGATCCTTCACGGCCTTCTGCGTGAGCTTGCCCTTGGCGCTCTTGAGTGGCGCAAAGTAGTGATCCCTAGTTAGGTCCACCAGCGAGATCAAGTTGCTCTGCGCTTTTTGCAGATGATCGATATAGGAAGCAGCAGTAACCGGGTCAGCCTCGCGCCAGAGAGAGACTACGGCGAGCCGATAAGCCTCTTCGGCTTCGCCCCGGGAGCTCACATCTTTAAGGATGCCGTCGTCACCGCCATTCTCTTCAAGCAGCTCACTTAGCTGCTGCTGGACGCCTTCGAGCTGGGTGCTGAGGGCGTCGATGGCTTCCTGCTCCTGAGCAAAATACCGTGCCACTACCAACGTCTTGGGGATGAGGTCACAGGCCCAGCCCTTGTCCTTCAACTCGCCCTTTTTCTTGCCGTTCTTCACTTCTTCAACCAGCCGCCGGGTCTTTGCAACCCAGCCGTCCGCAGCGATCGCATAGACGTCGTCCTGCATGCTGCCGGCCCAGTAGTCCATCAGGTGCTGGTAGATGGCATACGGGTCGATCAGCGGCTGGCCTTCGGCGTGATGCAGCAGCGCTTCCGATTGGTCGCGGATCACGGTGCGCGGGTGGCACCCTTGGGCCAGCGCCCGGAGGCTGTTAGCGGCGGTCTGGTGCCAGATCGCGAAGTGAGTTTGCAGGCCGTTGATGAAGGCAGCGAACTGCGGGTGGTTGTGGATCGTCGACTTGAGTTCGCTGGCGGCGACCTTGAGGTGGAGGTAGCCGGGGCGGCTTGGCTCGAACACGCTGGCGCGAAGATCCGGGCAGTGCTGCCAATAAGCGCTCAGGGCGTCGATGTCTCGTTCCGGGATGCCGCCGTGCAGGTGGCCGCCGAGGTCCTGGATGTCTTCGGCGTCCTGGGTGTCGATGTAGCGCGGCAAGTTCAGGTTGAAGTCGTTGCGCTCGATCTCGTCCAGCGGTACCAGACGCGAGTAGCCGGGCTGGGCCTGCGCATTGGTGAACACGTCGA
>CAZCOV010000542.1:0-2686 GCA_964499975.1 uncultured Thermoanaerobaculia bacterium
GTCGAGATCGAAGAGGGTTGGCTCGCCATCGCCGGGCAGGCTGCCGACCGGCAAGAGCAGGACGCCGTCGGCGAAAGTGGACAGCCGTTCGCCAATCCGGACGGTGTCCTCGGGATTGGGGGTGTAGCCAACCCAGCGATCCAGGGTGTTGCCGTCCGAGCCGGCCATGGCCACCAGCTTTTCTGCCTCGGCCACGGTCGGCAAGCGATAGTTGCGGCCGGTCTGCGCTTGCAGCCATGCTAGGTACGCTTGCGCTTGCGCGAAGGAAATATCGGTCGCTGGCCAGTTGCTTTCCTGCGGCGGCACCGCCGTCCCGCTCGCGGCCGCGAATTGCGCGCGGGTGACCTCGAACCTGCCCACTTCGAGCCCCTGGCACGCGACGGTTTCCGGGATCAAGGCCGCGGCGTGAGAGGTGCCGTAGTTGCCATCCACTTGGGCAGCGCGCTGGCGTTCGAGCCAGCTGGCGAGCAGAGAGTCCTTGGGGATGGTCTGGCGGTCGACGGGTGGGCTGGCAAAGAGGTAGGTGTCGAACCACGCGAGATCTTCTCCCAGCTTGCGCCGCTGGTGAGCGATCTTGCGCAAGCCGTGGGGTTCTCCGGGATAGAGAACGAGGCGGGCTGGCGTCTGGTCGATCTGCTGCAAGGCGCGAAACAGGGACCAAGACTGATGCGGTGGGACGTTGCGGTCTTCGGTGCCGGTATGGATAAGGGTCGGGGTCTTGACGGCGGTCAGCCGGAAGAAAGGCGACTTGTCGAGGTAGGTCTGGGTCACTTCCCAGGGCGGTCCACCAAAATAGTAGTTGTCGAAGGCTGCGCCAAAGTCGACGTTGGCCCAGTCGCTGATCCACTCAACGTCCGCTGCTCCGACAATGGCCGCGCGGTAGCGGGTGTTGCGGGTGATCAGCTCTGCGGTCAAGATCCCGCCGTTGCTCCAGCCCGAACTCGCCAGGCGTTCAGGATCGACCAACCCGCGGGCGATCAGGTGATCGACTCCCGCTTCAAGGTCGGGGATTTCGAGTTCGTAGTAGCGCCCGCGGATGGATTCAGCCCAGGCCAGACCATAGTTCGAGCTACCGTGATAGTTGACTTGCAAGACGAAAGCTCCCCGCTGGCGCCACAGCAGGTTGGGCCCCGCCGGGCTCAAGCTCCAAGCATCGCCGTCGTAGCTGGTGGGGCCGCCGTGGATGTCGAGAATGAGAGGACGCTTTTCGCCTTCGCGCCAGTCGAGGGGATAGTGCAGCAAGCCCTCCACGGTCTCCCCCAAGGCGCCCTGCCATTGAAGCACTTCTACCCGTCCTGTGGGCTTCCCCTGGTAGCGCGAGTTGAGCTCGGTCAGCTGGCGTTCGCCCTGGAGCTGGACCCCCTCAAGGCGCGCGCCAAACCACTGCGGGGGAGTGGTTGCCGACGAGGCGCGATAGACTACGGTTTTGCCGTCTTGAGCTAGCTGCCAGTCTTCGATCAAGCGCGCGTGCGTGCCCTGCAAGTCTTTGCGCTCGGGCGTTCGCGCAGCCCGGGTGATGCGCGCCGGACGCAGCCGAACCCCATCTGCCAAGAGCGCGATCACTCCGGAAGGCGTCGGGCAATAGGTGCCCCCCAAGCCGCGTTCCCAGTCGAGTTCCACCCGCACTGCTTGTTGCGTGCCGAGGTCAAAGAAATACAGCTCGTCAATCGTCGCCATGCGGTAGGTAGGATGGCTGGTGTGCTGGTCGACGAAGTAAAACCCACTGCCCCCACCCTTGGGGGCCCAGCGGATGCGGCTGGGCAGCAGCTGGCTTGAAGCGAGCAACCGGGTCATGGTGCCATCTTGCAGATCGACGAGAAAGGTCTGGGGCGGGATCCGCTGATCAAACTCGTAGGACAAGCTCTGCTGCGCCGTGACCACCGCCCACCGTCCCTCAGGCGACACCGCGAGGCTGTCGATCCAGTCCAGGTTGCGGGTCAAGCGTTCGGCCTCGCCGTGGAGCGTCACCTTGAACAGCCGCACGGGTGGCTGGCGGCTATCGTCTACCACCCAAGCTGCATCTTTGGCCTCCTTCTGCTCGGTCTCCCACGCGCTGGGGGACTCGGCCGCCGCAACGACCAAGGTCAAAGCGTCCAGCCAGGCGAAGTCCAGGACTTCGCGGTCGAAGTCAGTGACCGGAAAAGCTTCACCGCCAGTCACCGGGATCACCCACAGCTGGGGCTGGGCTAGTGCGTCGGTTTGCGGTTTGGCTGGCGGAAAGTCGCGGTCTGCGAGAAAAGCCAGGTGCTCGGCGTCAGGGGAAAAGGCCAGCCCAGAGAGGTTCGCGGACTGCCGCGTCAGCTGTCGCTTCCAGCCATCTCCAGGTCGGCCTAGCCAAAGATTGGCGCGGCGCACCTCTTCCTCGTCGCGGGTTTCGACCGCCGACTGGATCCAGGCGACCAGCCGACCATCGGGAGACAGCGTGAAGTTCTGCGCCACCTCTGCTAGGACGATGTCGTCGACCGTCCAAGTGGTCGGGGCCTCTGCTCGACCTGCGGCGGCCAGTCCAAAAGTGAACGCCAAAAAACTCAGCACAACCGCAGCGAGGCCACGACTTTCGCGCATGCGCAACTCCTTCTGTTCGGCCGGTTCGCAGGCTTAGGGTCGACGCAGCAATAACTTCCCATTCTAGCATCCCATCTTGCGGCCACCTGCGACCGATCCTCGAACGCAAAATCCTCGAATT
>CAZCOV010000543.1:0-2676 GCA_964499975.1 uncultured Thermoanaerobaculia bacterium
TTCAAACGTGGGGATGGCGCGTTGCCGCTCATGTTTGCTTCGTGATTGCCAATTCGTATGGATTTGCTTTTGCGGTACTCATGGGTTCCAGATCACTGGGAAAAGCATGAGACCTGCCACCGTCAGTAACCCATCATACCAAAAAACCTGCAGCAGCACGGCGGCAGCAGGTTCGTCTTGAACCGCCGCGGACGTGGCCAAAATCACCAGGCGCAGGAGCGGCAGCAGGACCGGAAAAGCGAGGACCGCAAAGAGCGGGCTTTGTCCTCGGCCTTGCGCCACGATGGCCGCGATCAAGGTGCTGCCGACCGCGAGACCATAGCCCCCGCCGAGTAGAGCCAGCAAGAAAAAGTCGAGGCGCAAGACCGGCATCTGGAGTAAGGCCAAAAACAGCGGGGTGATCAGCAGTTCGAGCGCGAACAGGAGGGAGAGGTTGTAAAGCGCCTTGCCACAAAACAAACTCGAAGGGGTCACGGTCAAGCGCAGGGCTGTGGCGGTCTTGATCTCCTCTTCGTGGACGAAGGTGCGCGGCAAGCCGGCCGTGGCCGCAAACAAGAGGATCAGCCACAGCAGTACGGGCAGGATCGGCCGCGCTGCTGCGGAGACCCCCAGCGGCCCGACCGCCAGGCTGACCACGACCAACGTGGTGAAAGCAAACAGCCCGATTGTGTTCAATGCGTAGCGCGTGCGCAGCTCGGCCCGCCACTCCTTGGCGAACAGCGCTTGCGTTTCAGCGACCCAACGTGAGGCAGATGGTGGCATGCGGGAGGTCCAGGGGATCGGGGGAGGCCACGACGGCGAGCCCGTATTCGAGGTGTTCAGCGAGCAGCCGCTGCAAGCTCTGCCGGCCCGGCCCGTCGAGGTTTTGCCAGGGTTCGTCGAGGAGCAAGATCGGCGGGCGGTGGAGCAGGGCAAAAGCCCAACGCAAGCGCTGCTTCATCCCCGACGACAAGACCGCGACCGCGCGGTCTGGGGGCAAGCCCACGAGGTCCCGCAGGGTGCGGGCGCGTTCGGGTCCGAGCCCGCGCAGGCGGCAGAACAGTTCGAGATTTTCGCGGACCGTGAGTTCGGGATAGAGCTCGAGGTCAGGGGCCAGATAGCCCACCGTCCGTCGGCGTTCGGCCGCGGCAAGCGCGACCCCGTCGACCTGACACTCGATCGTTCCGCTTTGGGGTGCCATCAGTCCAGCGAGACAGCGCAGCAGCGTGCTCTTGCCCGAACCATTAGCCCCGGTCACCAGCAACAGCTCGCCGGTTTGCACGGCTCCGCTCAAGTTCAGCAGCACCTGCAGCCGACCAAACCGGCGACACAAGTTGGCAAAGCGGAGCAAGCTCGGCATGTGGAGGATTATATAGAGCAATCGCGGCATCCCGGTCCCCCCGTTTTGCCCGCTTTGTCGCTTTGACCAGACCTTGACACCCGCTGGCGGGCCAAGGTATTGTTAGCACTCGTTGAGGTTGAGTGCTAACAAGCGAGCCGCAAGCTAGCCCGCACTCGACATCCAGCCAACCCCAACCCAAGCCGTCGGCTCGGGTTTGAACCTGCGATATGGAGGAGCAGATGAAACTCCGTCCCCTACACGACCGCGTCGTAGTCAAGCGCATCGAAGCCCAGGAAGAAGTCCGCGGTGGCATCATCATCCCGGACACTGCGAAAGAGAAGCCCCAGGAGGCCGAAGTGATTGCCATTGGCCCGGGCAAGCTCAAGGAAGACGGCACCCGCAACCCGATCGACCTCAAGGCCGGCGACCGCGTGCTCGTCGGCAAGTACTCCGGCAGCGAAGTCAAGATCGACAACGAAGAATTCGTCATCTTGCGCGAAGACGAGGTCCTCGCGGTCGTGGCTTGAATGCCTGTTAACACCGGTCAACGCTAAGGAGATTTGACGATGGCCAAACAGCTGACCTATTCCGAAGAAGCCCGCGGAGCCATTCTCCGCGGTGTCAATAAGCTCGCCGATGCGGTCAAGGTGACCCTCGGCCCCCGCGGACGCAATGTGGTGATCGAGAAGAGCTTCGGCTCTCCCACCATCACCAAAGACGGGGTCACCGTCGCCAAGGAAATCGAGCTCAAAGACCCGCTCGAGAATTTGGGCGCCCAGATGGTGCGCGAAGTGTCCTCCAAGACCTCGGACATCGCCGGGGACGGCACCACCACCGCGACCGTGCTCGCCCAGGCGATTTTCCGCGAAGGTTCCAAGAACGTGACCGCTGGCGCTAACCCCATGGACTTGAAGCGCGGCATCGACCTCGCAGTCAAGGCCGCAGTCGAGTCGATCAACCGCATGGCCAAGCCGGTCGAAGGCAAGGAAATCGCTCACGTGGGCACGATCTCCGCCAACAACGACAGCGAGATCGGGCAGATCATCGCCCAGGCCATGGAGAAAGTGGGCAAGGACGGCGTGATCACGGTCGAAGAAGCCAAGGGCCTCGAGACCACCCTCGAAGTGGTCGAAGGCATGCAGTTTGACCGCGGTTTCGTTTCGCCGTACTTCGTCACCGATCCGGAGCGGCAAGAGGCGGTCTTGGAGAACGCTTGCCTGCTCCTCCACGAAAAGAAAATCAGCGCGATGAAAGACCTCCTGCCGATCCTCGAACAGGTGGCCAAGCGCGGCCGTCCGCTGCTGATCATCGCGGAAGACCTCGAAGGCGAGGCCCTCGCCACCCTGGTGGTCAAC
>CAZCOV010000544.1:0-2671 GCA_964499975.1 uncultured Thermoanaerobaculia bacterium
GTCTTCGCGGAAACGATTTTCGCGAATTTCATCCGCCAGGTCCTTGTTGGTCGCGGCCACCACCCGCACGTCGACTTGGATCGAGGTGGTGCCGCCGACCCGCTCGAAGCGCTGTTCTTGCAGCACCCGCAGCACCTTAGCCTGGGTCTTGAGCGACATGTCTGCGATCTCGTCGAGAAAGAGGGTTCCGCCATGGGCTTGCTCGAAGCGTCCCGGACGGTCGGCGGCCGCGCCGGTGAAGGCCCCTTTCATGTGACCGAACAGCTCGCTTTCGATCAGATCTTCGGGGATGGCCGCGCAGTTGACTTCGACGAAAGCAGCGCTGGCGCGGCGGGACAGCTGGTGGATCTGACGCGCCACCAGCTCTTTGCCCGTGCCGTTCTCGCCGATGATCAGGATCCGGCTGTCCGACTGGGCCGCGCGTTTGAGTTCGTCTTTGAGCTTGCGCAAGGGTGCGCTGTTGCCGAGGAGCACATTGCTGCGTTGCATTTCCGCGGACAGCTGGTGGATCTGGCGCGCCAGCTTGACCTTTTCGAGGGCGTTTTGCGCGGTCAAGAGCACGCGCGACAGGGCCAGCGGCTTTTCCAGAAAATCGTAGGCACCGAGGCGGGTAGCCTTGACCGCGAGGTCGATGTTGCCATGCCCGGAGATCACGATCACCGGCAGCTCAGGATGGGACTCCTGCAGCTCGGCGAGCAGGACTAGCCCATCTTCGTCGGGCAGCCAGAGGTCGAGCAGGATCAAATCCGGGGAGTGCTGGGTGAGGTGCTCGCGGGCTTCGGCCAACGAACGCACGCTCTTGACCAAGTAGCCTTCGTCCTGGAGGATTGCGGTCAAAGTCGAACGGATTCCCGCCTCGTCATCGACGATCAAGACGCGCTCGTTCATAGTCCGCCATTCTAGCGCGGACCCTGCGGGGAACGCGATCAATAACCCGCGGCTTGTCCGTCTTTGCGCGACTCCGAGGCGCCGAAGTAAACATCGTTCTGCGCGTCGTAGAGGATCGCCTGGTAGCCGCCGAAATTGCCGACGTCGACGCCGATCTGATGACCCCGTAAGGCGAGTTCCCGCACGTGGTCGTAGGGGAAGCCGGATTCGAGGTAGACCTTGCCGCCGTCGGTCATGGTCTCCCCCGTGGGTTCTGAGGAGCCCATGTGCAAGATCCGCGGTGCATCCCCAGCCTCTTGCAGGTTCATGCCAAAATCGATGAGGTTGACCAAGACCTGGGCCTGAACTTGCGGTTGGGTGGCACCGCCCATCACCCCGAAACTCAGCCAGGGCTTGCCGTTGTGGGTGACAAAGCCGGGGATGATGGTGTGGAAGGGGCGCTTGTGCGGGGCATAAGTGTTGCGTTGTCCGCGCTTCAGGGTGAAGAGCTCGCCGCGGTCTTGGAGAATGAAGCCGAGGCCGTCCGGGGTCATGCCCGAGCCCATGCCGCGGTAATTGCTCTGAATCAGCGACACCATGTTGCGTTCGCGGTCGGCCACGGTGAGGTAGATGGTGTCGCCCTGGTCGAGCGCGGGGTTGCCCGCGTCCAGCCGCTGGGCTGCGCGGTTGGGGTCGATCAGCTTCCGCCTTTGTGCGGCATATTCCTTGGAGATCAAGGCGGCAACCGGGATGGGGCTGGTTTCGGGATCGGCATAGAAGCGGGCACGGTCCTCAAACACCAGCTTTTTGGCTTCGAGGAAGAGATGGATGTAGTTCGTGCTGCCAAAGCCGAGGGCGCGCAAGTCGTAGGCTTCGAGCAAGTTGAGGATCTGCAGCACGGCAATGCCTTGGGTGTTGGGTGGCAGCTGCCACACCTCGTAGCCGCGGTAGTCGGTCTTGACCGGCTCGACCCACGTCGACGTGTGCTCGACGAGGTCGCGGTAGGAGAGAAACCCGCCTTGCCGCTCCATGTAGGCGGCGATCGTGCGCGCGATGTCGCCGCGATAAAAAGCGTCACGGCCGCCAGTGGCCAGCTGTTCGAGGGTGTGCGCCAAGTTGGGATTGCGAAAAATCTCACCTTTTTGCGGCGCTCGGCCGAGGGGCAGGAAGGTCTCGCGGAAGCCCGGAAACGGTTCGAGGGTGCGCACGCTCCGTTGCCAGTAGTAAGCGATCAACTCGCTGACCGGAAAACCTTCGCGCGCATAGCGAATGGCTGGGGCCAAGATTTGCGCCATGGGGAGCTTGCCGAAGCGACGATGGAGCTCGAACCAGCCGTCGACCGCACCGGGTACCGTCACCGGCAACGGGCCATGGCTGGGCAGCTGCGCGAGACCTCGCCGTTCGAGCTCTTCTAGGGTCAGGGAGTAGGGCGAGCGTCCGCTGGCGTTCAGGCCATGGAGCTTTTGCGTGCCCGCGTGCCACACCAGCGCGAAGAGGTCCCCGCCCAAGCCACAACCGGTGGGCTCGACCAAAGCGAGCATGGCGTTCGCAGCGATGGCCGCGTCGATCGCGTTGCCGCCCGCTTTGAGAATGTCGAGCGCGGCCTGGGTGGCGAGCGGCTGGCTGGTCGCCGCCATACCCTCCTTGGCGATCACTTCCGAACGGGTGGCAAACCCCCGTCCGGTGATCCGGTCGCCTGCATCGAGCCGGATCGCGACCAGGCTCAGGACCCCGAAACCAAAAAGCACTGACTTGGGTACACGTTTCATCAGCATCCTGACGGTGAGCCGCATCGTAGCGTTGG
>CAZCOV010000545.1:0-2630 GCA_964499975.1 uncultured Thermoanaerobaculia bacterium
GCAGGACGTCGCGTTTCCGCCAGGCAGCTTTCCGCCGGCTTTGCCTTTCGTGCCGATCAATACATGCTGAGTTTCGACGAGGCGTGCAAGCAGTTCGCAAGGGAGGAGCATGACGAGTTCATGCAGGGGTCGAGGTGTGTTTTGGCGACTATCAACTGATTACTTCATCGCCAGTTGACCCCACAATATTCCAGCTACATCAGCAAAGGTCCTGGTTCAACCCCTCTCCACACTGATTTGGGCTGGTGAAAAAAGAGCATTTCAAGGTCTAGGCGCTCAGAATTATAAAAAATGGGTGGCACTCAAAATTAACTCGATGTTAGATCTTGGGATTAGGCTGGCACCATCACTGCACCATCACTGACGCACCATCACTGACCGATCTCGAAAGGTAGTCCGCTTTTTTGCGCCAGCTCGGTAATTTTTGTCGCAGCAGCAGCGCTCAAGCTCGCTGGGTCCGCGGTAAGCGGGCTTTCGAGCAAGAGCCGTTTCACTTCTTCCCTCTGGTTGGCAAAACCGATTCGGAAGTCGAGGTAAGAAACCGCATGAGGGGTCGCTTCGCTGCTCACGTTGTGGTGGTGAGGCATGGCCACGATCGTGACGATCTTGGCGCGCTGATCCGCAAACCAAGCCAGAAGCTCGGGTTCGGGAGTCGCAGTCTCTTCGAGCAAGGCGAGCGCGGAATAAGGCAACGCGCGCAAGCGTTCGATGACGAAATCGCGAGCGAGCACTGAAAACAGCCCCCCAGCGCGGGGACCTGAATCCTTGCCGAGAAAAACACGGTAAATCGCTTGGAAACCTTCCTTCTGCGGGATCGGGGTCCAGCGCGCAGCATCATAGAGCGCGACTTGCAGCGCGTCTTCCGTCCAGGGAACTTGCGCAACCGCCTCGGCTGCCCGGTGGAGATAACCTTTTTGCCGCTCGTTGAGGGTGAGCGCGCTGGCGGGTAAGGCGGCCTGGACCTCCATCTTGTCGTCGTCGGTGGCGTAACGTTCAAGCCAGTAGCGAGCCGACGCCAAGCGGGCACTGAGCTCTGCCGCCTCATTGGCGGTGAGCGCACTGCCCTTGCGCTTGGCCGCTTCAGCAGGGACTTCGACCGTGGGGATCTGGAGCAAGGCAACGAGCAACTGGAAATCGAGATAGCTCGTCCCTTCCCAGACCGCACCACACACTGCGAGCTGGACCTGCGCTGCCGCATCCCCAGCCTGAGCCTGCACCCGGGTGCGATCGAAACGGTCGAACAGGGCGAACAAGGTCTGCTTGTCGGGGGAAAAGTTGACCTGCTCCTTGGGCCGTCGACTGAGGACCAAAAAGCGCAGCACTGCGGGCGGGAGCAATTCCGCCATCTCTTTGGCCGAGACCCCGACGCCCTTAGAGGAGCTCATTTTAGCGCCACCCACTAGAAAGAACTCATAGGGGATGTTAAACGGTGGAGACTTGCCAAAGACCTGCTGCAGCACTGCGCTCGCGACCTCGCGGGCACCCCCGCGGGTACAGTGGTCCTTGCCTGCACCCTCGATTGTCACTCCGAAGTGGTTCCACTTGGCAGCCCACTCCAGCTTCCAAGGCAATTTGCCGTGACCGTCAAAAGGCGAGACCTTGCCCCGGTGCCCGCAGCCGCGAGCCCAGGTCACGAGCGCGGGCTTGCAAGTGTAGGTGACCTCGCGGCCGTCGTAATCCGATACTTGGGTGGTGCCGATCTTGCCGCAAGACTCGCAAATCACCTGGAACGGGTACCAGTCAGCCGGCCGTTCGCTGCCGCTGACCTTGCGATAAATCTCGCGCACTTGCGGCGCAGCGCTGAGGATCACGTCGATCTCATGGAACGAATATCGATGGCGCCGGAATTCACTCGCGGTCTCCTCAGCGAAGTCTGCCTCCAGTTCTATCGACCGGTTTGCGCGCAGAGGCAGTATGAGCATTTCGAACATCTCATCGAGCCGCAAAGCGTTCTCGTAGAAATGACGACCCTGATCGGGCCCGCCGAACCTCGCGCGCGGCAGGTTGAGCCAGCCGTCGACATTCGTAACGGCCACGCTCAAACCTTTGCGACGAAGCTCGTCTGCGAGCTTCGCCGTGACAAAACCTTTCCCACTCGCGTCGATGCCCGAGATGCCGACCAGCATCGAGCGGGTCGAGCCGGCATTTCGAAGCTCATTCCATCGCCGGAGGATCGATTCGGTCAGGTTACCTGGGGTCATTCTTAGAGGATAAAAAAACAGCTGACAGCTATTAGCTATCAGCTGTCAGCCGTTTTTGAAATTACTCTGCGTTTCTCACGGCTTCGAGCGGACGCCGGCGATGTTCAGCCTGATGCGATAGAGGCCGGTGCGGGCCGTCAGATAGAGCGTCTTGCCGTCGTCGTCACCCCAGGCCATGTTGTGGACGTGCTGCGGCGTGACCATCGTGCCGAGGTGTTTGCCTTCGGGCGAAACGATCTGCAGGCCGCCGGGAGCAGATACGTAAACATTGCCCGCGATGTCTACTTTTACACCGTCGATCGCGTCCTCGCCATTGATCGGCGTGAAATCGAAGAACAGCTTTCCGTTCCTGACCGTGCCGTCGGGCTGCAGCTCATAGCGATAGACGACCTTGCGGTTATCGTCCCAGTTGCCGATGTAGAGATATTT
>CAZCOV010000546.1:0-2620 GCA_964499975.1 uncultured Thermoanaerobaculia bacterium
CAAGAGACAATGGTGATCTTCCTATTGGCTCTTGTTGTCTTCGGGCCGAAGAAACTTCCTGAACTTGGAAAAAATCTGGCCAAAGGTTTGGCCGAGTTCCGGCGCGCTTCGAGCGAGCTGAAATCCACGTTTGATCGCGAAATGGCCAACATCGAGCGCTGGAACCGCGCGGGTGCCAGCACTGGCCAATTCCTCGCCGACGTGGTCTCGCGCGCGTTGCACCTCACCGAACTCGCTCCTGGTCAGGGTGTCGTGCATCTGCACACCGCGGGCAACAGGATCGCGCTAGCCGGCTGGGAGTCGGCTGGCACCCTTTTGACCGCGGGCGAGGTGCTGGGCCGCGAAGGCTGGTCCTTGGTCGCTGGGGAGGACATCGTCCTGCGCTTTCGCAAGCGCAAATCACCGGCCGAACTCGCCGGAGTCCGGCAGGTTGCAGCGGGCCTGGCCCAAGCTTTCAAGCGCGTGGCGACCCTCCTGGCCGCAGCCACGAGCGAGCGCGGGGAGCTGTGGCTAGCCGGTGAGCGACTGCAGGCGAGACGCCTCCGCCAGGAAGTCGATCGGGTCCTGGCCGAACATGGTCTCGAACAGCCCGAAGGCAAGATCATCGCCGCTGGAGGAGAAGCTGCCGTCCCCCACACCAGCGGCAACCCCGAGCACGTGCTGCGTTCAGGCGAAGCTTTGATCGTCGACCTCTACCCGCGTGCCGCCCTCTTCGCCGACTGCACCCGCACCTTCTGCGTGGGTCCTCCCCCGAAAGCCCTAGAGGACGCCCATGCTGCGGTGCTTGCCGCCCTGACCCTGGCGCAGCAACGGGCCCGCCCCGGCATCCGCGCTTTTGCCGTGCAAGAAGCGGTGTGCGCGCACTTCAGCGCGCGCGGCTACCCGACCACCATCGCAGACCCGGGGACCACCACCGGCTACGTCCACGGACTGGGTCACGGGATTGGTTACGAACTCCACGAGCAGCCCAGCTTCCGCCGTGAAGCCCAAAGCGATGGCATCCTCGCCGTGGGCGACCTGTTCACGCTCGAACCCGGCCTGTATGACCCCGAGCGCGCCTATGGTGTCCGCCTGGAAGACCTCTACTACCTCGGTTCCCAAGGTCTGGAAAACCTGACCCCACTGCCCTACGCCCTCGATCCTCGCGCCTGGTGACTTTGAGCCTGGGTCCTCGGTTCGAACCATGACCGGGCGCTAAATGCACCCCGTGCGTGTTGGGCGTTTCACTTGCGCTAGACTTGAGAATATGAAGACGATCCAGATCTTCTCTAGCTTCCGGGAAGCCGCCGATGCTGATCGCGCCTTCTACGCCTCTTTGACCGCACAACAAAGTCTGGACCTACTCCTCGACTTGATTGCCCGATACCAGGAGTCCATGGGTGAAGCTGGCCAAAGACTTGAGAGAGTTTATCGAGTTGTTGAACTCGCACGGCGTTGAGTACCTCGTCATGGGCGGTCACGCCGTTTGCCCCTGGGGGGACCTGCTACTTCGACCAGGCGCGCCAGGTGATCGCAGCCGATGAAAGTACCGAGACGGTGGCGTTGGCGGAGTCGACCGAGTGACTCCCGAAAATCGGGTAATTCCCCTCGGATCCAAGAAGCCTTCGGGGGTGAGATAGGGTAAAATCTCGCGATGTCGTCCTTACCGATCCGGCGGATCTCTCTCGGCCAGTACCTCGCGGTAGAGCGGCAGGCTTTGCACCGGAGCGAATATCACGCCGGAGAAGTGGTCGCGCTCGCGGGTGCCAACCGCCGGCACAACCGCGTGGTGACCAACCTGACGACCGCCCTCGACAACCAACTCAAGGACCGCCCTTGTAACGTGTATGCCTCGGATCTGCGGGTTTGGATCGCCTCGGGTGAGCGTGTCCTCTATCCCGACGTGGTGGTGACTTGCGGTGAAGAACACTTCCTCGACACCCATGACGACGTCCTGCTCAACCCGCTGATCGTGATCGAGGTACTGTCCGCGTCCACAGAAGCCTACGACCGCGGCAAGAAGCGCGAGCAGTACCAGCGTCTCCCCTCTCTCCAGGAATACCTGCTGGTCGCGCAGGACGCCGAGCGCGTCGAGCATTATCGTCGCGGCGGCGAAACCTGGCGCTGCCAGGTCATCTTTGGCGCCGAGGCCACCGTCACCCTGCCGTCGATCGGCTGCACCCTCACCCTGCGCGAGGTGTACGCGAAGGTGTCCGGGTGGTGAGGGCTCGGGCAGGTCCGATCTGGCCCAACGTGCAGTCGGGTTCGAGCAGAGATCAGGATCAGGCGAGCAAGAAGTTTAGGGGGCCGGGGGCAACCTCTCGCGGCTCATGTCCGCGCTCGAAGATGCGTGCTGAAGCCATGCCCCGCAGGTTGATCTGGTCGGCCTCGACGCGCAACCACGAGCCCTCGCGCAGCCCCACCACCACCCGGTCATTCTCTTCGAGGAACTCGGTGAGCCGTCGCTCGCGCGTCTCGCCCTGATGGGTTGAGCTGGGGTCCGGGTCGAGATAGTGAGGGTTGATCTGGAAAGGCACCAGCCCCAAGGCGTCGAAGCTCGGCGGCTGGACGATCGGCATGTCGTTAGTGGTGCGAATCGTCGGACAAGCGACGTTCGTGCCGGCGCTGGAGCCGAGGTAAG
>CAZCOV010000547.1:0-2599 GCA_964499975.1 uncultured Thermoanaerobaculia bacterium
ACCCGAGCCGGGAAGCCACGGGGACAGTCTGGCTTATGTGATGTACACCTCGGGCTCGACCGGCCGTCCCAAAGGCGTGGCGGTGACTCAGCGCAACCTCGTGCGCTTGGTTTTTGCGAGCGAGTTTGCGCAGATGAGCGCTGCGGAGACGTGGTTGCTGCTCGCGCCCCTGGCCTTTGATGCGTCGACCTTGGAACTGTGGGCAGCCTTGCTCCACGGCGGGCGCCTGGTGATCCACCCAGCGGGTTTGCTGTCGCTCGCGGAACTGGGCGTGACGCTTGAACGCGAACGGGTGAGCGCGTTGTGGTTGACCGCGGGGCTGTTCCACCAGATGGTCGAGGACCAGTCGGCCAGCTTTGCCGGAGTGGGTCAGCTCCTGGCCGGCGGCGACGTGTTGCCCCCTGCGGCCGTGCGCAAGGTCTTGCTGCAGCATCCTGGACTCACGGTGATCAACGGTTATGGTCCGACCGAGACCACCACCTTTGCTTGCTGCTACCCCCGGAAGTCAGCCGACGTGACGGGCCCGCTCCCGCTCGGCCGGCCGATCGGCCATGCCCGGGTTTTTGTTTTGGAGCGCAGCCTCGCAGTGCAGCCGGTCGGGGTGATCGGCGAGCTGATGATCGGTGGGGTAGGGGTGTCGCGCGGCTACTGGCAACGTCCAGGACTCACGGCCGAGCGCTTCTTGCCGGCGCTTTGGGGTTGGGGTGAGCGGATGTACCGCACGGGGGACCTGGTCCGCTGGTCAGCTGACGGGCTGCTGGAGTTCTTCGGACGGAGCGACTTCCAGGTGAAAATCCGCGGTTTCCGCATCGAGCCCGGCGAAGTCGAGGCGGTGCTGGCCCAGCACCAGGAGCTGGCCCAGGTGCTGGTCATGGTGCGCGAGGACCGCGGCGAACGGCGGCTGGTCGCTTATGCGGTTCCCCGAGAAGCGCCGTCCCAACCCCCGACGTCCCACGAATTGCGCGACTTCTTGGCGCAGCGCTTGCCCCCGTACATGGTGCCAGCCGCCTTCGTGCTGGTCGACCGCTTCCCCCTGGGACCGACCGGCAAAGTCGCGCGGCAGGCCCTGCCCGCGCCCGATTTTTCGGCCACCAGCCTCGACGCGGAGTCGAGCTGGCCGCAGACGCCGATCGAAGAACTCCTGGCCCAGATCTGGTGTCAGCTGCTGGCCGTGCCGCAGGTCGGACGGCACCAGAGTTTCTTTGCCCTGGGTGGACACTCCCTGCTGGCAACCCAGCTGACCTCGCGCATCCGCAGCCATTTCGCCTGCGAACTGCCGCTGCGCACTTTGTTTGAGCAGCCCACGGTGGCAGGTCTGGCGAGCGCGATTGCAGCCGGGGCCGGGGGTGCCACCCTGCCACCGCTCTTGCCCGCACGCGGCGAGTCGGTGCCCTCCTTTGCGCAGGAGCGGCTGTGGTTCCTCGATCAACTGTTGAGCCACAAGCAGGCGTACAACATCCCCCTGGCCGTGGCGCTGGGCGGCGAGCTCGACCCTGCCGCGCTGACCCTGAGCTTGCGCGAGGTGGTGCGCCGTCACCAGGTGCTGCGCACAACTTTTGGCCTGGAGCAAGGTCAGCCCGTGCTCGCCGTCGCAGACGTCGAGCTGGAGTTGCCCTGGATTGACCTCAGCGCTCTGCCACGGCAAGCCGCGCAGCAGGTTGCCGCCCGTCTGCGCGCGGCAGACGCTGACCGCCCGGTCACGCTCGACCGCGCGCCGCTTTTGCGTGCCACGCTCTTGCGCTTGCGCGCGGACGAGCATCATTTGTTGTTGGTGTTCCACCACATTGTGAGCGATGGTTGGTCGCTCGGAGTGCTGCGGCGCGAGCTCAGCGCGCTCTATCGCGCCTATGCCCAGGGGCTCCCATCGCCCTTGCCGGCGCTCGCAGTCCAGTATGCCGACTATGCCGCGTGGCAGCGGTCGTGGCTCTGCGGCGAGGCGTTGGCGGCGCAGGTTTCGTTCTGGCAGGAGCAGCTGGCGGGTGCCCCCGGCCTCCTGGAGTTGCCCACCGACCGCCCGCGCCCGGCAGTCCAGAGCTACGCCGGAGCGAGCTTGGAGCAGCGCCTGCCCGCGGAGTTGCGCGCCGCGCTCACCCGTCTGGCACAACGCGAACAAGCGACGCTGTTCATGGTGCTGCTCGCGGCCTTCCAGGCGTTTTTAGCCCGGCTTTCCGGGCAAAGCGACGTGGTCGTGGGTTCGCCGATTGCGGGCCGGCGGCACCTGGAAACCGAAGCGTTGATCGGCTTTTTCGTCAACACCCTGGTGCTCCGCGGCGAAATCCGCCGGGATCAGCCGTGGTCGGCTTTCCTGACGCAAGTGCGGACGCGGGTTTTGGCCGCGTTCGCGCACCAGGACTTGCCGTTCGAGAAGCTGGCGCAAGAGCTCGAACCCGAGCGCAGCTTGAGCCATGCGGCAGTGTTCCAGGTGCTGTTCGCTTTGCAAAACGTGCCCTTGGAGCGGGTGGACCTGTCGGGATTGACCTGGGAAGCTTTGCCCCTGCCGCGGACGACGAGCAAATTCGACTTGACCGTGGCTGCAGCAGGCCTGGAATCCGGCTTGAAGCTGAGCTGGGAGTACGACGTCGCGCTGTTCGATCGGACC
>CAZCOV010000548.1:0-2596 GCA_964499975.1 uncultured Thermoanaerobaculia bacterium
TGAGGGTGCTCAGGAGGGGCTGCATAAGCGCCCAACCAGCGCCAATGGCAGTTTTCGAATTGAGTTGGGGAAAGACCTGTTCGCACCTCACCAGACTTTCACGTTGGCAACTCGGAGCAAAAGCCAACTCATTCCGCTGCTGCAAAACGGATCTCCCCTCAGGCTTGTCGTGGGATCGGCACCAAACCCGGCCCGTCTCGGCCAACTCACGATGAAACCGACGGATGAAAATGACGCAGCGGTACCCTAGCCTGACTTTCGCAGTTGGGCCTCGAATTTCGCCGAAATGAAAATTCTTTCGCCGCTAAGTTGCACGCTATGAATGCGAGCGTTTCGAAAACCGGCGAAAACGTCTTGTAGTGAAGACCTACCCCCTTGCGAGCCTTGGGCGGGCTGCGTAAGCTGGGGTCATGTTTCTGCGACGCACCGAGCGCAAGAAAGATGGCAAGGTTCACTACTATTACAGTGTGGTAGAGAATCGTCGGGTGGCCGACTCCAAGGTCACCCAGCGCACGGTGCTGTATCTGGGAGAGATCAACCAGCTGCAGGAAACGGCCTGGCAGGATCTGCTGGACCGTTTTGACAGCGAATGTCAGGGACAGTCGGTCAAGCCATTTCGACAGCAAACGCTGCTGGGAGCTGCGCCGTTGCGGCCGGACGAGGTCGATGCGATTGGGGTCCAGCTGAGCCGGATGGAGCTGCGGCGGCCGCGGGCGTTTGGCAATTGCTGGCTGGGGTGCGAGATCTGGCGTCTGCTGGAGCTGGATGACTTCTGGCGCGAGAAGCTGCCGGAAGGCCGAGAACAGGTGGCTTGGCACAAAGTGATCGAGTTGCTGGCGGTGAACCGTCTGGTGGATCCGGGCAGCGAGTGGCGGCTGCATCGGCAGTGGTTTGACCAAAGCGCCATGGATCAGTTGCTGGAAACGGACTTTGCCGTGGCCAGCAAAGACCGGCTCTACCGTTGCCTGGACCGGCTGCTGCCGCACAAGCAAGCACTGTTTGGGCACCTGAAGCAGCGCTGGCAGACGTTGTTCGGAGCCCAATTCGAGCTGCTGCTCTACGACCTGACCAGCACCTATGTGGAAGGTGAAGCGGAACTGAATCCGAAAGCCAAGCGGGGCTACAGCCGGGATCGGCGGCCGGACTGTTTGCAGGTGATCATCGGATTGGTGATCACGACCGAAGGCTTTCCCCTTGCCTACGAGGTGATGGAAGGCAACACGGCGGACTCGACCACGCTGCCGGGTTTTCTGGACCGCATTGAACAGCAGTATGGCCGGGCGCAGCGAGTGTGGATCATGGATCGAGGCATCCCCACCGAAGCGTTGCTGGCCCAGTTGCGAAGCTCCGGGCGAGAGATCTGCTACCTGGTGGGCACGCCGCGCGGCTTGCTGAACAAGCACGAACAGGCCCTGTTGGATCGGCCCTGGCAGAAGGTCAACGAGGCGGTCGAAGTCAAGCTGCTGCCGCAAGACGGCGAGGTCTTGGTGCTGGCCAAAAGCAGCGGACGGCAAGCCAAGGAGCGAGCCATCCGGCGGCGCAAGCTGGCCCGGCTGCTGCGAAAACTGCGGGCGATGCGACAGCGTCCGCCCTGTCGAGATCAACTGCTGTTGCGGCTGGGAGCAGCCAAAACCGCTGCGGGACGGGCCTTTCACTTTGTCGACGTGCAGTTGCCCAAGCCCGACCAACCGGTCACGCGCCAGACCTTCACGTTCCGGCTGGACAAACCGAAGCTTCAACAAGCCGAGTTGCGGGATGGCCATTATCTGTTGCGCACCAATCTCAGCGCCGACAACCCAGAACAACTCTGGAAACTCTACATGCAGCTGACTCAGATTGAAGCGGCCTTCCGCTGCTTAAAAACAGATTTGAAGATTCGCCCCATCCACCATCAGTTGGAACAACGCGTCGACGCCCACATCCTGGTTGCCTTCCTGAGCTACTGCCTGATGGTGACGCTGAAGAAGTGGCTCGAACCACACGGCCCCGGCCTGACGCCAAAAGCGGCCCTGGAAAAACTGGCCAGCATTCAAATGATCGACGTCTGCATACCGACCACCCAAGGCTCTTGGCTGGTGCTGCCCCGCTACACCCAACCCAGTGTGGATCAGCACCTGTTACTGAAGAAACTGAATCTGGAACTCCCCCAGCAACCCCCGCCCCGCATTGAAACCGCTGAGGCTAAAGAAAGCTGGCAGGGCGTGAGGCAGTTAAAACTGTAGTGAAGACTTTTGGAATGCCGTCACTGAAAATAAACTACTTGGCGATCAAATACCCCTCCAACTGCGAAAGTTGGGTTAGTGGAGAGAATCCTTGCGAACCTTCCCGAGGAACGGAAGGACGACTTAATTTACTTCAACGTCCCCGACTTCAAGCATCCGCTGGGGTTCAACCCCTTGGAGAGTGTATCGGCGGAGAAAAGGCCCCTGGCCGCCTCAGGCCTACTGGAGGTGTTCAAGAAGATCTGGATCCGCCCGCTGCCCGACGTCCACCCCGACCTGCAGGGGGCGCGGGCCAACCTCGCGAACACGAAGGAGGCACTCGGCGACCTGCAAGGCGCGCGCGCGCTG
Organism: uncultured Thermoanaerobaculia bacterium; assembly: GCA_964499975.1. Classification (GTDB taxonomy): domain Bacteria; phylum Acidobacteriota; class Thermoanaerobaculia; order Multivoradales; family J023; genus CAZCOV01. The sequence goes on from CAZCOV010000548.1 coordinate 2,571, forward strand.
CAAGAGCAGGTCTTCGAGGTCCAAAG
>CAZCOV010000549.1:0-2567 GCA_964499975.1 uncultured Thermoanaerobaculia bacterium
CTCCTCCGCGCGCAAAAACTCCTGACCAGAGCTAGAGTTATTGTATCCCATCGCAATGGGTTTTCACCTACCAAGCCACGTCGTCGAGCGCGCGGTGCAGTTCTTGCCAGGCGAGTCCTCGGTGACCGATGCGGTCCTTTTCTTCCGGACTGAGTTCGGCGTAGGTCAAGGAGCTGACGGTGGGCAGGAAAATCGGATCCCAGCCAAAGCCGGTAGTGCCGCGCGGCGCGGTCAGACGCCCGGGGGTCACTCCCCACGCGACCACTTCGCGCTCAGCATCGCGGTAGAGCAAGCCGCAGCGCGCCTGAGCGGCAAGTTCGCCCAAAGCTTCGGCCGTGCGGAAGATGCCTTGCGCACCCACGGCTTGCAGCATCCACTTGACCAGCGGGCCAGGAAAACCTTGGAGCGCTTGTAGTTCGAGACCGGTCTCGTCGACCACCAGGGGACGGCGCAGGACTTGCCATGCGTGCTCGGCTTTGGCGCGCAGGACGACCGCCATGTCGAGTTCTTGGATCTCCGGCAGGTCCAGGGCTTGCCAGGCCGGACGAAAACCCAGGATGCGTTCGACTTCGCGCAGCTTGTTCGGGTTACCGGTGACCAGACAAAAATCCGGCAAACGCGCGCTCACTGCCAGATCACCCGATAAGCGACGATCGCCTGGCTGAGCCCCTTGAGCTGCACGGAACCCAACGGTTCCGCCGGAATCTGACCCGCAAGCAACCGGTGGGTTTCGCCGCCGATCACGATCTCGCCAGGTTTGGCCACGCTCTCTTCCAAACGCGAGGCCACGTTGACCGTGTTGCCCAACACCGTGTAGTCCACCCGCCGGTTGCTCCCGATGTCGCCCACCACCACCGGACCGCTGTTGATGCCGATCCGGCTGGCGATTTGCGGCAAGCCTTCTTGCTGTCGCTGGGCATTCCACTCCTGGAGCGCGCGGCGGATCCGCACGGCCGCATGCACCGCGCGATAAGCATGGTCGTCTTGCGCCATGGGGGCGCCAAAAAACGCCATCACGCAGTCGCCGATGAACTTGTCGAGGGTTCCCCCCGCACTGAAAATGGCCTCGACCGCGTGGGTGAAATAGCCTTCCATCAGCGCTGCGACTTCCTGCGGCTGGGCATTTTCGGAAAAGGCGGTGAAGCCGACGATGTCCGCAAAGAGTACGGTCACTTCGGCTTGCCGCAAGGAATGGAATCCCTGCTCGGGCGCGGCCGCGGTCTGTTGCAGCACTTCCTCGATCACCGCGGGCGAGTGGTAACGCTCGAGCCGGTTGCGGATCTGGCGCTCGAATTCCGCAACCTTGGCATTGCGGATCCGCTCGATCGCCACCGCACAATAGTTGGCGATCGCGGTGACCAGGTCGATGTCTTGTTCAGTGAAACTGCCGGTGTGGTGGGGGGTGTCGAGCTGCATCACCCCGATGATCTTCTCACTCGACCACAAAGGCGCACACATGGCAGCCCGGATCTGGTGGATGCGGATGGATTCGGTTCCGGCCAAGCGTTGGTCCGAAAGCGCATCATAGGTCAAGAGCGCAACTCGCTCCCGCATCACCGCTTCGAGAATGGTGGTCGAAATCGGCACTTCGCCTTGCGGCCGGAATTCGACCCGATCGTTGACCCGCATCATCTCGCAGACCAACTCGCTGCTGGCTTCGTCGCGGAGCAGGATGAAGCCGCGGTCGACCGGCAAGATCTCGAACGCGATCTCCATCACCCGACGCAGGACTTCGTCGACCGAATCCGTGCTGATCAAGAGCCGCGCGAGCCGGGTCAAGAAGCCGAACACCTGGCTGGAATAGGCTTCCTCCAGCGCCCGCCGCTTGTTCTGGCGCATGGTGGTCGACAACCGACTGCTGCCGTCGAGGCCATAAGCCGCAGAAAAATCCGAGAGCGAACGGACGATCGTGGCATTGGCCAGTGCCAGCCCAGCCACCGGGCCAGGATCGGCCATGCTGGGCAATGGCGGCGGGGTGAGCGACGACGTCGGACGCAAGGTTGGCGGCTCGGCTTCGGGTTGTCCTTCGACCTGCAGCTCGAAAATGCCGACCTTCAGCCGATCGCCGGCTTTGAGGCGGGCGCGTGGCACGCTGACCTGGTTAACCTGGACTCCGTTGGTGCTTTTGAGGTCGAGCACGAACCAGCCGTCGGGCTCGCGGCGCATCACCGCATGGTGGCGGGAAACCGAATAGTCGGGCAACACCACTTCGTTGTCGCTGCTCCGTCCGAGGCGGACCTCGGTTCCGGAGAGCGGGAGCGTGGTTTCTTCTCCGTTGACGGTGAAACGCAGCTTGAGCATCGTTTCTTCCTGCGACCGGGATCCTATCATGGATGTTCCCCAGTCGAACCTTGCCTCCTAGGTCAAACCCTCCGGCATATCGCGCTCGAGTGGCATGGTCATGCAGCGCGGTCCACCTCGGGCACGCGATAGCTCACTGTCGAACAAGGTCACCACCGTCCGCCCCTGCCCCAAAAGCTGCTCCTCGCCGCCGGTCACTTGCTCGGCTTCGACCACCCGAAAACCGCGGCGTGCCAGTTCTTCAGTGGTCCGCCAGTTGCGGCGAT
>CAZCOV010000550.1:0-2566 GCA_964499975.1 uncultured Thermoanaerobaculia bacterium
GTGTTCTGGGTCGGCATTGGTCATGCCGGGACCCTGATCTCGGCGGTACTCTTTCTCTTCCGCCAACGCTGGCGCACCTCGATCAACCGCGCCGCTGAAGCCAGGACCATTTTCGCGGTCATGTGCGCGCTGATCTTCCCCGGCATCCACGTCGGCCGTCCTTGGCTGCCCTACTGGATGTTGCCACTGCCCAACCAGATGGGCATGTGGCCGCAGTTCCGCAGCCCGCTGATGTGGGACGTTTTCGCAGTCTCGATTTACGGCACAGTGTCCGTGGTGTTCTGGTATGTCGGGCTGATCCCTGACCTCGCGACCCTGCGCGACCGCGCCAAAACCAAGCTGCGCGCACGGATCTATGGCCTTTTTGCCCTCGGCTGGCGCGGCTCAGTCCGCCACTGGCAGCACTACGAGAAGGCCTACTTGCTGCTCGCGGGGCTGGCCACGCCGCTGGTGCTATCGGTCCACTCGGTGGTCTCCTTCGACTTTGCGACCTCGCAGCTACCGGGCTGGCACACCACGATTTTCCCACCCTACTTCGTCGCTGGCGCGATCTTCTCCGGCCTCGCCATGGTGATCACCCTGATGGTGGTGTGCCGGGTCGTGTTCAAGCTCGAACACGTGATCAACCTGCTCCACTTCGACCGCATGGCCAAGTTGATCCTGCTCACCGGCTCACTGGTCGGTCTGGCCTACTCGCTCGAGTTTTTCATCGCCTGGTACAGCGCCAACGAGTTCGAGCTCTTCACTTTCCTCAACCGGGCGAGTGGACCCTTTGGCTGGGCTTACTGGATCATGGTGTCGTGCAACGTGCTGGTGCCCCAGGTCTTCTGGTTCAAGAAAGCGCGGACCCACATTCCCACCTTGTTCATTGCTTCGATCTTCATCAACATCGGGATGTGGTTCGAGCGGTTCGTCATCGTGATGACCACTCACCGCGACTTCCTGCCGGCCAACTGGGCTTACTTCCGTCCGACTTTCTGGGACATCTCGACCCTGCTCGGAAGCTTCGGGTTGTTTTTCACCATGTTCTGCTTGTTCGTCCGCTACTTGCCGATGGTCGCCATGGCTGAAGTCAAGGGGGTCTTGCCCGCAGCCCACGTCCATCACCGACCCGAGTGAGCGCGGGCTCCGACCAAGAGATCACCAAGCGATCAGGTGGGCGCTGGGTTGCTGGATTCTGATGGAGAAAACGCTGTGACTGAGACGACTTACGGCCTGCTCGCCCATTTTGCCACCCCAGAGAAGCTCTTGCACGCCTGCGCCAAAGTGCGCGACGCTGGCTTTTCCGCCTGGGACGCCCACACCCCGTTCCCGATCCACGGTCTCGAACGGGCCATGGGGCTCAAGCGCTCCCGGGTCTCGGCGTTCTGCATGGTGCTCGGTTTAAGCGGCGCAGCTTTGGGCATGTTGATGCAGTGGTGGGTCGCTACCCAAGCCTATCCCCTGGTCATCAGCGGCAAACCCTTCTTCAGCTGGCCGGCGTTTGTGCCGGTCACTTTCGAGTGCGGGGTCCTGGGCGGTGCTTTTGGCGCGGTCTTGGGCTTTCTGCTGCAGGCCCGCCTGCCCCAACACCACCACGCGCTGTTCAACTCGGACCGTTTTGCCCAGGTCACAGACGACGGATTCTTCATTTCAGTTGAAGCGAGCGATCCGCATTTTGATGCGCAAGAAACCGCCCGTTTCCTCACCAGTCTAGGGGCAACGCGGGTCGAAACCGTGGCAGCCTGAACCGACCCGACGCCCAAGCAAAACCCGATACCGCGAAAACCACACCACGAAAGACCCGGCACGGAAGAGAGCCATGGAAAAAGACGTCGCACTGCCCGCTGCGGAGATCTCGTTACCCACGACCGGAATCTGGTCGCGACTGCCGGCCTTGGGTGGCATGATCGGCGCGGTCGCTTTGATCATTTCCGCGCTGTGGGGCACGCAAAACCCGGCCCAGTTTTTCTTTTCCTACCACGTCGCTTTCCTCTACTTCTTGACGATCGCTTTGGGTGGACTCTTTTTCGTGCTGGTCCAGCACCTGACCCGGGCCGGTTGGAGCGTGGTGGTTCGCCGTGTGGCTGAGCACGTGATGGCCACCCTGCCGGTTTTTGCCCTGCTTTTTTTGCCCGTGGCCCTGGGTTTTGGCCACCTTTTCCACTGGGGGCACCACGAGGCGGTCACCCAAGATGCGCTGCTCCAGCACAAGCTGCCCTACCTCAACTCGACCTTTTTCTTCTTGCGAGCAGCCTTGTTTTTCGCCAGCTGGGGAGTGCTCAGCTGGTGGTTTTGGCGGCAATCCCACCGCCAGGACCACGAAGGCGGAACCGCCATCACCCGGCAACTCCAGACCCGGAGCGCGCTGGGCATGGTGATTTTCGCGGTGACCGTGACCTTTGCCGCGTTTGACTGGAGCATGTCACTCGATCCGCACTGGTACTCGACGATTTTCGGAGTTTATTTTTTTGCCGGGTGCGTGGTCGCGATTTTTTCGACCCTGATCTTGCTGGTACTACGCCTGCAGCAAGCTGGCGCCTTGGGAGTGGTCACGGCCGAACATTTCCACGACCTCGGCAAGCTC
>CAZCOV010000551.1:0-2565 GCA_964499975.1 uncultured Thermoanaerobaculia bacterium
GCCACCGCCATGACCGTCCAGGCAGACCAGCACCCCGAGGTCAGTATCGGCAGTGAGGCGGCGGCCAAGCTGTGGGTCGAGCCCCTGGGGTCCTAATTCATCGCCAATTCCCAACTGCCACCAGGAGCCCAAGCCATGCTGCCCTACCCCGCAAGTCCTCGTCGCCTCCTCCGGTTTTCTCTCGCCTGGTTCCTCGTGGCCTGGCTCGTTCCGGTGATGGCCGGGGCAGCCAAGCAAGACGCCTGGATCTACGGTCAGGCGCTCAGCATGGACGAGCAACCGATTCCCGGGATTGTGGTCACCTTGACCTTACCCAGCGATCCCGAGTTCAAACTCGAAGCCACGGGCGACCGCGAAGGCAAGTTCAGTTTCAAGATCTCCAAGGCGGCTGGCACCTATTCGGTGCGACTCGAAGGCTTGGGCTATGAAGCCTTCACCACGCAGCTGGAGCTCAACCCCGGCGACAAGCAAGACGTCAAGTTCCGGCTGGTCGCCCTGGCCGAAAGCCATCGTCGCGATGCCGTGATCGCCTACAACGAAGGCGTCAAGGCTTTCGAAGCGCAGGACTTTGAGACCGCCAAGCGGCAATTCCAGTCTGCGCTCAAGCTCGCCCCAGACCTGGTCGAACCTCACCTCGGTTTAGCGGACATCCTGCTGCGGGCGCAAAATTATGCGGAGGCCACGCCCCACATCGAACAGTTTCTCGCCCACCACCCGGACCACGTCCAGGGGCAGCAACTGGCCTATGAGATCTACCGCCGCCAAGGTGACGTGGCCAAAGCGCAGCAGATGCTCACCGCGTTGCGCGGGGTCGTGCCCGCAGCCCAGCTGGCGCTGCAAACGTACAACGATGGAGTGACCGCTTTCCGCCAGCAAGACGAAAAGCGGGCCATCGAGCTGTTTCAGCAAGCCTTGAACCTCGACCCCAAGCTAATGCCAGCGCACGGTGCCCTGGCCACCGCTCTTTACAACCAGGAGCTTTATGACGAAGCCCTGGTAGCTGTCGATCGCTTGCTCGCCCTCGATCCGCAAAACGTCCAGGGCCGGCGTATCCGTTTTCTCGTGTACGACGCGCGCGACGACCAGGTCAAAGCCAGAGAAGCCCTGACCGCTTATCGCGAAGTCGATCCGGGAGCGGCCGCAGAAATCCTCTACCGCCGGGCCGACCTCGACTTTCGCAGCGGCAACGTCCAGGGGGCCAAAGCTGCCTTGCTCGAAGTGCTGACGATCAACCCTGACCTGCCTCGCGCGCACTACACCTTGGGCTTGTGCTACACCTCGGAGGGCAACTCCGCGAAAGCCAAAGAGCACCTGCAAAAATTCATCGCGCTGGCTCCTTCCGACCCCGAAGTCAAGACCGCCAAAGAGATGCTCAGCTATCTGTAGATTGACGTTAGCTGGGTGCGGGTTCATCAGGGCGCCTGATGACCGGTACCGTTCGAGGAGATCTTTGGCATGCCGGTGGGTGTCGACGTCGATCTGGTCGCTCTCGACGACGCGCTCAAGGTGCTCGCGGCCAAGGTCGTCCTCCGGCGTTCGCTCGCTATTCGCCGCGAGCTTTTGGGAGAGGAGAACGCGCGCAGGTGGCCGCGACCCGCGAGGCTTTGGCGGCCGTGCTGGCGGCGGCCCGGTGAGCCGTGGCTCGAAGATTCGCGGTACCGAGCCGGCGAGTTCGATCTCCTCGGGCAGCTCGGTGAGCAGGGTGAGCCAGGCGCTTTCTACCGCTCTTCCGTGTCAGCGCAGTCTTCCGGTAGACTCGCAGAGCGTGGTGGTCGATACACCGCCCCGTGGTGCCGTCCGGCTCCGGCCGAGCCGGTCGCGCGGGGGCCAGTACCCAGGACCGATGCCACCCAGCGGAGGAGGAGCGGCGGATCAAGACGATGGGCGAGCTGCGATTCGATTGGAATCCCGTCAAGGCCGAGGAGAATCTCAGGAAACACGGGATCTCTTTCGAGGAGGCTCGGACGGTCTTCTACGATGACTTCGCCGTCGAGTTCTACGATGATGAGCACTCCGACTGGGAAGACCGGTTCCTCTTGCTCGGATTGAGCGCTCAACTGCGATTGCTCCTGGTTTGCCACTGCTACCGGGAGAGTGAGTCGGTGATCCGCCTGATCTCCGCGCGGGAAGCCACCAAGGGAGAAGCCGGGTTCTACCGGAGGTGAAAGATGGAAGCAGAGTACGACCTTACAGCGATGAAGTCGCGCCCTAATCCCTATGCGGAGAGGCTCAAGAAGCAGGTGACGCTTCGCGTCAGCGACAACGTCATCGAATATTTTGAAGGAATGGCCAGGGAGATTGGAATTCCCTACGAGATCCTCATCGATCTCTATCTGCGCGACTGCGTTGCCTCCCATCGCAAACTGAAGATGCTCTGGGCGTCGTAGAGCGCCGATTCCTCCGATTCGGTTTTGAGTGAACACAGCGTCGATGCTGTGCCGTTGTGGCTCTACACCTATTAAGAACATTAAGAACCTATTAAGACGCGAAGTCCGCCGGTCGATCTGATCATCGGCCGGTTGATTTTCTTGAGCCGACTGTCTCCGCCGGCTGTGGAGTGGAGAG
>CAZCOV010000552.1:0-2561 GCA_964499975.1 uncultured Thermoanaerobaculia bacterium
TTCAAGACGGTGAAGTCGCGCATTTCCGCTTCAACTTGTAAACGCGACGGGTCAAGCAGCTGCGCTTGTATGCTGGAGAATTTGAGAAAGTGGTAAGATATCTGCAGACCTGAGGATGCTGGGATGACCGACGACGAACTCAAGAACCTTTTGGCCGAAACCCTCCACGGCATCGCCGAATTGCGCGCGAGCCAACGCGAGTTCGCCCGTCAGATGGGGAAGCTGGGGGAGAAGTTCGGCAGCTTTACGGAGGGGATGGCCTTCCCCTCGATGAAAAAGCTCCTGCGCGAGCGCTTTGGCATGAGCCACGTGGCCGAGCGCAGCACGGTGCGCAAGAACGGCCGCACGCACGAGGTAGACGTGTTGGGTTATTCCAACACCGAGCAGAACGTCGCGTTCGTGGTGGAAGTCAAGAGCCGTCTGCGCGAGGAAAGCATCGAGCAGATGCTGCGGATCCTGCAGGAATTTCCCGAGTTTTACCCCGAGCACAAGGACAAGAAGCTTTACGGCATCCTGGCCGCGGTCGACGTCCCGGAGAACCTGCGCCAGCGGGTGCTGCGAGAAGGCATCTACCTCGCCCGCATCAACGACGAAACCTTCGAGCTCGACGTCCCGCCCAATTTCGAGCCGCGATCTTTTCAGGTCTGAGACGATCTGCACGTACCGTGGCTCTTGGAGTGCGAAGGGATCCAGTTATGAGAGTTTTGGTTTGGATGCGGGGAAGATCCGTATCCGGGAAGACTTTGACGATCCACTCCCTGAGCTGGAAGCCCTGGTTCATGGCTCGCCGCATCAGCACGTCGCGCAGATGCGTGTCATTGAACCCTGATAACGGCTCGACACCAGCTCCAAAAGTAACTGCACCAACACACCTACAAGACGCCCAACCTCGATTCCCGTGACCTAGTGCCTTTGCTCAACCTCCTTCGAAGCAGCGCAACAGTCAGCGCGCCTGCGCCCCGTGCGCCCCGTGCGCCCCGAGACCCCGTTGACAAGCCCGGGTTTTTGGCCTAGAGTGACTACGTCTTTCACGAGCAAGGTCGGCGGCCACGGACTGGAGGTAGGTATTATGTCTAAGCGTTTGCTCCAAGAGCATATGATGATGGTCGCCGTGCTGACGACCGTGACCAGCATCCTTGTTCCCCCGGTCAGCTTGGCACAGACCGTCCCACCGCCTTCTGATCCTTCTGATACCTCTGCTGCCTTTCAACCAGAACCCGAGTACAACTTTGTGATAAGCGTCCTTGACCTCAGCGCACCTCGACTAATCGAGCTCGAGCGCCAGACCCCTGAGGTTCAAGTCAAAGTAAAGGGACTAGGCTTCGGAGGCGCGCAAGGCGACTACGTCGTGCCAGGCGCCAAGTCGGCGGTGCGTTTTCCGGCGGACCGCCAGATCGAGTTTGTCATCCGAGTCGAATCGCGAAGCACTGACCCGCAGCAGCAGATTGAGTTCTTCCGTTGGCAGGTGAAGAAAGGGAATAGACATCTCATGCTGGCGAAGGTCAGCACTTTTCGGGGTTCGAAGGGCAGCGTTGAGGAGAGCGCAATCAAATTTGCGACCGAGAAGTATGGCCAGGCATCCTTCCGCTTCTGGCCCACGAAGCCCCTACCTCCGGGCGAGTATGCCGTGAGTTCACCCTACACCGAGGACTCCTTTTGTTTTGGTGTGGACCCCGTGGCCACACAATAAGCCAAATCTCCCAACACCACTAGGTTCCCACAGGGCACCACTCGCTCGTAGCCCAGCGATAGAGTTTTGCGCACATCCACCCCATGGCTGCTCCGGTAAGCACGCTGCGCGCGCTTGGGCTTGCGACCCAATTGTCGGTTGTAGTTACAGAACCCCCGAACCCCCGAACCCCCGCAAGACAGTTGACAAAGTGGACCGCTCAGGTCCACAATGGACGCGTCTCTATTGAGACGAAATCTCAATAATCTGAGCCTCAACTGAGCCTCAACAAGTCGTTATCTCAAGAAGTCGACGGACAGCGCGTTCAACGGAGAAGTTCAATGCTGGAAGCCCGCAAGCAGTTCGCATCTTTTGGCGGCCTGTTGTTTCTCTTGGTCCTGTTCTGGGTCCTCTTGGGTACCCTGTCCTGCGCTCAGCCGGAACCCAGCCCCAACCCCCAAAGTTCTGGCCCGGCAGCACCGCCGCCCCCCGCGGCCGCCCCCGTTCCGGCAGCAGCGCCCGGCGGACCGTTGGTGATCTATTCTGGCCGCAATAAAAGCCTGATTGCACCTTTGCTCGATCGTTTCACCACCCAAACCGGAACCTCAATCGAAGTGCGCTACGGCGAGACCCCAGAGCTGGCAGCAACCCTGCTGGAAGAAGGCGCCGGCGCTTCGGGCCGCGAGCGCATCGCCGCCGAACGCGGCATCGACCGGCGTCTGATCCTCAAGTGGGTCAATTCGGCGGACCTGCTGCGCGTTCAGGGCGTGACGCCCGACTGGGCCGAGCTGCTCGAAGCCGCCGGGGTTGACACGGTCAAAGAGCTGCGCGGCCGCATTCCGGAGAACCTGCAGGCCAAGATGACGGACACCAACGCCAAGGGCAACTACGC
>CAZCOV010000553.1:0-2542 GCA_964499975.1 uncultured Thermoanaerobaculia bacterium
GCCCACCCTCTCACCCTCCGACTCCAAAAGAGAGCTTTCGCCATGTTGTTTTCCCCGAGCCGTGCCTTGATCTTGATGCTGGCACTCACTTCTGCTGGCTGTTCGAGCGAACCCGCAGCCCAGGCGGAAACCCCAGGAGACACCGCCCCGACCACTGATGAGCAGAAAACCCTGTATGCCCTCGGCATGATGGTCTCCCAAAACTTGGCGCAGCTGAGCCTGAGCGAAGCCGAGCTGAAAGTGGTGCAGCAAGGGTTGACCGACGGCGTCCTGCGCCGTGAACCCAAGGTCGACATGCAGGCCTTCGGCCCCAAAATCCAGACATTTGCTGAGCAGCGCATGAGTCAAGCAGCGGCGAGCGAGCAAGCCGCAGCCAAGACCTTTCTCGACCAGAAGGCCGCGGAGTCGGGTGCCCGGCGCACGGAGTCGGGGTTGATTTACACCGAGCTGAGCGCAGGCACAGGCGCTTCTCCCCAACCGACCGACAGCGTCAAGGTGCATTACACCGGCACGCTCCGCGACGGCAAAGTCTTTGATAGCTCGAAAACCCGGGGGGAGCCGGTAACTTTCCCCTTAAACCAGGTGATCCCGTGCTGGACGGAAGGTGTGGGCTTGATGAAGGTGGGAGGCAAGAGCCGCCTGGTCTGCCCGGCAGCCCTCGCCTACGGCGACCGCGGTGCCCCGCCGGTGATCCCGCCGGGAGCTGCCCTGGTCTTCGAAGTCGAGCTACTCGAAATCGTCGCCACTCCCTGACCCTGGGCCACTTCGCGGTCGAGCGCTGAATCCGGGTAAGGCACTCAACCCTTGACGCTCGCTGCGGTTGTGATGGTAGGCTGGCTGGCACGGAGGCGAACCAAGGCTGTGGTGAGGCAAGACTTCAAGACTCGATACTTTCGTGTTCGACCGCCGTCTCCGCCTGACGTTCCCAGACCCGGCTTAAAGCCGATTTGCGATACGAAATCGGCAGCAAGCTCTAAGGCAGTAAGGTTGCAGCAAAGGAGACAGTAAATGGCGTCGAACCATGAAAACTGGGGCTCTCGCGTCGGCCTCGTCCTCGCCATGGCCGGCAACGCAGTAGGGCTAGGAAACTTCTTGCGTTTCCCCGCTCAAGCGGCACAGCACGGCGGCGGGGCTTTTTTGATCCCGTACCTGATCTCGTTCGTGCTGATGGGCATTCCCCTGTTGTGGGTGGAGTGGGCGATCGGACGGCATGGCGGCCAGTTTGGCCATCACTCAGCGCCCGGCATGTTCGACCGGCTGGGCAACTACCGCTGGCTCAAGTATCTCGGGGTTTTCGGGCTGTTCACCAACCTCGCGGTCGCGGCTTATTACTGCTACCTCGAATCCTGGACCCTCGCTTACGTCTGGCATTCGGCCGTGGGTACGTTCCGCGACATCAGCCCAACGGAGTTTTTCCCCAACTACCTCGGGACCACTGCCACCTCGATTTTCGCCCTGCCCCTCGAAGCTTTTTTCTGGTTCATCCTCACCTTGGGACTGAACACCTGGATCCTTTCGCGCGGCTTGACCCAAGGCATCGAGCGGGCAGCCAAGGTCGGAATGCCGCTCCTGATCCTCTTCGGGATCGTTTTAGCCATCCGCGGCTTGAGCCTCGACACCACCGATCAAGGGGTCATCCAGAGCCCCCTCGAAGGTTTGAACTTCGTCTGGCAGCCCAACTTGTCGGGGCTCACGGATCCCAGTACCTGGCTGGCAGCAGCTGGACAGATTTTCTTCACCCTTTCGGTGGGCATGGGTTCGATCCACTGTTATGCCTCCTATTTGAAACGCCGGGACGACATCGCGCTCAATGGCGCGTCCGCGGGTTGGATGAACGAGTTCGTCGAGGTCATCCTCGGCAGTTCCATCCTCATCCCGATCGCCACGGCATACCTCGGCCTCGCCGCGGTTTCCGCAGCGACTTCCGGAGGTAGCGGTTTTTCGCTCGGCTTTTTGAGCCTGCCGACCCTGTTCAACAACTGGGGCTGGTTTGCTCCGATCGCCGGTGTGATGTGGTTCGGGCTGTTGTTTTTTGCCGGGATCACCTCGTCGCTCGCCATGGGGCAGCCGATCATGGCTTTTCTCGAGGACGAGTTCGGGGTGCAGCGCGTGCGCTCGGCCATCTACTTCGGGCTGGCCACCTTCGCCCTCGGTTTCGTCTGCGTCTGGCTCTATCCGGGCGGCTCGTTCGACGAATTCGATTTCTGGACAGGAACTTTCTCGTTGGTGGTTTTCGCGCTCGCTGAAGCTTTTGTTTTCGCTTACATCTTCGGCATGGAAAAAGGCTGGGAGGAGATCACCCGCGGGGCGGACATCAAGGTGCCGAAGATTTTCCGCTTCGTGATCAAGTACGTCACTCCGATCTTCATCTTGGCGGTGTTTGTGGGCGCTATGTTCAACCCCGTGGACGGCAATTGGGGAGAAGCTTTGCGCGGTCTGTTCTCTGGCCAAGGCTGGAGCTTCGACCCGGGCAGCGTGATCGGCAAAATCATCCACGCCGATCAACCCACCTATCGCTGGTTCGATGACCAGGGCAATGCCA
>CAZCOV010000554.1:0-2524 GCA_964499975.1 uncultured Thermoanaerobaculia bacterium
CGGCGGTGATCTGGTGCGGCAGCGGCTCGACGAGCGAGGTATGGACGGCGAGCAAGGGATCGAAGAGATGCGCCAGCCGGATGCGCAACGCTTCCGAGACCAGACGAAACAGCGCCCCATCGCCGTCGAGGCTCCACGGCCGGCCATGCTCGACGATCTCAAGCCGCGCCTCGTCGTGGCGGTAGAGGAGCTCGGTGCCGAGCCTGCCGGCGGGGGTTTTGTAGATGAGTTCGAGGGCCTCGGAGCCGAACCACTGGACGCTGACCACGGTCGCCACGGCATCGGGAAGGATCCCGCGGACGGCGGCATTCGGCATGAGATCTTCGAGATAGGTCATGATCTGGGCAGTCAGGTGCTCAGTGTAAAGTAACGCACAGACGATCCGAGTTCGACTTCGGCGCTGGGGGGCGGGTTGACCGCGCGACCGCACTGTTCGGTCAAGGCCACCGCTGGACGGGGTAGGGTGACGCGCTTTATGCCTCGCGTTGACCAACCCACGATCATCTCGCGGCCATCGTCGTTTTGGAAAAGGTAGAGGTAGGCGCCTTCTGCGGCGGGCAGCGGGCGGAGGAAGCGGGCGCCGCGCAGCTGTTGGTTGAGGGTGGCCAAAGCGGCAAAGCTCGGACGACGGCGCAAACAAAGCTGCTGACGCAGGTCTTCCTGGGGCTCAATCAAGCCGTACCCGCGCGCGATCAGCTGCCACCAGTAAACGCGTTCCACCATTCCCGAGGCGAGCGTCAGCAGGAAGTAGCGCGCCAGGTAGTCGGCCTGGGCGCTTTCGTCGACCGCCACGCTCTTGCCGGCCGGGGAGTGCGGACCTTCCCGCAGTGGCCAGTTGACTTCGGTGATCCACGAGCGCGGTCCGGCGTTGCGCGCGGTGTCCGCGATCGCCTTGAGCAGGACGACTTTGGCCACGGTGTCAAAGCCCAACTGGCAGTTTTCTGGGGCTCCCCGCCGGTCGACGTAGAGCAAGCTGGCGACCGCGGCAAGGTGAAAGTCCACGTGGGGGAGGTTGAGCACGGTTGCGGTGGCTTGCAATTCAAAGTCGATGACCGCAGGACCGACCAATTGGACCGCGGGATAAGCGGCAAAGACGTGAGTTGCCGCCTCTGCTAACGCCGCGTACTCGCGATAGGTCCACACGCCCCATTTGCTGCGGTTGATCGCCTGGCCGATCTGGAAGTTTTGGCCGTAGGGGGTGAACCGAGCGGCGATTTCTTCGAGCTGGGCGCGCCAGCGCGCGGGGTCGGAGACCAGATCACGGTTTTGCGGGACGGCAAAAGTGAGCTCATGGCCGCGGCGATGCAGTTCGGCCGCGAGGGCCTCTTCCGCGGAGGAATTGTCCTCCCAGGGATGCAAGCGGAGGAGGACGTTGCGGCAGCCCAACGCCGCGACCGCTGCCAGCAGTTCGTCAGGGGCTTGCGGGTAGGGGCGGACACAGATGCCGGTGCCATCCCAGGGAATGGGCTGCTCGTAGAGGTGTTGCCGGAGTTCGCGGTAACGGCGCCAGATCCGTGGGGCTGCTTGCAGCGCGACCGCCATCCCGTGCAAGTGACTGGGCGCATCGCGCAGCCGGATCAACCCTTTCTCGAAGCGTCGAGCGTGCTGGTGGGGCTGATCGGAAAGCCGATCCCACACGATTTTGTCGCGCATCGACGCTTGGCTGGGAGCGTCTGGAATGTGTTCATGGGCGCGCCGCGGCAAGACCCAGTCGCGCGCCCAGCGGGTCAGACCGCGCAACCGCTGCTTGAACGCGATCTTGCTGCGAAAGCCATAGTGGTACGCCGCATAAAGAAGCCAGGGGGCACCGCGCGCTGGGGTGCCCCAATAGGCTTGCAGGAACAGCTGCTGGTGGGTGCGCTGGAAAATCGCCATGCGGCACAAATCGCGGGTGCGCTGGCTGGTGCTCAGACGCCGCATTTGCCGACTGCGGTTGAGGTCGATCAAGTAGATCTCAAAAGCCGTCTCCGGCGCGGATTTGAGCACCACGTTGCCGATCGACAGATCGCGGTGGAACAACCCCTGATCGTGCATGTGTCGGACTGTGGTCCCCAACTGGCGAAGGAAGTCCGGGAAGTCGATTTGCGGGAACTCCGCGCGTTCTTCGCCCCGGTTGGCTGCGCGCAAGAGATACCGCGCTTCGAGCACGGATCCGAGATAGCGGCTGACGAAGAAGGAGGGGCCGTCCCCGCTGAGCGGTTCGAGCCACAGGATCGGCTCAGCGGTCGGGATGCCAGCAGCCGTGAACGCCAGAGCCGCGCGAAAGCTGCGCCCGGCCTTGGTGCCCACCAGGCGCTGCTTGAGCCGGTTGAGGCGGCCCTGTGCGCGGAACATTTTGACCACGACTTCGAGGCGTCCGACCGGGGTATCGAGGGTGGTGAGGTACAGGTAATTGCGTCCCCAATGGACGGTCTTGGCCGCGCAAGCCGGATCGGTCAGCCGCTGGATCTCGCTGGCCAAGTCTAAGGGACGGTAACGGCCACTGACCTGGCCGCGAAATCCCAGGAGGGTGAAGGTCTCGATG
>CAZCOV010000555.1:0-2513 GCA_964499975.1 uncultured Thermoanaerobaculia bacterium
TCAACGCCTTAAAAGCGCTGATCGTGTCGTAGTAAATGGGGTTGTCCTCGGGGTGGACGGTCTGGATCCGCGCCGAGTAGTCGACGTGGGTGATCGCAGGGATGGTCGAGCGTTTGACATTGAGCTTGTCGATGCCAAACAAGCTAGCTTCTTCCTTGGGGGTCGTGGTGCGATATTTCTCGGTCACCGGCGCGACCAGCAGCATGTAGGGACTCTCGCGGTCGATCGCGAAGTACTCGCTGACGTCTTGGTGCAGGACCGAAGGCGCAAAAGGCCGGAACGATTCGCGGAACTTGATCTTGAGGTTCATCGTAGTCTGCATCTTCTCCGACCGCGCATCGCCGATGATGCTGCGCGCCCCCAGCGCGCGTGGACCAAACTCCATGCGCCCTTGGAACCACCCGATCACGTTCTCTTCGGCGATCAGCTGCGCGATCCGCGCGGGGAGGTCGGCCCAAGCGAGTTTTTCGTATTGCGCGCCGAAACGGTCGAGAGCGCTTTGGATTTCGCTGTCGCTGTAGGCTGGACCGAGGTGGGAGCCGCGCTGGATCCCGCGCGGTTGGGGCGAGCGAGGGTTGCCCAGATAGTCGTGCCAAGCCAAGAAAGCGGCTCCCAGGGCGCCGCCCGCGTCGCCGGCAGCGGGCTGGATCCAGAGATCCGTAAAGGGGCCCTCGCGCAAAATCAGCCCGTTGCCCACGCAGTTCAACGCCACGCCGCCTGCGAGGCAGAGGTATTTCTCCCCGGTTTCGCGCGCCACATGCCGTGCCATGCGCAGCATCGCTTCTTCGCACACCACCTGGACCGAACGCGCCAAGTCCATGTCGCGCTGGGTCAGCTTGGACTCAGGCGCGCGCGGCGGACCGCCGAACAGGCGATGGAACTTCTCGCTGGTCATCTGCAAGCCCGAGCAGTAGTCGAAATACTCCTGATTGAGGCGGAAGGAGCCGTCCTCTTTGAGGTCGATCACCTCTTTCAAGATTGCGTCGACGTACTTCGGTTCACCATAGGGGGCGAGCCCCATCACCTTGTACTCGCCGGAATTGACCTTGAAACCCGTATAAAAGGTGAAAGCCGAGTAGAGCAGTCCGAGCGAGTGCGGGAAATGGATCTCTTTCCAGATCTTGATCTGGTTCCCTTCCCCGATCCCAAAGCTAGTCGTGGCCCATTCCCCGACGCCGTCGATCGTCAAGAAAGCAGCGCGGGCAAAAGGCGAGGGGTAAAACGCCGAAGCCGCATGCGACTCATGATGTTCGGCAAAGAGCAACTCGCCTTGAAACTCCGGGAGCGACTTCTCGATCAGCTTGGGGATGAAGAGCTTCTTCTTGATCCACAGCGGGGTTGCCTTGAGGAACGACTGCAGACCCCAGGGCGCGGACGCGATGTAGGTTTCGAGGATGCGCTCGAATTTGAGGAAGGGCTTGTCGTAAAACGCGATGTAGTCGAGCTGGGACGCGGTGATCCCCCCTTCGCGCAGGCAGTAGTTGATGGCCTGGGTGGGGAACTCCGCGTCGTGCTTGATCCGGGTAAAACGCTCTTCCGAGGCTGCCGCAATGAGCTTGCCGTCTTGCAGCAGGCAGGCCGCGGCGTCGTGGTAGTAACAGGAAATTCCGAGAATATTCATAGGGAGTGGCTCGGTTGCGAGTGGTCAGATCTAGAGTGGCCTCAGCTCGGGGATGTGCTCGCTCCTGAAGCGCGCCTGTCGCCGAGCCGCAGAGTTCTACCACAGACCGCAATCCGTGTCGATGGCTCTCGGCGAATCGAGTGGGGCCAACCAACAAGCCTGTTCAACCAGCAGATGCGAAAGCGGCTCGCCTCGATTCGTCGATTCGCTCAATCCGCTCCAAAGTGCTTGACAAGAGCGACCTCGTGCTCTTATCCTCATGGACCCTTTGTAGAGCAAGGGATGCCCGGTTTTTATCCGGGACGCACCTTGCTCAGCCGAGGGGACCATCCGGTAAAGAAGCGGTACGGTACCAGGCAGGGAATGGGTCCCACGTCAGGATCTCTACGAGAAAGACGATGAGAAAAACATACAGCCCCAAAGGCGCTGAAATCCAAAGGCAGTGGTTTGTCGTCGACGCTTCAGGAGCCCACCTCGGGCGTCTGGCCGCATCCCTGGCCCACATCTTGCGCGGCAAGCACAAGCCGATGTTCGTTCCGCACCTCGACACCGGCGACTTCGTCGTGGTGGTCAACGCCGAAAAGGTGGTGCTCACCGGGCGCAAGGAAGAGCAGAAGATGTACTATCGCCACTCAGGGCGTCCTGGTGGTTTGAAGAGCGAGACGGCACGGCAGCTGCGCGGACGGCGCCCGACCCAATTGCTCGAGCACGCAGTTCGCGGGATGCTGCCCAAGGGTCCGCTTGGACGGCAACAGTTCCGCAAGCTCAAAGTTTATGTCGGATCTGAGCACCCTCATCAAGCCCAGCAGCCCACCCAACTCGCGTTAGGGCAAGCCAGGTCCTGAGCTTGGACCTTGAAGATCGAGCAGCGAGGAGAATGTTTTGAGCGATC
>CAZCOV010000556.1:0-2507 GCA_964499975.1 uncultured Thermoanaerobaculia bacterium
ACCGTCCGGCTCGGCTTGGAGGGTGGCTTTTATAGCGCCACGATCGCCTTTGCGAATGGGCAAGTGACGACGGCAACCGCGGGGACGCCGGCTACGGCAGGCGGGTGGACCCACGTGGCCGCAGTGTTTAATGGCAGCCGCTTGCAGCTTTATCTAAACGGCGCGCTGGCGGCCGACAAAGACGCAGCAGGGGTGCTCCGCTACTGGGCTGCTGAACCGGTCTGGATCGGCAGGAGCAGCCCCAAAAGCACCACTGGGTCGGGCCTTTTCCAGGGACTCCTCGACGACGTGCGGGTTTACAGCGCAGCGCTCGAACTGGTGCAGTTGCAGCACCTCGCGGGGGCGATCAAGAAGAAAGTGGCGGTCGTCCGCTATGACCCGCTCGTCGCCCCCAACCAACGCTTGAGCGCGGCGCTCAACTGGCCGGACGAGCCTGCGCGCACCCGTCAACTGGCGGCCAAACTCGAACAGGTGACCCTTGGCGGGGTGAATTATCAACTCGTCGAAGACGTGGTGATCAATGCTTTTCCGGCCAAAGCCGTGGGCAGATACCGCTACGACTATACCCGGTACTTAGCTTGCCGGGCAGACGCTGCCAATTGCTATCGACCCGATCATGCCAGCTATGCCGCGATGTTGGAAGATTATCAAGCGACGACCCAAACCCGCCTGCAAGACAAGATCAGCTCCGGCGCGATCGATGAGGTTTGGCTGTGGGGTGGGAATTATTTTGGTTTTGACGAATTTGCTTTCAGAGCCCCCAACGATCGGCTCCGTTTTGCGCCGCGGCCTTGCAACCCGTGGATTTACAATTTGCGCAATCGGGATTTGCCCAGCCTCAATCGCACCTACTTCGTGATGGGCTTTAACCCGGATACAAACTTTGCCAACCAGATCCACTCTTATGGGCATCGGATCGAATCGGTGATGACCCTGTCGCCTCCGGCCCAAGGCCGCTGGGAGCGCTGTCTGAGCGAAACGGAATGGACTCAATTCTTGTGCAACGGCGACCTCCCTGGTGCGGCCGTGGGATGCGGTGATGTGCATTTTCCCCCCAACGTGCTGAAGGACCCTTCGCAGCCCTATGAAGGTGGCTATGCCTACAACAGCACCCGGGTGGTGTCCAGCTCTTGCGCGCAGTGGCCTGACTTTCCGGCGATCGCACCGCTCGCGGTGACGTCGGTGTCGTGCCTTTCCTGGACAGGATGCACCGCGAATTGGTGGGACGCGCAAGATCCTTTTCTGACTTACTGGCTAGCGCACATCCCCAAAAATCCCGGCAACAGCCCGACCGAGTACTACAACTGGTGGCGTTACATCGTCGACTACGACACGGTGTTCCAACCGTTGTCGGCATTGACTTTCCAGTGGTCCTCGACCGGGCCGATTGTGGGCAAGCACTGCGTCCAGCTCAGCGAGGGTTCAGACCCCGACGGGTGGGACAACAACTATCTTTGTTCGGACGTGGACCATGGTCTCAAATGGTCGAGCGCGGGGGCGATCACCGGAATGCGCTGTACCCAGCTCAACGATTCGGCTGAGCCTGCTGGCCAGGGCTGGTCCGACAACTATTTGTGCGTTCCGCCCACGAGCACGATCGATTTCTCCTGGTCGAGCGGCGGCCGTCCCAGCAGCCGAGCTTGCGTTCAACTGCTTGAGCCCCAGGATGCTCCGTTCAACAACAATTTCCTGTGTTTCTGCATCCCCAACTTCCAGTGGTCGCACGCCGGGCCGATCGCGGACAAAAGCTGCGTCCAGATCCACGAAGCCGCCGACCCCAACGGGTGGGACAACAACTACCTCTGCTCAGATCTTGACCACGGCCTCAAGTGGTCGAGCGCAGGAGCGATTGCGGGCATGCGCTGCACCAAAGTTTTTGATCCGGGGGACAGCGCGCACACTTGGGACGACAACTACCTATGTGTTCCCACGACAAGCGGGATCACATTTTCGTGGAGTCATGGCGGATACATCCCCGACCAAAGCTGTATCCAGTTCTACGAGCCGTCGGAAGCGACCCACTGGACGGACAACTTTCTGTGCTACTGACGTCGGCTAAACAGTGAGCCAGCCATTTTTAGGGGCCCTAGGGGCGGCGGGATAGGGCTCGGATCTTCAGCAACACTGATCGGGGAACCAGGATCGCGAGGGTCAGCCGAGCCCGAGGTCCTGGCGAGTGGTGGCGGTCAAAATGCGGTCGAGCAGATGGTAGAGCTGCTCGTCAGAGTCGATCTGCTCGACCTTGCGGCTAAACTCCGCGGGCAGCGCCCCGAAGCGCACTTCGCTCAGCCGCAACAGCGCTTCCTGCAACCCGCGATGCCGTCCTTCCTGCCGTCCTTCCTGCCGTCCTTCCTGCCGTCCTTTCTGGATTCCTTCTAGGAGCCCTTCTTCGCGGCCCATGCGTTCGATGCTGGTGACGTATGGCATACGTAGTTCCTCCTCGATCTGCGAAATCTCACGGCGAAACTGCTGCTCCAGTTCCTGGGGTAGCGCCAGCACCCAGTCGA
>CAZCOV010000557.1:0-2500 GCA_964499975.1 uncultured Thermoanaerobaculia bacterium
GGAAAGGTCATCTGGGTCGCAGACGCTTATGTAGACCGCGCCCTGTCGCCCCAGACGCCCATCCCCTTCAGCGTGGAGGTCCGTGACGACTTGGCGCCCCAGGTCCACAGCTATCGCGTGACCGTCAACCACTACAGCCTCAACAGGACCTAGCCATGCGCCTTGCTCTGCTCGTTATCCTGATCTCTTCGGCAATGGCGCAGGACCTCGCTGTCCCCGCCGAGCTCAAGGCCGGCACAGACCTCAAGCTCAAATCGCCTCTCAATGGCGATGCCACGCTATACATCACTGGCCCTGGCGCCGCTATCAAGCGGGACCTCAAGGCCAAGGAAGAGGTCACCATCACCGGCGACCACCTGCGTTCCGCCGGTGGCTACACGGTGATCTTGAAGCAGGGCTCGCTGGTCATCGCCAAGCCACTCTTCGTGCAGCCCGATGCCGCTAGCAGCATCTCGTTCCTGGCCCGGCCCTCGCGCGTCCCTGTCTCCGCGCCGGACGCCATCCGCGGTACCGCTTTTGTCTTTGACCAGTTCGACAATCTGGTGCTCGCGCCTACGCCCGTGAAGTTCGAACTCTCGGTGCAAGGTGGCGGCGCCGTCGCCCAAACCGTCACCAGCCGTGACGGCATCGCCTGGGTCAAATCCGGTTCCGGACGCACCCAGGGTGCGGCCCAGTTCGTCGCCAGTGCGGGCAATGCATCCGTCCGCCGCGTGGTGCAGCTCACTGCCGCCGATCCCTGCAACCTGCGCATGACCGCGCGGCCTGCCGATTCCGTCACTCCCGATGCGCGCGTGGTTGCGGTGAAGGGCAAGAACCCGGACAGTGCGGCGCCCCGGCGGAAGCTGGTCCTCGTCGAGACCGACCCCATCCGCGATTGCAGCGGAAACCCGGTGCCGGATGGCACCATCGTGACTTTTATTCAGACCGGCAGCGCGGGCCGTAGCACCGTGGACGCGCGTGTAAAGCGCGGCATCGCGAAGGCCACGCTGCCCTCCGTCCCCGGCTCGACACTTTCCGTCGCCTCCGGTGTTGTATTGGGAAATGAGATCCGCTGGGGCGGCCAGTGACCTTTGCGACGAAAAAAGTTAGCGCTCCGTTCGCTGCGAGCGTCTAACAATGTAGACGCGTAGCTTGCTACGTCTCCGATTCAGAAGTAACTCCTTGGAATGCTCCATTCTGAGCGAAGCGAAGAATCCCAGGGATGCAATGAAACCGCAGCGGAGCAAAGACGAACACTGCGGGGTAAGGCGCGCAGCGCCGACATTTAGATGGACCGGCCCGTAAGGGACGGGGAAGAACGGAAAAATCCAGAGCCCGCTTTAGCGGGCGACTCGGGAAACCGGAAACGGGAAACCAATCATGAAATCCAGACTCATCATCCTCGCGCTTGTCATCATCGTCTTCATCGGTACGGTCGTCGGCAAGGCCGTCCTGTACGCCGCCGACCCCGTCTCCAACCTGACGATCAACGTCGCCAACGCCCAACCGCGCGAGGTGGAAGACCTCACCGAGAAGGCCATCGTCCGCGGATACGGCGCCGCCTGGCAGAACCTCTCCCAGGCCCTCAAGGACAACAACGCCGGCCTCCTCGACCAGAGCTTCGTGGGTACGGCCAAAGAGAAGTTCGCCCGCCAGATCGAGCAGCAGAAATCCTCCGGCATCCGCACTACCTACCTGGACAAAGGACACAAGCTCGACGTCCTCTTCTACTCGCCCGAAGGCTCCGCCATCCAGTTCCGCGACACCGCCGCGCTCGAGCTCCAGGTCTTCGACGGTGGCAAGCTCATCCACTCCGAGCCCGTGCAACAGCAATATGTCGGCGTGATGACCGTCACGGGCGATAGCTGGAAGGTCCGCGTACTGCAACCCGCGAAGTAAGCTCTCGCAAATAAAAGTGGCACAGGCTCTCCGCCTGTGCCTTTGTGTTTTGTCATCCTCTTGTTTTCAAATCAGGGCAATCGCCCCACCACCACCCTCGGTATCCCTTGCAAATCCGGAATGCTCTTTACGTCTGCGAACTCGTCCATCAGCTCCAGCACCGCCTGCTCCTGTGAGTAGCCGATCTCCATCATCAGCCAGCCGCCGGGCTTGAGCGCTGCCTTCGCCTCCGGCACCAGCCGCCGATAGATCTCAATCCCGTGGTCCCC
Organism: uncultured Thermoanaerobaculia bacterium; assembly: GCA_964499975.1. Classification (GTDB taxonomy): domain Bacteria; phylum Acidobacteriota; class Thermoanaerobaculia; order Multivoradales; family J023; genus CAZCOV01. The sequence continues at coordinate 2,148 of CAZCOV010000557.1, forward strand.
CGCGAACACCGCCACCTCCGGCTCATGCTCGCGGACTTCTCTCTGCACCTTCTCCCACTCGCTGCGTCCGACATATGGTGGGTTCGACACGACCAGGTCAAACTGCGTTGCTGTTGACCGACCACGGCGGAAGTCGCTGAGCAGGTCACTTTGTCCGAACTCTACGTACAGCTTCAGCCGCTCCGCATTCTCCTGCGCCACAGCCAGCGCCTCCCACGAGATGTCCACCGCGTGTACGTCGGCCTGCGGCAGCTCGCTCTTGATCGCCAGCGCGATGCACCCCGAGCCCGTGCCGACATCCACGATGCGCGGCTTCTCCCACTTCAGCTCGCCGACCTTGTTCACCGCCGCCT
>CAZCOV010000558.1:0-2474 GCA_964499975.1 uncultured Thermoanaerobaculia bacterium
GCGATCCCGCACCTGTTGCAAAAACCCAGCAAAAGGTAGCGCAGACACGGGTTGCACTCGGAGCACCAGCGTATTGACGAAGAAGCCGATCAGCTCTTCGGTTTCGAGCAGCCGGCGACCCGCGGTCGGTACGCCCACGCTGAGGTCTTGCTGTCCGCTGTGCCGGGCGAGCAAGACCTGCAAGGTCGCGAGCAAGAGCATGAACGGGGTCACCCCCTCGGCGCGTGCGCGGGCGAAAATCGCACGGGTTGCCTCTGGGTCGAGGTCATGGCTGACCCGGGTGCCGCGAAAACTGGCGACTGCGGGGCGCGGACGGTCGGTGGGCAGTTCGAGCAGGGCGGGTGCTCCTCCAAGCTCCTGCTGCCAGAACGCGGTTTGGGCGGCCAGCACCTCCCCGGTCAAGAACTGGCGCTGCCACGCGGCATAGTCGGCGTACTGCACCGCCAGCTCCGGCAAAGCAACGGCTTCGCCGCGCAAGCCCGCGGCATAGAGCGCGCTCAGCTGGCGCCACAGCACTTCCATGGACCAGCCATCGCTCACGATGTGATGGACCGTGAAGAGCAGGTGGTGCAGCTCCGGGGCGAGTTGCAGCAAGGTCGCGCGCAGCAAAGGACCGCGGGTCAAGTCAAAGGGGCGAGCCGCCTCCCAGCTCCGCCAGCGCTCGGCTTCTGCACCGCTCGCGGCAGTAGGCAAGCCGCTCAGATCGACCAGCGGCAAGGGCTGGGCGAGGGGCGGATGGATCACCTGGACGGGCTGCTCGTCGACCGCCAGAAACGTGGTGCGCAAGACCTCGTGGCGGCGCACGATCGCCTGCAAGCCAGCGGTGAGAACAGCTGGCTGCAAGCGGCCGCTCAACGCCAAGGGAGCAGCGATGTTGTAGGCGTCCTTGCGGGCGAGGAGCTGGTCTAAAAACCACAGCCGCTCCTGCGCTAGCGATAGCGGTTGGATGGCGGGCAGAGCGGTCCGCGGCACCCTCCCCTGCCCCAACAACCGGCTCTCGTCGGGGTAACCCAGGGTCATGGCCAGCTGCTGCGTGACCGCCGCGAGATCGCGCCAGCTATACCCCCCACGCCACTTCTCCGCCACTTCTGGGGTGATGTTGCGGTGCTCATGGAAGCGCGGATCGCCATGCATGCGCGACGCCGCGTGGGTGCCATCGGTCATCCGCTGTCCGGCATAGGGCTCGAGCATGGCAGGCTCGAAGTCCAGCCCCAGCCATGCGCAGAGTTCTTGCGTGACCTCTGCCGGTGCGCTCAGCAAGTCTTCGAAGCGCAAACGAAATTGCCGTTCGGCTGGCACCTCGCGCAGGAAGTCCAAGATGTTCTGCTGGTCGACCACCCACAGCAACTCTGCTTGTTGGCGGCTGGTGAAAGGGTTCTCGAACCGCAAGAACTGATCGAGGCGGACGTCCACATAGGATTTGATGGTGGCGCAGGGGTGGCGCACCAGGTGGATGTAATGCGCGCCTTCAAACATCGCTTCTGCCCGCACCAACGCCTGGGGGTCGAGCGCATAAGTCGTGGTCTTGTCGACCAGCCGCCGGCCGCAGCACCACGCTTGGAGCTGCGCGTAAAACGCGCTCACCGCAAGATCTTCGTCGGCCAAGCGGTCGAGCAGGGCCTTGGCCGCAGCCGCGTCGCAAGCCTGCAGTTCCATGACCGTGCGCACCAGTCCTTCAGCCGCAAAGCTGTGGACCCCCTGGAAGGCGGTCCGGCGGTCGCCCAAAGTGGCAAAGCCGAGCAGTTCCAGCTCGGGCGGGGCAAATAGCCGAGAATGTCCGGCGAGCATCACGCGCAACAACGTCGAGCCCGCGCGCGGCGGCGACAGCACAAAGATCGGTGCGGGGCTTTGCCGTGCCGTCGGCCGCGGACGCTGGCGCAGGGTTTGCTGCTCCGCGCTCGCCGCAGCGAGTTGACGGAGGGATTGCAGCTGTTGGTCCGTGATCCCCGCTGCTGGCCGCGTCAAAGCGTAGAAGTCCGCGTCCAGAAGTCCCAATCGGGCCAAGGCATCGGCATATTCGTGCGCGAGAAAAGCCGTCCACTCGCGGATCGTCGGGTAGCGAAAAACCGCGGTCACATGGACGATCTCACCCAGCGCTTTTTGTAAGCGATTGGTGAAGATCGCGGCCTGAATCGAAGTGCCGCCGAGGTGGAAGAACGGGTCGTCGATCCCGACCTGGTCGCAGCCGAGCACTTCCTGCCACAGCCCAGCCAGGAACTTTTCGAGCGGGGTTCGGGCCAGCACCAGTGCGGCGAGCCCTTCGGCAAGCCCCTCGGCGAGCCCCTCGGCGAGCCCCTCGGCAAGCCTGTCGGCGAGCCTGTCGGCAAGCCTGTCGGCGAGCCCCTCTCGGCCTCCGCTGGGATCGGGCAGGGCCTGGCGGTCGACCTTGCCAGCGGGCGTGCGGGGAAAAGCGGTCAACCTCACGAAAGCAGAGGGCACCATGTAATCCGGCAAGCGCTCCGCCACCCAGGTGC
>CAZCOV010000559.1:0-2473 GCA_964499975.1 uncultured Thermoanaerobaculia bacterium
CTCGGCTGGCACCTCGACTCGGCTGGCACCTCGACTCGGCTGGCACCTCGACTCGCCATCGGGTGGCCGCCTTCCTGGCAGGAGTGTTCCCGTCGGGAAGGCGGCTCGGATTGCTGCGCGACGCTGGCTCACCCCGGATGGGTTTCGCCAGCTGCGAGCAGGGCGAGGAGTTCGGCCCGTCGTGTGACGCCTACCCGAAGCCCGACGATCGTGCCTTGGCGATCGAGCAGGACGAGCGCAGGAAGTTCGCCGACTTCCAGCTTCCCAGATACTACCTGGAGGCGATCGAGCACCACCGGGAAGTCGCTCGGATGCTGCGCCAGGAACTCGCGGACCGTTTTTTCCTCCTCCCCTTGGTCGACCGCCAGCACCACGATCCCCCGGCTGGACAGCTCCCCTGCCAGATCGCGCAGGACCTGCGTCTGTTCCTGACAGGGCAAACACCAAGAGGCCCACAATTCGAGCAAAACCGGTTTGCCACGAAACTCCGAAAGGCGAAGCCGGCCCCCTTCCAAAGACTCAAGCTTCGCCTCGAACGGTTTTTTCTGCAAGCCAGACACGTCGCGGGCCCGACTATCGGCCGGCGGACCATCGCCCGCCGCGATAGCGGTGACCCCGACCAGCGCGACCAGAAGGTAGCTCCACGATGAGCGTCTGCGCGCCTCTCTGGCGGCCGATGCTGCCGCTGGCCTGCGCATCAGAATCGGCGCGTATAGGTGGCTAGCGTCAGATAGTCGGGGAACGCCGCATCGCCATGGGTACCCCGCAAGAGGTCGGACACACTGCGCTGACGATTGCGTTCGATGGCCCACGGCATCGCCAAAGTGACCGAGTGCACACCATGGGCCCAGGTCACCGTCGGCTCGACCGACAGCATGTAGCCCGGGCGCCGCCGGCCGTAGCTCGAGCCGAACAAATCATGCACCGGGATGCCCTCGATGCGACCGCCCAGGCCGACGCTCCACCCTTTCCAGGCTGAAGGGCCGAACTGGAAGCCCGACCGCATGACGTACTGGTCGGTGGCCGAGACAAACTCCTCCCCGCGCGACGCTCCGGGGCGAGCGACCCCGTTCGTGGTTTCGGGCTCGACGATGTAGACCCCGTTGCCATAGAAGGCGAGCGAGCCGCTCTTGTTGAGAACCGCATAACCCGCGAGGTCGACCACGAAGCCCCAGGCGCCGTCGCCGGGTTGCACCGAAAGATCGGCGGTGCTGAAGCTCTCGACCTCCTGGCCGTTGACCAGTGACAGCGACCGCTGCTGCTGCCGTTTATCACCGGTGGGGAACTTGACGCCCAAACCGATGGCAAGGTTCGACCGGAAATGGGTCGCCGGGTCAAACACCAGCCGTTTCGCCACCAGGCTGACATCTCCGATGCCGCTGGTATTGCTGCGGGTATATCTCCGGACGACGTCACCGCTCGGACCGCGCAGGCCGCCCGAGCGCTCGGCTTGGACATAGGGTACACCCAGGGTGAGGCTGGTCCGTGCGTTGAAGTTGTAGCGCAGCGAAAGGTCCGCCAAGTTGACGTTGTTGACGACCTGGCTGTGCTCTTGGAGACGCTGCTCCTGCTCGTCGGTGCCTACGAAGTGGCGAAACGAGTAGCCGTAGCGCCAGCCAAACCCAAACTGCCACCGCTGGTCTTTCTCGTCAGGGTTGAACTCATTTTCGAAGGCGTTCATCACGGGGCTCTCGACGCGGGTCAAAACACAGCTTTGCGCCGCGAGAGACGCTGGCAGCAGGAAAGCGCCAGCCAAGACGAGCACGACTAACCACAGGCTGCTTACACGATTTGTCGACATAAGATCTCTCCTTTTCGTTATTCCGATCCCCAGATCACTGGGCAACGATCGTGCTGGCAACTGTCATGCCAACGTCGGAGCGCCCACCCCTGAGCGGTGAGCACCGCGAGCAATAGCCGCGCAAACGCCTGGATTCTCGGGCCTCCGGGCCCTTCCTACGCGGCTGGCACCAGGCTTCTAGCCGCTTCCAGCCTGCTCATGAAAACTAGGGGTATTGGCGCCCGATGCTGGAGAATCTATGATCAGTGGGTGAGCCAGTTGCCAGGATTTAAGAGTTGCGACCTGCCACCACGGAGCCCCGAGCCATGCCACAAATCCCCCGTCCCCAACCCGACGAATACGCGCCCTTTTACGCTGGCTACGTCGCCCAGGCCGGAAGCGGCGACATCGTCACCCGTCTCAGCGAGCAAATCGAAGCGCTCCAAGCCCTGCTCGCACCCCTCGACGAAACCGCCGCCGGTTATCGCTACGCGCCTGAGAAGTGGAGCATCAAGGAGGTCGTCGGGCATCTCGGCGATGCCGAGCGCGTGTTTGCCTACCGGTTGTTGCGCATCGGCCGCGGTGACCCCACCCCGCTCGCCAGCTTCGAGGAGAACGCTTACGTTGCCGCCGCCGATTTCGACGCCCGCTCGCTCAAAAGCCTGTTGAGCGAACTGGTGGCGCTGCGCACCG
>CAZCOV010000560.1:0-2466 GCA_964499975.1 uncultured Thermoanaerobaculia bacterium
CATAAACCGTCAGCCGCCAAAAGAGGTCTGAAGCAACGTCGTACTCCGCGCGATTTGTCTCCAGGATCTCCTGTTTGGTGGGGGCCACAGCGTTCATCGGCGGGTCAGGTCGTGGTGTGCGGGCGCTTAGGCGTCCCAGTTCACGGACGGTGGGCTGCCCCTGCCCCCGCTTGCGCTGCTGCGACGGGTTGGGGCGCTGCCTCCTCGGGCAGCACTGCGACCTCAGTTTGCCCCAAGAGGTAACGGCTGAGAAAGCGGTCGGTGGTCGCGTAGGCGAGCAGCCGGTTGGCGTTCTTCGAGAAACCGTGCCCTTCGCCGGGGATCACCAGGTAATGGACGGGTACCCTGCGGTCGTCCAGCGCCGCGACCAACTGGTCCGACTGCGCCCGCGGTACATGCGGGTCGTTTTCGCCTTGGACCACCAAGAGCGGCTTGACGATGCGGTCGGTGAAGTGGATGGGCGACCGCTGGAACTGGTAATCGGCATGTGCGGGATCGTCCGGATCGCCCCATTTTTTGAACGTGAAGGGGGAGTAGACCTTCCAGTAAGCGGGGTAAGACTTGACCAGGGCTTTCATGTCCGAGATGCCGAAGTAGTCGACGTGAGCAGCGAATTCGGTGGGCGCGAAGGTGGCTGCGGCCAGCGCCATGTAGCCGCCATAACTTGCGCCCATGATCGCTACCCGCTCAGGATCGACGCGGGCCCGCTCGACCAGCCAGCGCTTGCACGCGAGCACATCGCGCAACGGTCCGCCCCCGAGGTCGAGGTTGTCGCGGGCGGTGTAGGACTTACCGTAGCCGGTCGAGCCGCGGACGTTGGGGGCGAGCACCACGTAACCGCGAGACACCAAGTACTGGATGAAACCGGAATAGCTGCGCTTGGCCTGGGCGTGGGGTCCGCCGTGGACGTGGATCACGGCAGGGAAAGGTCCTGGCCCTGGGGGCTGATACAGCAGGGCTGGCACCTCGAGGCCGTCCCAGGAGCGGATGCGCACGGGCTGGCTCGCCACCATGGCGCGTCCGCGCAAGGACTCGGGCAGGACCTCGACCAGTTGGCGGGCGTTGCCGGTGGCCACTTCGAGCAGGAACAGGGTGGGCGGCCGGGTGTCGGTCTCGTGCATGGCGGCAACCCAGCGGTCCGACTGCGAGAACGCCAGCGGCACCAGCCCCAAAGCAGTTGCTGAACCAGCAGTTGCTGAACCCGGAACCGCAAGCTCGACCGCGCGTCCGCTCCCCACTTCGGTGAGCTGGGTGTGAGGCATGCCGTCGAGGTTGGTGACGGTGTAGAAGTAGCGTCCACCCGCGGAAAACTGCCCTTGCTCGACGTCCCACGGCGCTTGCAGCACCACGCGGGGGGGTGCCAGGGTGGAATCTCCCGGCAGGGGCAGGTCCAGCGCGTTGAGCGCAGTGAATTCAGTCCCTTCAGTCGAGGTGTAGAAAAGCGTCTTGCCATCCGGGGAAAAAGCGGTGGGTTGATACGCGACTTCGCCTTGGTGTGGGGTGAGGAGCCGCGGCTCCGCGGCTCCGGCTTGCAGCAAGAAGAGATTGAAATCGACGTCTGAACGGACTTCTTGCAAGATCAGCCGCTCGCCGTCTGGGCTGGCCAGGGCAAAGGCGAGGTGCGCGGGGGAGCGCCAGAGCAGCGTTCTCGCCGCGGTTTTCAGGTCGTGGCGGAAGATCTCGACAAAGTCTTGCCCCGCCAGGTTCTGCACGAACAGGAAGGAATTGCCATCGCGAGCCCAGCTGATGAAACCCACGCGGGCGCCCGCTTCAGTGTCGGGGAAAAGGGCGGTCGCTGGACTGCCCTGGCTGTCGGTCAAGTAGAGGCGGGTTTCGCTGTTACCCCCGGAATCGACCTCGAAGAGGAGTTGATCGCGGGTGGGTGAGAACGCGAACGCAAAGATTTTGCCTTGCACCCGGGTGAGCTGCCTGGCCTCACCGCCGTTGACCGGCTGAACCCAGATGTCCAGCCGGCCACCGGCGTCGCACAGGTAAGCGACGAGCTGTTCGTCATGGCGGAAGGACGCACCTTTGAGCCGACGCACCGCGAAGTAGTCGGCGAGCGGCGGCAGCGTGTCCTCTGAGGGGAGGGAGGTTGCGCCGAGCGTCGGGCGGTCCCGAAGCTCGGTTGAATGGCAGGCCAAAAGCAAGAAGGGTTGGAGGAGACAGAGTGTGAGTGAAGTCAACTGGCGCATGAGGCACTCCCGTGCGTTTTGTGCCCCCAGCCTAGGGGATGACGGCCGCTCCGGCTTCTCCCCGCTTGCCCGGGATGTCCTTAAGCTTGCCGGGGGCGAGCGAAGAAGAGCCAGCGGGTGCCCAGGGGCAAGGGCTCTTGCTGCAACACTTCGAAGTGCTGGCGCAGGGCTTGCTCAAACACCGGCAGCTCGTAGTCGTCGTAGATGTCTTCTTTGTTGCGCAGCAGTTGCTGCACCATGGGGTCGTCCTTGGTCACGAACTCGATGATCA
>CAZCOV010000561.1:0-2446 GCA_964499975.1 uncultured Thermoanaerobaculia bacterium
GGGTGTCGTGCCTTTGGCCCGCCGGCGGCATCCAAGACAACACCGTCAATCGCCTTCTCTTGATGTCCAGCTCGGAGCACGACCTCGCCAGGGCGCCGATGGCGTTGTTCGTCAAGGGCAATCTACCGGAACGGTGATCTACAGACATCGCCCACGAGAATGCCCGCCTGAGCGTCCGCTTTTGGCGCAATCATGCTCGCGGCCATCCGACCTGAGGTTCATCGCTACCGAGCGCGCTCGTCGGCAGTCAACAGAGAGCATGGCACTGGTGGCAACGTTCGAGCCATCTGCGGTAGAAGCAATACCAGATTGTTGTACATACGCAAACTGCGTATAGTAGAAGATCCGTGCGCCGGCCTTTGGCACCGGGAAGCCCAGGAAGGTATAGCCTCGGCGGTCACCTCAAAACCGGCCAGTTGTGGTCACTTCAAAACCGGCCAGTTGACCGGATGCCAGGACAAGATAATTTATACCCTGCCAACCCTTTTCCGGCAAGTAATTTCGATCAACCTGACATTTTGCCGGACTCGGTGACAGGGTTGTGATTTACACTGATCTGGACCGGAGCGGAGGATAGGGCAACGCAGGGATGCGACCCGAGCGCCGGCTCCGGGGCCAGACCATGCCGGGGATGAGCCGCGCTTGTCCCCGGTTTTGTGTCTGCACCCCAGATGGGATGGCAGAATCGCGGTAAATCCCAGGGGGGTTGGGGGACGGGTCCCCCAAGTTCGGCAAGCCTCGTTTCCGATCGACTTTTTGCCAGAACTCATGCCGGGATCGTGCCTGGGGTGGCCGTTGTTGCGGCAGTTTTGGTGCGCCAACTGCGCGGACCGCATTTCAGCACGTGCCCATGGTGGAGAAGCCGGTCCAGCATGGAGCCGACCGCGGCGGTATCGCCCAGCAGTTTTCCCCAGTCCTCGACGGGGCGGTTGGAAGTCAGCAGCGTGCTGGCGCGCTCGTAGCGCCGCATGATGATTTCCAGCAGATCCTCGGCGGCAGTGAGTGGGAGCTTACGCATTCCGAAATCATCGATGATGAGCAGCGGCACGGTTGCCACGGACTCGACGAACTGCTTGCGCGTGCCGTCGACGACGGCCTCGGCGAGTTCTTCCAGCAAGACGTGAGTCTCGCGGTAAAGGACGCGGAAGCCCTGCAGAATGGCCGATTGCCCAATGGCCTGCGCGAGATGACTTTTGCCCGTGCCGCCGGGGCCCAAAAACAGAGCGTCATCGCGTTTGGAAATGAAGCCGCAGGTGGCCAGATCGAAGACCAGGCTGCGGTTCATTTTCGGATTGAAGGTGAAATCGAAGTTGTCCAGGGTCTTATGCGGATCGCGAAAGCCAGCCTGCTTGCGCCGACGTTCCAGCAACCGGTCGCCGCGGCGGGTGAGTTCGTCGGAGATCAGACAAGAGATCAGATCAATGGGCGCCATGGGTTCGGCCTGGGCCTGGTGCAAGCGGGTTTCCAGTACGGAAGCGATGCCGCCGAGACGGAGTTGTCGCAGGGCACGTTGGAGTTCGGGGATGTTCATTGGTTGGGCTCCTTGGTTTTTTCCTGGATCAGGTCGCGATAGAGAGTGAGCTGGCGGATGAGCGGATCGACCTGCCGCAAGCTCAGGGGCGGTTGTGCATTCCGCTCCAGGTAGCGGCGCACAAAACGGTAGTCGTACACTTCCATTTCCAGAGCGGTGGCGCAGGCTTCGTCGACCCGCGCGATGCCATACTTTTTGAGAAATGACAGCAGGCCCTGTATACGGCGCACGGCCGGTTGTCCCTGCTGGCGATACATCTGCTGGCAGAAGGCGCCGATGTGGGGGCCGGTCTTTTGAGCCCGTGCCAGCAGTTGCAGGGTGCCCAGGGGAGTCTGCTGGGGCCGGTCCTCATCGTGGATCCGATGCCGGTCGCGGTCCTGACGAGGATGCTCGCGCAGCAGGTGGCCGGTCTGGGGATCGAGCAGACGGAGGTGCTGTGCGTTCCACTGAACCTGCACACTCCGTCCGATCCAGCGAGGCGGCGCGCTGTAGTAAGCGGCCTCAACCTCGACACAGCCATCCAGGTGCACGACGCGCGAACCGTATTGGTAATAGCGAAAGGGTTCCAAGGGCAGCGGCAGCAGGGTGGGCTTCTCGTCGGCGAACATAGCCGCTACCTGCCGTTTGGTCGTGCCGTGAATCCGCGTGTCGGCCCAGCGCTGTTCCCAGTGGTCGAGGTAGGCCTGGGCTTGCTCCAGACTTTCGAAACGTTGTCCTTTCAGCGGAGTCTTCTTGGCATGACCCACACCGGCTTCGACTTTGCCTTTCCGGTCCGGATCGCCGACGCGACAGGCCAGCGCGACCGCACCGTAGTGGGCCAGCACATCGCGGTACAGCGGATTGAGCGTGGGCTCGTAGATGTCGGGGGTGAGCACGCCCTCGCGTAGATTATCGAGCACTACGACACGGGGACTG
>CAZCOV010000562.1:0-2444 GCA_964499975.1 uncultured Thermoanaerobaculia bacterium
CTAGCTAGTTTCTGTCGCGAAACTCGGAAGCCCTTGCAGGGACGGGTTCTTGGAGTTTTCTCGGCCTCTGCAATCAGAGCCTTCTAACCGCGCTTTGCGAGGCGTTGGGCACGCGGAGGTTTCCGGGAAACCCCACCCAGTCGGGCTGACGGCAGTTTCAGGCGCGACAGTTCCATCCCCAAAGTGATCCAGCGGTCAATCAGTTCCTGCAGCCGCTGGTAATTTCTCAGCTGTTGCCGCACCACACCCAGGTCTTCCTCCCGCACAAATTGAGTCGAGCTCTTGCCCTTTCGGGTGAAGCTCACCTGGTAATAGGGGCCATGTTTTTGCGGCGGGTCGGCCTTGCAACGGCAGTCCACCTTGCCACAGACATTGTATTGCTGCGACAGTTTGCCCGGGCGCAGGTCACCGAGGCGTACGATTGCTTGCTTGAGTTTCTCAATCTGGGCCTCCAACGAGGGTTGTCGTCGGTTCATAGGAATCAGCGTAGGGTGTCACTTTGGGGTTGTCAAGCTATTCCGATAGCTTTATGATGCTTTCGGAATTGTCGGCACCACCGCTTCGGAGATCCCTATGACCCGCGCCACCCCGCCCCAATGGAGCTTCGCCGATCTCGAGTTCCGCGCCCAGAACATCACCCTCGACCCTCTCCTCCAGCAGATCTCCGACTTCATCGATCAACACCAGACCCTGGTCGAGCACGTGCGCCGCGATCTCCAGCGCGGCCTGAAAAAGCCTGCCACCGGCCGCAACGGACTCGACGCCCCCCAAGTGCTGCGCTCCCTCACCCTGATGCGCGTCAAGAACTGGGACTATCGCGAGCTGCGCGAACGCATCGCCGATGGCTACACCTTGCGCCAATTCACCCAGTTCTTCAGCCACCCCGTCCCCAAACACGATGCCTTCCACCGCGCCTTTGTCCGGCTCACCCCCGCCACCCTGGAAGCCGTCAATCAGCAGGTGATCCAGGCGGCGGTCGCGCTCGGGCTGGAGGACGGCAAGAAACTTCGCGCCGACACCACCGTGGTGGAAACCGACATCCACCACCCCACCGACAGCACCTTGCTCTGGGACACGGTGCGCGTCCTCAGCCGCCTGGTCGGGCGTCTCGATAAACTGCTGCCCCGGGGCGTGCGGGGTTTTACCAACCATTGCCGTTCGGCCCGCCGCCGCATGCAGCAGATCCAGCGGATGAGCACCCAGCAACGGCAGTCCCAGATGGTCCCACAATACCGCCGGCTCACCCGCGTCAGCCAGCGGGTGGTGGCCAATGCACGCCGCGTGCTCCAGCAAACTCAAAAGGCCCATGGCAAAACCCTGCTCGACGACCTGGCCATCCAGGCCTTCCGCAAAGACATCGAACGTTACTGCCAGCTGGGCGACCGCGTCATCGATCAGGCTCGTCGCCGCGTGCTGGAGGGCGAGCAGGTCCCTACGGATCAGAAAATCTACTCCATTTTTGAGAGCCACACCGACCTGATCAAGCGCGGCAAAACTCAAAAGCCCATCGAGTTCGGCCACAAGGTCTTTCTGGCCGAAAGCGCCCGCGGCTTGATCACTCAATACCGCGTGCTGGAGGGAAACCCTGCCGATGAGCACCACGTCGAGCCCTCGCTCCAGCGTCATCAGCAGACCTTTGGCCAGGCCCCGAAACTCTATGCCGGCGACCGCGGCTTTTACAGCCCCAACAATCTCACGGCTTGCCAGCAGGCCGGCGTCGAAACGATCTCGATCCCCCAGCGGGGCGGAAAGAAAACTCCCGAACGCGCCGCCATCGAGAAAAGTCCCACCTTCAAAAAAGGACAACGCTTCCGCGCCGGCATCGAGGGCCGCATCTCGGTCCTGTTCCGGGGACGGGGCATGAAGCGTTGTCTGGCTGAAGGTCGGCAGCGGTTTGAGCTGTTTGTCGGTGCCGCGGTGCTCGCCAACAATCTCTTGCGCATTGCGGCTCTGCTGCGTGCCAAACGCAAACCGCCACGTCCCGCTGCCGCCTAATCTTCCGTCTTGAAACCTTCCTTCCTCCCTACTGTGCCCACGTGTCTGCCGACCAACCCAGACAACCTGCTCTCACACATCAACCTCGGTTTGCTCTCGCCTTCAGCCACTCTCAGTGTGATCATCGCAACCTGAAACGGCTCCCGCCAGCCTCACAGCGCCGCTTTCAACCGTTTCGCGACAGAAACTAGCTAAGCACGCCAATCATGGCCTTTTCTCCCAAAGCCGCACGGGAGTGCCGGCTCAAGACCAAAGACGATTCGTGTCAAATCCCCACCTCGGAGGGGATCTCTGTTTCCAAGGGAATGGAAGCTTTGAGACAGCTTCGATGCGTTTTTTGCGGCAGGGGGTCTTTTAGATTCTTGCCAAACCCTTTGGTCCCTCTTGCCAAGGGAGACAGAACTCTGGCCTTCGGCCAGAGCGGGGTAGGGTTTCAGCCCGCAGGTTTC
>CAZCOV010000563.1:0-2434 GCA_964499975.1 uncultured Thermoanaerobaculia bacterium
GGCAGCTGACTGGACGCACGGATCTACCGACGCCGGCCAAATTGCTGAGTAACAATGGCTCTTTCTGGCGCAGGCAATGTTGACAGGCTGGCGATGGTGCATTATAGTTGTCGGTAGCAACTAACTGACGACAACGCCTAGCTGACGGCAAAACCTCCTCAACCCCACACTCAAACTCGGTAATACCCCAACCCCATGCCCAACCCAGCGCCCGGTCTGCTGACCCCGCCCGACCTGGACTCCGCCGCACTCCACGCCGATGCCGTGGCCTTGAACGAGGCGGTTTCAGCGCTGGTCCGCATCTACCAGTTCCGCGACCGCGACAAGATCTGCTGCTACGACGTTTCGGTGACCCAGTGTCATGCGCTCGAAGTGTTGGCCGAGCAAGGACCCCAACGCAGCCAGGCGCTCTCGGCAGCGCTGCGGCTCGACAAGAGCACCACCACCCGGGTGGTCGACGCCCTGGTACGCAAGGGCTACGTGGAGCGCCTGCCCGACCCAGACGACGGGCGTGCAGTGTCGTTGTCCATCACTGCCAGCGGCCGCGAGCTGGTCGACTGCATCCGCCGCAGCCTGGTCGCTCAACAAGTCGATTTGTTGCGTGGGCTCGAGCCTGCAGTGCGCAGTGCCACCATCGAAGTGATCCAGCGTCTCGCCAACCGGGCCGCAACGCGGTTCGTCGATGCCGATGCGCGGGTCGCCGATGCGCGGATCGCCGATGCGCGGATCGCCGGTGCGCGGATCGCCGATGCGCGGGTCGCCGATGCGCGGGTCGCGGACAGTCCGTCCTGCCCAGGCTGCTGCGCTTAGCCGCGGAGGAATGGCGGGGGACGAGGATTTTTTTCGTTCAATTAGTTGCTAGTAACAACCATGACACCCCAAGCGTTTAAGTTGAACCCAGGAGCACCCAATGAAATCACCACAATCCCTGCAAGCTACAACTTCAGAACTGCCCGTGGTCGTGATCGGTGGCGGTCCGGTGGGACTGGCCGCGGCCGTTCACTTGCTCGCCCGGGGTCTCAAACCCCTGGTTTTCGAAGCCGGCGACACCGTTGGCGCTGGCATGCTGCGCTGGGCGCACGTGCGCATGTTTTCACCCTGGGAGTTTGCAATCGACCGGCTGGCGCGGACACTCCTCACCCGCCATGGCTGGCAAGCGCCGGATCCCGCTCACTTTCCGACCGGCCGCGAGGTGGTAGAACACTACTTGCGCCCCCTCGCAGCCACGCCCGAGCTCGCACCGCATTTGCGCACCAGAACCCGGGTCCTCGCGGTGACCAAGGAGCACCGTGACCGCATGAAGGACGCTGAGCGCAATGATGTGCCTTTCGTGGTGCGCTACGCCGACGCTACTTCCGAGGCCGAAGTCCTGGCCCAGGCGGTGATCGACGCCTCGGGCACCCTCGATACTCCCAACCCGTTGGGGGCAGCGGGCATCCCAGCGCTGGGCGAGCGCGCCCTCGCCGACCGCATCTTCTATGGCATGCCCGACGTCTTGGGCATCCACCGCGAGCGTTATGCGGGCCGGCGAGTGCTGGTCGTGGGCAGCGGGCATTCGGCTTTCAACGTCTTAAACGACCTCGCCCAGCTGGCCCAAGAAGTGGCTGGCACCTCCGTAGTGTGGGCGATCCGACGCCCTTCGCTCAGCCGGGTGCTGGGCGGCGGCAAAAACGATCAGCTGCCCGAACGCGGCCGTCTGGGGATGAAAATAGAGCGTCTGGTGCAGGCCGGTGCGCTCCAAGTGGCCACCGGATTCCATCTCGATCGTTTGGAGTCCACTGCCGCGGGAATTGTCGCGCACAGCGCCGACGTAGCGCTTAGAGCGGTCGACGAAGTGGTGGCGACCACCGGTTTCCGCCCAGACCTGTCTTTGCTGTCGGAACTCCGCTTGGGGCTCGACCCAGCCACTTCGAGCCCGACCGCACTCGCGCCCTTGATCGACCCCAACCTGCACAGCTGCGGCAGCGTGCGTCCGCACGGCGCTCAAGAACTCCAGCATCCCGACACCAATGTCTACATCGTCGGCATGAAGAGCTACGGCCGCGCTCCCACCTTTCTGCTCCTCACCGGCTATGAGCAAGTGCGCTCGGTCGTGGCAGCGATTGCTGGCGACTGGGAAGCCGCCCGGCGGGTCGAACTGGTCCTGCCCGAGACCGGTGTCTGCATCACCCAGTTTCAGGACGAGGCGGCGGCGGTCGGGGCGTCAGCTGGGTGTTGCGGTGGGCCCGCTCCAGCCGAGAGCCAGGCATGCTGCCTAGAAGACGCGCAAGCCAAGGCTCAGGGGGCGTCCGGCTGCGGTTGCAGCTCCCAGCCGGTCCTGCCCATCCTGCCGACCGCTCAGAGCCCGACAGCGCTCGCGTGCTGTCACTAAGGTCGACACATCAATAACTTCCCATTCTGGCATCCCATCTTGAGGCCACCTGCGACCGATCCT
>CAZCOV010000564.1:0-2421 GCA_964499975.1 uncultured Thermoanaerobaculia bacterium
CAGGTAGCGGGGCAGGCGCGCGGCGAGGAATTGCTGCAGCTCCAAGGGGGTTGGCGCTAAGCCGGCGGCTGGCACCACGTAGGCCACCAGGCCGCGCTCGCCGCCCGTCAAGTCGTCGCGCACCAGGACCAGCACCTGGCTGAGCGCCGGATGCCCGGCCAGCACCGCTTCCACTTCCCCCGGCTCGATGCGGAATCCGCGAATTTTCACTTGAGAGTCGCTGCGCCCCACGAACTCGAGCCGGCCTCCGCCCAGCCAGCGGACGAGGTCGCCGGTCTGGTACATGCGCGCGCCGGGGGCGCCCTGGAGCAGTTCCGGGACGAAGCGTTCCGCGGTCAAGCCGGGTCGGCGGAAATAGCCGCGGGCCACGCCATCGCCGGCAATCCACAGCTGACCCATCACACCGAGGGGCAAGGGTTGCAGTTCTCGACCGAGCACTGCCAGGCGGGCATTGGCGATCGGCCCACCAATCGAGACGCTGGGGCCAACCTCATCCCCTGGGTGCAGTGGATGGCAGCAAGCGAAGGTCGTGGTCTCGGTCGGACCATAGCCATTGATCAAGGTCAGCTGACCCCATCCCAGCACCTTGCGCACGGCTTCCGGCCGCAGCACATCCCCGCCGGCAAGCAGCTGCCCAACCATTCGCAGATCGTCGATGCGGTCTTCGACCATCTGGTGGAATAGCCCCGCCGTCAGCCACAGCGCGCTCACCCGCTCACGGCGCAAGGTGTGCCCCAGCTCGGCGAGCGACGCGGGGCCCGGCGGGTGGATCACCAGCCGCCCGCCATGGAGCAGGGCCGCCCACAGCTCCAAAGTCGAAGCGTCGAACGCCAGAGGCGCGAACAGCAGCCAGGACTCTTGCGGACCCATGCGCGCAAACTCGCTGCCCTGGACCAACCGCACAATGTTGCGATGGCTCACCGCCACGCCTTTGGGACGGCCGGTCGAACCGGAGGTGTACATCACGTATGCCAGGCCCGCGCCATGCCGTGCCCTCTGCCCAAAGCGGGTTGCCCTGGCCGTGCTCGCCGGGTCAAAGCCGACGACGGTGGCGCGGCCTGGAATCGCGCTGGCTGCCAGCGCGCTCTGCTGCGCTGGCGCCGCCAACACCAACTCGACGCCGCTATCGGCCAACATGAAAGCGAGACGTTCTGCCGGGTACTCCAAGTCGAGGGGAAGGTACGCCGCGCCAGCTTCGAGTATCGCGAGGATCGCCATCACCGCCGCGGCAGAACGCTCGAGTGCCAGCCCAACCAGGCTTTCCGCACCCTGACCCAGACCCACAAGGACCTGCGCCAGCGTGAGCATCCGGGCTTCCAGCTCGCGGTAGCTGATGCTGGTGCTGCCGCCATCTGCCTCTGGCGAGCAGAGCGCCACTGCGTCTGCGTGCCGGGCGGCGACCACGGCAAATAGCGCGGAAACGGTCAGTTGAGGGAACGCGCGAACGCTGTCATTCCACTCGACCAGCAGCTGCTGCTGCTCGGCAGGGGACTGCAAGAGGAGGTCCGCCAAAGCGCATTCGGGATTTGCCAACCCGCTCTTGAGCAGTTGGACGAAGTGGGATAGCCAACGTTTGACCGTGGTGGTGTCCAAGAGATCGGTGCTGAAAACCAGCTCACAGGCGAGCTGCCCGGCCCGTTCCTCGCAGTTGAAGATCAAGTCGAACTGGGTACGAGTTGTTGGGCAGGGGCGCAGGTGCACCTGCAAGTCAGGCAACGTCAGCTCGGTGGACGGCGCATTTTGCAAGACGAACATCACTTGAAACAGCGGCGCATGACCCAAACTGCGCTGGGGTTGTAACTCCGAGACGAGCCGTTCGAACGGGAGATCCTGGTGGGCGAAAGCCGCAAGCGCTACCTGGCGGACTTGGGCCACCAACTCGTTGAAACGGAGCTGTGGTCGCACTTGGTGGCGCAGCACCAGCGTGTTGACGAAGAAGCCGATCAGCCCTTCGAGTTCCACCCGACGCCGTCCGGCAATCGGGGTGCCCACGCTGAGGTCACGCTGACCCGAGTGACGGGAGAGCAGAACGACGAAGGCCGAGAGCAAAACCATGAACAGCGTGCTCCCGGTGGATTGCCCCAGCGCCTTGAGCCCGGCCAGCAAGTCCGCGGGTAAACCACCCGCGACCACGCTGCCGCGGAAGCTCTGCACCGCGGGTCGCGGCCGGTCGGTGGGCAGCTCGAGCAGGGGTGGCGCGCCCGCGAGGGCTTGGCGGAAGTGCGCGATCTGCGTGGCCAAGACCTCGTCTTGCAGCCACTCCCGCTGCCAGCGCGCGTAGTCGCTGTATTGAACGGGCAGCGGGGGAAGCGGTGACGCTTGCCCTTGCCGGTGCGCGCGATAGAGCACGCCCAACTCGTGCCCCAAAACCCCCATGGACCAGCCATCGCCCGCGATGTGGTGCAGGGTGATGAGGAGGTG
>CAZCOV010000565.1:0-2418 GCA_964499975.1 uncultured Thermoanaerobaculia bacterium
ATGACGCTCACGAACGTGGAGAGGATCATCCAGTTGACCGCGGTGTTCTTGGCCGACATCACGCCCAGATAGCCAAGTTCCGGGTGGCGAGCGCCGCCCATGGTTTGGATTTCCTTGGCGGTCGAGATCGGCGAACTCGGGGTTGCCCACACCGCAAAGCAGAGCACGATGATCACCAGCAGCCACTTGGTCGCCGGACGGAACTTTTCTGCCCCCTTGATCCGCCCCATGCCCAACCAGAGGTACCAATTGGCGAACAAGAACAAGTTGCCGATCAAGATCGCCTGGATGATGAACAGCCAGGAGAACGCACCGCCCATCATGGTCAAGCCCATGGTTTGGGAAAAAGCGTAGATCTCGGAGGCCAGCCAGTAACCGGCAAAAGGCAAGGGCAAGAGGCCGGAAATCGCCACGAAGTTACCGATGTAGCCCATCCAATCATAGTGGGCGCGTTCTTCGTCGGTGCGCGCTTCGAGGAATTTGTAGGCAGCGTAAGCGCCAGCGATCGAGCCGCCAAAAGCGATGTTGGCGATGATGCGGTGGATGTTGATCGGCATCCAGGTGAAGTTGTGGACCGCGTCCCAAGTGGAGATCAGCGCGCCGCTTTC
The DNA here is from genome assembly GCA_964499975.1 of uncultured Thermoanaerobaculia bacterium. Taxonomy (GTDB): domain Bacteria; phylum Acidobacteriota; class Thermoanaerobaculia; order Multivoradales; family J023; genus CAZCOV01. Next base: position 609 of record CAZCOV010000565.1, read on the forward strand.
GGCCACGCCCCGCGGCGACATCATGAAAGTCAGCCAGGCATTGGCAATGAACATGATGCCCGTGCCCACCAAGTTGAGCATGATCCCCAAGAAGAGGTGGACCCGCGGCGAAAACTTGCCCCAGCCATAGTAGTAGGTGTAGAGGAAGCCGGCTTCGGCGAAAAACAGCAGGACGTAGGGCAAAAACGTCGGCGAAAACACCGACATCAAGTAGTTGGTGAATTTGGGGTAGAGGATGATCAGGAGAAACGTCAGGCCCGCGCCAAACGTCGCGGTGAGCGAAAACGACACCGAGAGCAGGCGGGTGAACTCATAGGCCAAGTCGTCATAGCGCTGATCACCGGTTTTATGGCCGATGTACTCGATGATCACGGCAAAGATCGGCACCGCGAGCACGAACGCAGCAAACAGCAAGTGGAGCTGGGCCGCGACCCACACGGCCACCCGGCTGCCCACCACCGGAAAAGCCCGGTATTCGGCTTCCTGGTAAGGCTGCGCGAGCGCGGCTTTTTCGTCCGCAGCCTGGCGGTCAGCGAGCGCCTGATCCAAGGGGGTCTTGCTGACCGCACCCGCAATCGGCGACTGGTAGGACAACCGCTCGTCAAAGGTCAGGGCAAGCCAGGAGGCAGCCAACACCGCAGCGATGAAGGCGAGTACTCCGAGGCCGATCAAGAGAACGGGCGGCTTCGATTTCAACGCAGCACCTCACCAGACATCCAACGTTTTCCTTGCTCCTCGACGCCCCCTGCGGGTTTCTGGTCGGGCTTCAAGTGGGTTCCCCATCGAGTTTCCAATCGCGGTCTCATTTCCTCAGCTCCAGGCTCGCATCGCAGGTCGGTTCAGGATCCTGCTTCGCGCTGGAGCTGGCGCACAAACGCGATGATCGCCCAGCGATCTTTGGCCGGGATGGGATATTTGTAGCCGGACATCAACCCCAAACCATGGGTGATGATGTCGAACATTTGGCCGTCAGGCATGGTGCGCAACCGTTCCTGGCGGAGATCCGCCGCCTGGATTTGCGCGCGCTCGAACAACACACCCTTGCCATTGCCCCGCCCGCCATGGCAGGGGGTGCAGTAGATGTGATAGCGCTCTTCTCCCCGCGCCACGAGTTCGGCACCGACGGGCAGCGGACCTTGCGCCACGAAGTTGCCCGCGGCATCTTTGCCGGTGAAAAGCACCGGATCGCCCAGCTCACCGCGCGCCACCGCGCCTTCAACCGGCTGGCGCATGGTCGCGCCGTCATAGAAAAACTTGCTTGCGGCTTGCGGTCGATACTTGGGCTGGGAGTCCATGTTGGGGTTGGGGTGGATCGGCGGCCGCGACGAGGTACACCCGCGCAAGCACCCGCTCAAGCTCGCCAGGCAGACGAGCAAGGCGAAAAGTTTCAGCCGAGACGCCCAGGACAGGGTTCGAGTCGAGGTCTTCACGCGCTCTCCCATCCGGCCAGGGGATTCTTGATCCGCGCCAAGTACGACGTGCGCGGCCGATTGTTGAGTTCGGCGAGCAACTGGTAGTCGAGATCCTGGCGCTTCATTTGGCTGACTTGGCTTTGCGGATCGCGAAGGTCGCCGAACACAATCGCTTGGGTCGGGCAGGTCTGCTGGCAAGCCGTGCGCAGCTCACCGTCTTGGATCTGACGCCCGGCCGCTTTGGCGGCGATCTTGGCTTCGCTGATCCGCTGGATGCAGTAGGTACACTTCTCCATCACCCCGCGCGAGCGCACGGTCACGTCCGGGTTCATCGCCATCTTGAGCAGTTCGGGCGTGTCCTTGGTGAAGTTGAAGAAGTTGAAGCGGCGCACCTTGTA
>CAZCOV010000566.1:0-2401 GCA_964499975.1 uncultured Thermoanaerobaculia bacterium
CAGCGGCGCCCCAAGGCACCCTGCTGCCGCGCCCGTCGAGCAAGTGGACGCTGGTCCCGGCGATCGGCAAACCGAGCGCAATCGTGCCTGCTCCGCCAGGCTGACGTGCCTCGGGCTGACGTGCCCCGGGCTGACGCGCCCCGGGCTGACGCGCCCCGGGCAACACCCGTTCGACCGCCGACCAGATCGTGGTTTCGGTTGGACCGTAAACGTTCCACACCTGGGCGCTGCTCAAAAGCAAGCGGTCCGCCAGCTGGCGGGTCAAAGCTTCACCGCCGCAGAGCACGCGGTTCAAAGCGCCGGGACGCAACGAATCCGTGGCGAGCAGCAGGTTCCAGGTCGCGGGGGTGGCCTGCATCGCGCTCGCGCGGGCCGCGGCCAGTCGTGCCGCCAACTGCCGGCCGTCCGCGGTCTCCTCGTCGCTCGCGAGCACCAAGCGCGCACCCACAAGGAGCGGCAAATAGAGTTCGAGCCCGGCGATATCGAAGGACAACGTGGTCACCGCCACGAACACTTCATCTGCGGTGAGGCCCGGACGTTCGGCCATCGCGCGCAGAAACGCCACCACCGAACGATGTCCCACCGCCACACCCTTGGGCTTGCCGGTCGAACCCGAAGTGTAGATCACATACGCCAGCTGACCGGGCAGGATCGGAGCGCCGGAGATGGCTTTCCCAGTCGCAGAAGCCACGTCAAGCCGGACGGCCTCGCCCTGCATTTCTTCCCCCGCAAAGGCCATGGCGAGAGGGCTTGAGGGTGAAGCCTGGCGGTCCGTGAGCAAGACTCGCGGCCGTGCGTCTGCAAGCATCTGGGCCAAGCGGGCTTGCGGGTAGGACGGGTCGAGCGGCACGTAGGCAGCGCCGCTCATGAGCACTCCGAGGAGCCCGACTACGAGGTCCACCGAGCGGGCCAGCGACACCCCGACCAAAACCTCGGGACCCGCGCCCAGCGCCTGCAACTGCCACGCCACTTGACCGGCCCGGCGGGCCAAAACGCCGAGGCTGAGGGCGGTTTCCCCGGCCCAGACCGCCACTTCGTCCGGGGTTTGCTGGGAGCGCGCCAAAGCCACGTGGTGGATGCCTTCGCCGGCCTGGACGAGCGCCGTGGTCGCGGCGTTTTCCTCGAACAAAAGCGCGTGGTGTTCGGCCGCGCTCGCGAGCGGCAGCGCGCTCAGCCGCACCTCAGGCGTGGTCAAAACCGCGTGCAGCAAGTTGAGGTAATGGTCGCGCAGACGGTGGATCGTCACTCGGTCGAACAAGTCCGTGCTGTACTCGAAGAAACCGGGCATGGCCGCTTCGCCGCCGCCGCTAAAATAAAGCGATAGATCATATTTTGAAGTTGCGGTGTTAACTTCCCAGTCGCTGATCGTCAGTTGCGACGGCTGCGCTGCGCGGGGAAAGTTGAGCAAATTGAACATCACTTGGAAAAGCGGCGTGTACGCCAAATTGCGTTCGGGCTTGAGCTCGGCGACCAAACGCTCAAACGGCAAGTCCTGATGATCGTAAGCGCTGAGGGTTGCGCTGCGCACTTGCTCTAGCAAAGCGGCAAACGAGGGATCGCCGGAGAGGTCGGTGCGGCGCAACAGCATGTTGACGAAAAACCCGATCAAACCTTCGAGTTCTGCTTTGTTGCGATTGGCGATCGGCGACCCCACGAGCAGGTCGGTTTGACCGCTAAACCGCTGCAACACCGCTTGCAAGAGGGCGAACAACGTCATGTACAGCGACAGCCCGCGCCGCTCGCTGAAGCTGCGGACCCGCGCGGCCAAGGGAGCTGTGAGGGCGAACGTCAAGTGGCTGCCGGCCAGGGTTTGCACCGCCGGACGCGGGCGATCGGTAGGCAGCTCGAGCAGCTCTGGAGCCCCTGCGGTCAGGTTCCGCCAATAAGCGAGCTGACCTTGCAGCACACTTTCCGTCAACCAACTGCGCTGCCACAGCGCAAAGTCGCCGTATTGAATGGCGAGTTCGGGTAGGGGCGAGGGCTGCCCCTTGGCCAGGGCCTCATAGATCTGGGTCACTTCGTTGGAGAGCACCATCTGCGACCAGCCATCGAACACGATGTGGTGGATCACCAGGAACAGCACGTGCTCCCCAGGACCCAGGCGCACCAGCTGCAGCTTGCACAGGGGCAACTGCTCGAGATGGAAAGGTTGCCGCAAGAAGGTCTCACCCAACGCCCGCGCCACAGGCAGGGGGGCGGCCAGCGCGCCGAGGTCGACGAGCGGCAGCGCGAGCTCCAAGTGCGGCGCGATCACTTGCACCGGCTCACCCGCCTGGACCACAAAGCGGGTGCGCAGCACCTCATGCCGGCGCACCAACTCGTTCAAGGTCCGCTGCAAGACCGCAGGATGGAGTTCACCGCGGAACTGAAAAGCGCGCGGCATGTTGTAAAACGGGCTCTC
>CAZCOV010000567.1:0-2374 GCA_964499975.1 uncultured Thermoanaerobaculia bacterium
CTTGGGTTTGAGGGTTGGGAAAAAGGACACGAGAAACCGGTGGCGGTCAGCTGGGCACCGGAGAGACCCAAAATGGGACGGCCTGCCCCTTGGGAGTGGTCAGCAGGCGATGAATCCAGCAGAGGAAGCTTGCCTCTTGCTGCTGACAGGTGGTCGCCAGGCTGGCCAAGATCGCCAAGGCGCGGGCGCCGTTTTCGGTTTTGTTGCCAGCCGAGATCTTGCGATGGATCACTGCAGGGCGGATCTGGCGCTCAGCCAAGTTGTTGGTCGCTGGAAGCGCGGGATCCTCGATGATCGGGACCACCTGCTCACGAATCTCAGCGAGCCGATGGGCGAAACGCTGGTTGGAGGGAGAGCAGTGAGCCTCCCCGACGAACTCGTCGAACCAGGCGATCAATGCCGCGGCCTCGCGGCGATAGCTGTCAGCAGCGAGTTCGTTGACGCGCTCGCGCAAGGCGAAGACGCCGTCGAGCCACAGCACGAACAGGCCCATGGCTTCCGCAGCGGGTCCCTCCTGAGCGTCTTCCAACGCCTCGGCATTGTGCTTGAGGTGCAGCAGGCAGCGCAGCATCGTCATGAAGCTCAACTGCGCATCGTAAGACTGCCAGCCATCTCGCATCAAGAACCCCGAGAAGTCTTCGCCCAAGATCAAGGCGATGAGAGAAGCCCGACGATCTGGGGTGATGACGTAGACCGTGAACCGCTGGCTGCAGATCACCCACAGCCAGGCCGAGCGGGCGTCAACCCGCCAGCCGGTCTCGTCGGCATGCACCAGTTTTTCTTGCGCCAAAGCTTGCTTCATCACCTCCAGGGTGGGCTCAGCGCGCTGCGCCAGGCGGGCGATCACCTGCGCCATGGCGCCAGCGCTGACTTTGAGGCCGAAGACGGTCTTCAGCATCCCCGAGATCTTGCGCAGCGGCAGGCCCAGTCGCCCTTTCCAGTCACAAATCACCGCTAGCACGCGCGGCCCAAGGTGCGCTGCCGCGGCCCCGGTTGCTCCCGAGATCTGCTCCTCATGGCGCGAGAAAACCCGCCGCTTGCACTTTAAGCACCAGCCACTCGCGAAACGGAAGCGAGTCACAAAAGGCGTCACTGGCGGAATGTCCGTCTGATCGTTCTCGTGGATCGTAACGTCGCTTAGAGGGCCTCCACAGCAGTCACATGTCGTCAACGGGGGGGCCTCCAGGAACCGATCGACGTGTTCCGGCCGCGCTCGCTTGGCTCCCACATGCCCTGCCTTGCGCCCTGGCTTTTTGGGCTGCTCCTTCCTCAAGCCGCGAGCAAACGGCGCGGCTTGACGTCGCTTGGCGCGCTGCGCCTCGGCCAATAGCTGCTCAAGCTCAAAGGCCCGATCTCGCAGACGCTGGGCTTCCGCCTCATGCGCGTCGCTCGCCTCTTGCAGGGCCTGGTTCTCTTCGCGCAGCGATGCGTTCTCTTCGCGCAGCGATGCGGTCCGACGGCTTAGCTCCTCGACTTGCCCTTGGAGGACTCGGATCTGCTCGCCAAGAATCGACGTGGGCCACTTCATGCGCCCAATGGTCGCACAAAATCTTGTGCATTGGAAGCGTCAATTCTCGCATTAGCGGAGATCTCTCTCTTCATGCAAATTAAGCGACGAAATTCACGCTTATAGCTAACTCGCTGGGGCTGGTTGCGCGGGCCACTCAACTGCAGCGAACAGCTCCAGCTCGGCAGAAGACACAGATCGCTCGCGAGGTGGACTTTAAAGGGGCGCCAAGGACGCTAAACAAGTACCTTTCAAGATGTCGGTTCAAGATGTCGGTCGGGCAAGTCAGGGCGCCCAGGGGGCGGACGCAGGCGAGATAGGGTCCGCACCTGGATCATTTTTGAAATTAACCGGTTTCAGTGCCTAGCCATTTTTGAACCGCTACGAGCTGAGAAGTCCAGTTGCTCGTGGGATGGCTTGCGTGGTAACTTGGCCAAATTGATAAGGCAATAAACGGCTACTTTTGCCCTGAAGAGGAGTTATGCGGTTAATCCCAATCATACTGAGCCTTGCCCTGCTGCTAGTCATTACGAGCGCACAAAGTGTTCAAGGCGCGTGTTGGAAATGCTCAAACAGCCAGTGTACTGAGGTCGATAGCGGGCAGAGTGGAAAGGATGCGTGCTTCGATTACAGCATTTGCACTCGGTCCGGATGCGAGGACCAGTGCTCGACCACTGGAGCCGATCCCTGCACCGGGGGGAGCTTCCCGCCCCGTCCAGACAGTCGGTCCGTGATCACCGCGAATGGATCCGCCCTGGAGTTGGAGGCAGCTCAGGTTCCCACTGCTGCGCGCTCTATATCCCTGCCATGAATATCGCCTGGCTTCAGCGATGGGTTGGGGTGCTAGGGATCATCGCAGGTGTCGCA
>CAZCOV010000568.1:0-2356 GCA_964499975.1 uncultured Thermoanaerobaculia bacterium
CCGCTGCCGGACTTGCGCGCCGCCCTGCTGCACCTGGGGGCAGGGTAGCCAGGCCAACGGCCGCAGCCCGTCTGGTCCGGCGTTAGAGCTGACATGGTGCCGGGGATCTTTCAACCCCGGATGTGGCGTCGGGTGGCGGCTCGCGCTATTCCGCACCCGGCGCTGACTTTTTGAGCACGGTTTGCCAGAAAAAGCCGGTCTGGAAGGCCAGGGTGATCAGCACCCATCCCAGATCCTGGTCATCGATTTGCCCCAGGAGGCCGCCGAACGTGGGAAGGGCGACCAGGAAAGGCCGTGAAAAGTCCCACGAGTCGAGGCGTAGCCTGGGCTTGCGGCGCCGGGTGCCGGTGTCTTGGAGCTGGGCCATCTGCCGGCTGCGGAGCTCGATCGCCTGGTCGAGCGAACGCGCAGCCATGCCCGCCAACATGGTGATCAGCAGCAAGCCTTCCTTCCACGGCGACCGGTTGCACCAGACGTCATCTGACAAGGCTTTGGGGGTTGCGATGAAGTAGGCAACGCCAAGCAACAGCGCTGAGCCCAGGATCAACCCCAGCAGGCGCCATGGGCGGCCGATTTTCGAGGTCGCACGGCAGATCAACAGGAGACCCACCGGAAAACCCAAGGCCAGAAAGTTCAGCATCAGTTCACTCCTTGCGGGGTCAAGAACAGTATGCGACCTTTGCCCAGGTCGTCCGCGCTGTAAAAGGCTGGCACCTGTTTCACTCCGGTGCGCGCGGCCTCGTCTCGTACTTGGTTCTTGATGTGCAGAGCCAGCTCTTCGAACTGAATGACGCCGTCCTGGTTCCAGTCAGCTTGTTGACGCAGGCCCGCAATCAAAGCGCGGGTAAAGATGCCACCGTTCAGGTAGAAGGCTCGCTCGTCGCCGGTTCCAGCGACCAGGAGGTTTCTGGCTCGCTGCTCGGTATCGCCGAAGACCACGGTCAGCTGACGGAATCTCCGCAGCCGATCCGGGTCAAGATCCGCGAGACTTCCTGGGATCGCCAGACCAGACGAACAGGCATCGAGAGCTACCAGCATGTGCTTGACGTCGACTTCCGGGAAGTGGGTATGCATGATGTCGTTCATCCGCAAGCTCGTGGTGGCCGGCCGGCTGCGGTCGAAGTCATAGGTGATCAAGTACCCGCGGCCGGAAGCACCCGATCCATGCCCACCGAAGTAGAAGAAGAGGCGGTCGGCGCCTGCACGGTCGCCGCCTTCCCAGAACCGTTGTAACTCGGCGGTGATGTTGGCCGAGGTCGCTTGCCGATCATAAAGAGTGCGGATGTTCTGGCGGGGAAAGCCCACCGCGACCAGCGCCGTCTCCAGTTCTTGCGCGCGTCGCACCATGTCGCCGAGAGGGTCGAATCCGGTCGGGCCGAGCACGGGTTCCTGCTGCCGATCGTAGTCGTCGATTGCCACCAGGATCGCGTAGCTCGTCTTGTAGGGCTCTGGCATGCTGTGTAGCCGCTTCTCCTCTAACCAATAGGTCCAACGTTGCTTGGTTGCCTCAATCCAATTCAGGCCCTGCTGCGGGACCGCAGGCCCCAGGACGCGAATGGATCGGCTTTCCGGATCGACGTCCACGACCTGCACCGACTGCCGGTTGAAGCGAATTTCTTTGGCGGTGAGCAGCTCCGGCGGCAGTGGCTCGGCGAAGACCAGCTGCTGGGCATCGGCGTCGGCTCCGGTCAGGTACTCGAAGGACACCTCCAGAGGAGTCGACCGCAGACGCTTGCTGTCGAACGCTACGGCTGAGAGTTGATTTCTCCGCGCGCTGAGGGTCAGCGGGATCTCGATCGTCTGCTGACCCCTGGCCGCGACGGGCTGGAGTTTGCCGTTGAAAAAGACGATCAGCTCGTCGAGTTTCGTGGTCCCTTCATAGCTCAAGACGATTTGCACTTTCTCTGCGGAAGTGGTGGCAAAACTATCCGGCCAGCGGAGGGTGGGAGGACGGTCGTTGCGCAGGTGAATGTCCCCTGGAACCTGAACCCTCAGGCCCGCGAGGCGCTGTGCCACCAGGTCCGGGCGGTTGAAGCGCTCCGCGTATTGCTCGAACCCGAAGAGTTGCCCATCGATGCGCCAGGCCGCTAACTCCACAGCTTCGTTGGAGGCCACGAACAGGCCCTCGGTGGTGTAGGTTAAATAGCCGTTTTCGAACAACATGTAGCTGGTGGCCAGAAGGTCGCCGTCGAGCCGCCAGTAACGAATCGTCCCGTCATTGCTTCCCGAAACCAGGGTCTGGCCATCGGGAGCAAAGGCGACGGAGTTGACTAAATCTGTATGCCCGTACAGGTTTCGCAGCTCTTTTCCGGTAGTGACTTCCCAGAGCCGAACGGTGTTGTCCCATCGTCCCGAA
>CAZCOV010000569.1:0-2333 GCA_964499975.1 uncultured Thermoanaerobaculia bacterium
CAACTTCCCGCAGCTCGAGTGATGGTCGGTTGACCGTAGGAGGTTTTCCCGATGGTAGGCAAGTTTGTCGTTTTCGGCCTTGGTCGGTTCGGTCACAGCTTGGTCTTGCACCTCGCGCGCAGCGGCCACTCGGTCCTGGCGGTGGACCGCAATCCCAAGCTGGTGCAAGACCTCGCTACTGAAATTGATCGCGCGATCTGTGTCGATTCCACCGACGAGCAAGCGCTGCTCGAACTCAATTTGCGCGAGATGACGTGCGCGGTGGTCGCGATCGGTGCGGACGCGACCGAGTCGTCGATTCTGACCACCGCGCTGCTCCGCCAGATCGGCATCCCCTACATCGTCGGGCGGGCCACCAGCGAGCTGCACGCGCGGGTCTTGCTCGCGGTGGGGGCGCACAAGGTGGTCAACCCCGAAGAAGCCATGGGGCGTCAGGTTGCTCGTCAACTGGCCCACCCCAAAGTGTTCGACCAGCTCGACCTCGCCGACGATGCCGAGCTGGCGGAGATCGAGCTGCCGCAAGCCTGGGTCGGGCAAAGCTTGATGGGTTTGCGGGTACGACAAGAATACCAGGTCTCGGTCCTGGGCGTCCGTCGCGACGGCAAGCTCAAGGCCAACTTGTCCGGTCAAGAGAAACTCCAAAGCGGTGACACCCTGGTCGTCATCGGCCCGCCCCAAGCCACGACCCGCCTGTCTTCCCTCACTTGAAAGTAAGAGTGAGGTCAAGGCAATGAATATTTATGTGCGCATCCTCTTCGGTTATGGCTACCTGGTCGCGCTGCTGGTCACGGTGGCCGCGGGAGCCGCCCTGGGCTTCCACCAGTTGAGTGAAAAATTCGGGCAGGCCATGATCGGTAATGCCCAGCGCGCCCAGGCCGCGACAGCCATGCTCAAAGCCCTGGACCATCACGACCAAGCGGTGCGCGCCTTGATCCGCGGGGAATCCTCGCGACAGGCCCTCACCGTGGCTCAACTCGCTTTCGAAAGCGCGCTCGAAGGGGTGATGCTCAGCCCTTCGACCGAGTTCAGCCATACCGCGCAAGCGTCCAGCCTGGAGATCCGCGAACGTTTTTCCCGCTATCGCACCGCCTGTGAAGCCTGGCTCAGCACACCGGGCAGTTTGGCTTTCGATCAGCGGATGTGGGACGATTTCACGGCCCTCAAACACCAGGTCCATAACTTGATGGAGGCCAACTACCAAGCGGAAGTCAAGATCGATGAAGCCTTGCAGCAAGCAGCTCTCCGTCGCGCGTTGCTCTATGGCTTTCTGGTGACCGTAGCGTTGCTGTCGCTCGGCTATTTGTCGCGCGCCTTGCGCAGCACGCTCGACCGCCTGACCGAGCTGGCGGACCTAGCGCAAGCGCTGGCGCGCGGTGAACGCCATCGCCGCGCCGCCGTCGGCCGTTCTGACGAGTTAGGACAAATCGCGCGTCAGCTGAATGCCGCCCTGGATAACCAGCTGGCGGCTGAGGGCGAGATGCGCGGGCGGCTCGCGCAGGAGCGTCAGCTGACCCTCGCGCTGCTGGCCAAAGCCACTCAGCCTGGGGCGGTCTTCTCGCTCGTCGGCGATCCCGTGGCTTCAACCCTCACCGCCCAAGACAACCAGCAAGCCCAGGCGGCCCTCCGCGAGTTTTTCGTTGACCAGGAGGTTCTAAGCCGCGCAGCAGCGTCCGGGCCTGCAACTGCCAAAGCAGAGCCGTGGCGCAAGGTCCGCGAAAACGGGGTCACGGTCACGCTGGAGTCGTTGGCAGCCCCGGGTGGATGTCCGATCGGCTGGTGGGCCACGGTCACCCGCGTTTCTTGATCCATGGGGTGGACTCCATCCTGCGGACGATACGTTCCGCCCGTCGGCGAGCGACTTTGTGGTTGGCGTCGGGGTGAAAGCGGTGTGGATTGGGCAAGGCTGCCGCGAGGGCCGCTGCTTGATTGGCGGTGAGCTGGGCCGCGCTGCACTTAAAATAACGGCGCGCTGCCGCTTCTGCGCCATAGATTCCGGGCCCAAACTCGACCACATTGAGGTAGAGCTCGAGAATGCGCGGTTTGTCCAGCTCGCTTTCGAGCTCGCGGGTGAGCAAAGCTTCTTTGACCTTGCGCCAGGGGTTGCGCGAGGGGGAGAGCCAGAGGTTCTTGGCGAGTTGCTGGGTCAAGGTCGAAGCGCCACGCAGCGGTTTGCCTTCTTCCAGCGTGGCGCGCAGGCTCGCGGCCATTTCTTGGTGGGAAAAACCGTGATGGTCGAAAAATTCGATGTCTTCTGCCACCAGCACCGCATGTTGGAGGTGGACCGAGATCTGAGCAGAGGGTACCCACTGCCAGGCGACTTTTGCGGGCTTGCC
>CAZCOV010000570.1:0-2276 GCA_964499975.1 uncultured Thermoanaerobaculia bacterium
CGCCTTGGCGGTGATCGCCGAGCTGCGGCGTCTCGCCCCCCGCGCGGCGATCATCCGCTCATCGATCTGCAAGAATCCTCAATTCTCAGCGACCGCGATTTTGCGCGGGCGCTCGCGCTGGCGCAGCAGGCTGCGGCAAAGAGCACCGCGCTCGGGGCCCGCTTTCTGGTCGCACGCGCCCGTCAGACCGAAGGTTGGGTGCGGTATCGGCTGGGGCAGCGCGAGGAAAGCCTCCAGGCGCTGGACGAAGCTGCCGCCCTGTTTCGCGCGGTCGGGCACCGCGCCAAGACTGCTGCGGTCCTGGCCACCCGAGCCAGCGTCTTGATCGGCTGGGGTGACCGCGACGAAATCCGCGACAACTTTGAAAATGCCGTGCGCATGCTGCGCGAGGTCGGCGCGCGCGGGCTTGAAGCCAAGGCCCTCAACAACTTTGCGGCGTGGGTAGGGACCGACGACATTCAGCTCGCCCAGGCCCTGCTGCGGCGGTCGCTCGCGATCAAAGAAGAGCTGCAAGACCTCGCGGGCATGGCCATCACCCGGGTTAACCTCGCCAACTCCTACCGCTACGTCGGCCGGCTGGCCGAAGCCCGGGAGCTGCTCCAGGGATCGCTCGAGATCTACTTGCAGCTAGGGGATCCCACCAAGATCGCGCTCACCCGGCGCAGCCTGGGCAGCATTTTGGCCAAGGAGCAACAATGGGATGCTGCTGCCACCAACTTTCAGGAATCCCTCGCGCTGTGCCGCCAGCACGGCGATCGCAGCGGCGAAGCGAGTTCCCTTTATGAGCTCGCGCTCGTCCATTACTATCGCGGCGAGTTCCGCGAGGCCTTGACTTTGCTCCACCAGAACTTGGCGATTTACCGCGATTTGGGGCTGACCGAAGATGTGATTCTGGGCTTGCTGCAAGCTGGCGACTGCGAAGTCAACCTGGGCGCGATTGCAGCTGCTGCCGCGTCCTACGGCGAAGCGCAGCAGCTCCAAAGCGCAGCCGGCGTCAAGACCCAGAGTCTTATCGCCGATCGTCTGGGGCAAGTAGCCAGACTGCGCGGCGACCGGGCAGCTGCCACGCGCTTGCATCAGCAAGCCCTGGGCTTGCGGCAGGGTGCCCTCGAAGCCGGCGAAAGCCAGCTCCAACTGGCCCGGCTGCAGCTCGACAGCGGGGCCAGCCAGGCCGCCGCCGACCTCTTGGCCCAGGCCCGCGCGCTCCTGCAGCAGCCGACCATCCAAGTGCTGACGCAGCTTCAAGCGGAAATCACCTTGGCGCGCGCGCTTTGGCAGCTCGGCCGCAAGAGCGAAGCGCGGCAGGCGATCGCCCGGGCCGAAGCGCTGGTCGCGCCGACCCCCAACCCGTTCTTGCACCTGACCGCCCGCCTGGCCAAGCTCGAAATCGCGGCCTCAGACATCGCGGTCAGCGCGCAGCAGCAGGAAGAGGAACTGCTAGGGCTCGTCCGCGAAGCCACGGCACGTGGCTACGGCTTGCTCGTCCTCGAAGCCCGCTGGCTCAAGCTCCGGCTGACCGCGAGTGCCAGCCAATCCGAACAGCAAGCTGAGCGCGAGTCCTTGAGCCAGTCGGCAGCAGCAGCCGGCTACCAGCTCCTGGCGCAAGAAATCCGTGCCACCTGGAGCGCACCGCAGGTAGCGGCGCGGTCGCAAAACCCTCGTCCGGAGGTGCGGAACTAAGGGTTGACGCAGCAATGTGAATTTATTGATGCGTCGACCCTAAGCCAGGCGGGTGCAGCAGGTGACCCCCTGAGCAGAGGTCACCCATTGCGGGAAAATCAGGTTGCCCGAGGATCAGGCTTCACAGTGAATCACATGAAAGGGGAAGTAGTCCCGGCAAGTGTCAGTATCAGGGTCGCTATCAGGACCGCCACCATCGATCAAGTTGTGTTCCGTGGCAGATCCTCCATCGAGCGTGTCAGAACCCGTGCCCCCTGACAGGTTGTCGTCTCCGGTTCCGCCATCCATGGTGTCGTTGCCGGCACTGCCGATCAAATAATCGTTATCTTCATCACCGTGGATCAGGTCGTCGCCACCGCGCCCATCCGCAGTGTCGTCACCTGCACCTAAGAAAATGGTGTCATTGCCATCCCCCCCATCCACGGTGTCGTTACCACCATCACCGCAGATGCGGTCATTGCCAGCCCGGCCCGCTGCGACATCGTCGCCAGCTCCCAAACAAATAATGTCATCGCCGCCCATACCAACGACGGTGTCGTTACCCGCGCCGGCATTGATGCAGTCCCTGCCCGCTGTACCGACCAGGACATCGTCGC
>CAZCOV010000571.1:0-275 GCA_964499975.1 uncultured Thermoanaerobaculia bacterium
GGCCGTGATCGGCGAGTCCCCAAAAGAAAGCGACCAGGGCCGGGGTGAGACCGAACGTGAGGACGTCTGCCAGGGAATCAAATTCTTTGCCGAACTCGCTCTCCGTATGGGTCAAGCGGGCGATCCGGCCATCGAGCGCATCGAGAACGCCAGCGCACAAGATGAACAGCGCGGCCTCTTGGAACTCTCCGCGGTAGCCGCGCACCAGGGCATGAAAACCGAGCAAGATGTTGCCCACCGTAAACAGGCTGGGCAGCAAATAGGCGCCGCGGCGC
>CAZCOV010000571.1:285-2272 GCA_964499975.1 uncultured Thermoanaerobaculia bacterium
CAAGCGGGGACCGACCGGACGGCGGATCCCCTCAACTTTCATCGGCGTTCTTTCCCGAGCTTGCACCGGACCGCACCTGGGCAATCGGCGTTTCCCCATTGCGCAGACGCTGGCCGCGGTCCACCAAGACCTCGTAGTGCGGTGGCACCAGCACGTCGACCCGGGAGCCGAACTTGATCAGGCCCAAGCGAAAGCCCCGGGGAACGGTTTGGCCCGCATGCAAGTCACCCACCACCCGTCGCGCCAGCAGCCCGGCGATTTGCCGCACCCCGACCAGGTCGCCGTCAGGCCGCTCGATCACCGTCAGCAGGTGTTCGTTGACCAGGTCGGCGTCGTGCCGAAAAGCAGCGACCTTACGTCCGGGCTGCCAGCTGACCTTTTTGACCTGGCCTGCGGTGGGAGTGCGCTGGATGTGGATGTCGAAAACCGAAAGAAAAGTGACGACCCGGTGAAAACTTCCAGGTCCCAGGGCCGGATCCTCGACCTGATCGACCCGGGTGACCAGCCCGTCCGCCGCGGCCACCACGACTTCGGGTGGCCCGGAGAAGTGCCGCTTGGGATCGCGGAAAAAAAGCAGGACCAAGAGTCCCAAGAGAGCCATCCCGAGCCCCCAATCCAGGTGGCCCAGGCCGCCCAGGAGCAGGCTCGCGGCAGCAAACGGCAGGACGAAAGGCCAAGATTCGCGCGCAAAAGTCATCAGCTGGTCAACTCATCCAGCCTCGCTCCGGCGCTCGCGGCGGATCGCTTCCATGCGGTCCTTGAGCTGGAGTTTGTGGACTTTCAGCCGTTTGGCTTCGATTTCATCCTCTTCTGAGGGCAGGGTCTTGTGGTGGATCGCGGTGAGACGACGTTCGCACTCTTGGTGCTCCTCGCGCAGGCGGCGGAACGTTTCGTCGGTTTCGATCAGCTCTTCAGTGGCAGGGTCGACGACAGGATAACTTGGCGCCATGCGTCTTCCTCCTCGTCAGGTTGTTTGAAGACTGGCAACTCCCCAGCCGCCACCTTCTGGCGCAGGCAACGCGTCGCAACTGGACGTGTCGCAACTGGACGTGTCGCACCGCAACGGGTTGGCTCTGGGCGCAGGCGGGGGTTGGGGGAGTGCCGTGGCATATCGATCGCCAGAGCAGCCTACCACCCCGCGCCCGCCGGATCAAGCCATGGTCGCTGTCACAAACGCTGTCACAGATCCCCCAGCCGCCGGACGGAGGTCACGCGTTCGCGAGCGATGACAAGATGCGAATATTTCTTGAACACTCCGACCTGTGCTGCGCGTCGGACGTAGTCGTCCTTGGAGCGTCCCCCCTCGCCTTCGCGATGGACGTCGACGTCGAGCAAGATCACTTCATGCTCGTCCATGTCGTCAACTCGTCCGATGAAAATCTCCGGGCCATGGGTATCGACCACCACGGTGATCCCGTGAAGTTCGGACTTGCCCTGATGAAACGTCCCCATCAGACACCTAGGCGAGCGCTGGGGCCGCGCAGTGCGCTGCAAAAGCCGCGCTCAGGTCACTGGCCAGATCTTCGGCGGTCCGCCCTTCGATGCGGTGGCGGGGGACGAAGTGGACGAGTTCGCCGTCCTTGAACAGGGCGATCGACGGGCTGCTCGGGGGAATGTCTGGGAAATAACTGCGGGCCGTGGCGGTGGACTCGACGTCTTGGCCAGCGAAAACCGTGGCTAGGCGCTGGGGGCGTTGGGCAGACTGCTCGAGCGCGCTGCGGATTCCTGGTCGCGCCATGCCGGCAGCACAGCCGCACACGGAGTTGATCACCAGGAGTGCGGTCCCTTCTTTTTCGGCCATCCATTGATCCACGCTGGCTGTAGTGGTGAGTTCAGCAAAGCCGATCGAGGTCAGTTCTTCACGCATGGGTTTAACCAGCAACGGGCTGTAGGGCACGGTGGCACCTCCGGGAAAACTTTGAGGGTCGAAAAGGTCGAACGTTATGGGTCGAACGTTATGGGTCGAACGTTATGGGTCGAACGTTAT
>CAZCOV010000572.1:0-2258 GCA_964499975.1 uncultured Thermoanaerobaculia bacterium
CGGAGAGCTCCGGCAGCTGCGGGCGCTCGCCGCGCAGCAGGGCATGGTAGACCCCTACCAGCTCGTAGAACAGGATGTCGAGCGACCAGGCGTCGGTGATGATGTGGTGGAAGGTCAAGAGCCAGCTGGCGCGCTGGTCCTCCTGACGAACCAACAGCAAACGCCAGAGCGGTGCCACCCGCAGGTCGTACTTCTGCTGCGCGCGGGCCGCGAGCACCCGCTGGGTTTCCTTGGCGCGCTCTTCCGGCCGCAGGCCGCGAAGGTCCACTTGCGGCAGCAGGACGGGCAGCGCGGGCAGGATTTCCTGATAGGTCTGGCCGTCGGCGTCGCTATTAAAACGGGTGCGCAAGCTCTCGTGACGCGCCACCAGCAAGGCAAAACTCTGTTCCAGCGCTGACACCTTAAGCGGACCGCGCAGTTCCAGCAACTGGCTCAAGCGGTAGACCCCGCCGCCGCTTTCTTGCTGCTCGATCAGCCAGAAAGCTTCCTGCATCCAGGCCAGGGGAGCGCGCGCGCGGTCCTTCCGACGGGGAATCGCCCGCTCACCCGCACTCCGGTTGAGCGCTTGAACCAGCCGACGGCTGCGCAATTCGCGCAAGTCTGGCGCCAGCTCAGCCGGTCCTCGCGTGGCTGACGCGTCGAGCAACGCATCGCTCGGGCTCGGCTCTCTGCTTTCAGCCGCCAGCTCAGCCGCCACGGTAGCCGCGGACCAACCTTGCAGCTCCGCGATCAGCAAGGCGTCTACTCGGGCAGACAGCTCGGCCAGGGTCTGTGCTTCGAACAGCGCCCGCACGTCAAGGTCGACGCCGAGCAGCTCTTGCAGCCGGTAGATCACGCGGACCGCGCTCAGCGAATGGCCGCCGAGGTCGAAAAAGTTGTCGAACGCACCCACTGCGGTTGCATCCAGCACCTCGCACCAGATCGCCGCCAGCAGTTGCTCGACCCGGGTGCGCGGCAGGATCACCGCCGGCGACCGCTCGGCGCTGGCCACTCCGGGCAGGGGCAAGGCTCGGCGATCGACTTTGCCATTGGCGGTCAAAGGCAGCCGGGAGAGGAAAGTCCAGGTGGCTGGCACCATGTAATCGGGCAACCGTTCGCGCAAGTGTTGGCGCAAATCCTGGACCGCGGGAGGGGTCCCGGCAGCAGCTTCGAGGTAGGCGGCCAGGCGTCCTTCGTGCGGCCGGGGTTCCCACCAGATGACCACGGCAGCCGCCACCCCGGGGTGGCGCTGGAGCACGGCTTCAATCTCGCCCAGTTCGACGCGGAAGCCGCGGATTTTGACTTGCTGGTCGGCGCGGCCGGCAAAGGCCACTTCGCCTTGTGGCAGGTAGCGTCCCAGGTCGCCGGTGCGGTACACCCGCTCCCCGATCGCAGCTCCAAGGCAGGGGTTGGGCACGAACTTGGCCGCGGTCGCCGCGGGATCGTCGCGGTAGCCCAGCGTCAGGTGGGGGCTGCGCATCAGGAGTTCACCCAGTTCGCCGACTCCGGCCAGCTGTCCCTGCGACAAGACCAGGAGCTGAACGTCTGCCAGGCCCTGCCCCAAAGGCAAGATCTCTAGCCCCTGCCGGTCGACCGGGGTGAAGCGGTGATAGCTCACTGCGCGTGAGGTTTCGGTCGACCCATAGGAGTTGACGATGAGGGCCGTGGGGGCCAGTGCCTGGAGACGTTCGGCATCGTGCTGGGTCAGCGCCTCCCCCACCAGCGAGATAAAACGCAAGCTTGGCACTCCCCGGTTTTGCGGGACCGCGCCTTCGCTCATGATCTTGCCCATGGCCGGGGTGAGGTGCGCGGCCGTGATCCGTTGCTCACCCATCCAGGCGGCGAGAAAGCCCGGCGCCGGGATCCGCTCGGGATCCGGGATGAGCAACGCTGCGCCCAGTTGCAGTGGGGTCAAGAGGTCGCGCTGCAGAGGATCGTGGGCGAGGGCCGAGAGCATCGCGAAGCGGTCGCTCGCCTGGAGCCCAAAAGCTTCGACCATGCGCGGAACGTAACGTCCGAGCGCGCCATGCAACCCGACGATGCCCTTGGGCTTGCCGGTCGAGCCGGAAGTGAAAGCGAGGTACGCCAGGTCGTGCGGACTGAGCGCGTATCCCAAAAGGTCTTCCTCCAGCCAGGCGTCGCTGCTGGCATCCCCCGTGGCTCCGGCCTGGAACAAGAGGTCCCGGCGAATGCTAACCCCTTGCTGCTCGAGCTCAGCTAACACGGCGGCTGGCACCGCGGAGGCGGCTGGCACCACGGAGGCGGCTGGCACCACGGAG
>CAZCOV010000573.1:0-2227 GCA_964499975.1 uncultured Thermoanaerobaculia bacterium
ACCATAGTGATCTTCGTCCAGGATGCGCTTGGCTTCGATGAGGTCGAGCCGTTCCTCGCTGCGCTCCGACCAGGGCAGCTCGGCCACGATTTCGAGAAAGGTGCGAATGACTTGCGCTTCCACGGCTTCACGGCCAAAGCGGCCCAACCGCTTGAGCTCGCGCTCGACTTCTTTGCGGGCTTCCGCCGGTAGCTCGATCGCCGCCAATTTTTGGCGCAGTTCGTCCAGGCTTTCGTCATCGCCTTCTTCGCCCAGCTCGCGGTGGATCGCTTTGAGCTGTTCGCGCAGATACATCTCGCGCTGGCGTCCGCCCAGCTCCTCTTGCACCTTGGTCTGGAGGTCCTGCTGCGCATCGATCACGCTGATTTGCCGCTGGACTTGAATCAGCACCCGCCGCAGGCGCTCTTCAACCGACAGGGTTTCGAGCAGTTGCTGGCGCTCGGGCAGCGGGACGTCGATGTAGCCCGCCACCAAGTCGGCCAGCCGTCCTGGGTCCTTGACTCCGGCCAGCACTTGCTGCACGGCTTCGCGCGGCAAGCCCGACTTCTGCCCTAACTCGGCAGCCCGGGTGCGCGCTTCGCGGTAGAGGGCGATGAACGCCGGGTCGTTGAGTTCGGCGGGCATCATCTCTTCGGTTTGACGGACCAGCGCTTGCAAAAAACCTTCGCCGGATTCGTCATAGCGCATGGCAATCCCGCGCCGCTCACCGTGGACGAGCACTTGGATCCCCGACAAGGTGCGCTGTACTTGTTCGAGGCGGGCGATCGTGCCAATGCTGTAAAGCCCGTCCGGGGTGACCTCCTCGGAATTACGCTTCTGCGTTACTGCCAGCACCCGGTTGTCCGAGTGGGCTTGCGCGCGCTCGATCGTGCGCAAAGTTCCCGGCCGTCCGACCGCGATCGGGATGGTGACGCCGGGGAAGAGCACCAGGTCGCGGAGCGGCAGGACCGGTAAAATCAGGGGCTCTGACATGGTTTTGTTTCCTTTATGGGCCGGGGAGAGCTCGGTTCGGAAGAGCGACCGAACCGCGGTGTTCGACCATCACGAAATACTTCCGTGTGACCCCCGCCTGCTCAAGTAAACAGCATTTCCGGAGCAATAAATTTCACGCAACTATCACGCAACGATCATGCAAATATACTACGCGATCAGCCGCAAGAACTTCCCGCGATTTCGGCGAGGAAAGCGCGCAGCCGGCCGGCCAGTTCCTCCCGGACGTTGCGAAAAGCTTGCAGCTGCGCCTCCTCGCTGCCGGTGGCAGCAGCTGGATCCGGCAAGCTCCAATGCCATCTGCGCGCGGGTCCAGGGAAGGCGGGGCAAGCCTGTGCTGCTTGGTCACAGACCGTGATCACGTGGTCGAAGGATTGCCCGATGAAAATCTCGAGGTGCTTCGAGTGTTGCCCGCGGAGATTGATCCCGCACTCGTCCATCGCGCGGATCGCCAAGGGGTGAACCGTCGACGGCCGGCTGCCCGCGCTCGCGACGACGACTTGGTCGCCGCCCAAAGCCCGCAGCAGACCTTCCGCCATTTGCGAGCGCGCTGAATTGCCAGTACACAGAATGAGAACGCGTTGTTGCGTCATGGTGTTGCCCACGTCAAATGGGGTTACCCCCGGACAAGAAAGGCCGACCCTTGGTGTGGATCGGCCTTCTTGCGGGTGAGCGTGCGCTGATACCTCAGTACATGCCGCCCATGCCGCCGCCGCCCGGAGGCCCGGCTGGCTTGTCCTCTTTTTCCTTGATCTCCGAAACCATGGCTTCGGTGGTCAGCAACAAGCTGGCGATCGACGCGGCGTTTTGCAGCGCGTTCTTGGTCACCTTGGCAGGATCAATCACGCCGGCTTTGACCAAGTCTTCGAAGGTGTCGGTGGCTGCGTTGTAGCCTTCGTTGCCGCTGCGTCCCAGGATCTCCCGGACCACCACCGAGCCTTCCTTGCCCGCGTTGTTGGCGATTTGCCGCGCCGGCTCTTCGAGCGCCCGGCGGACGATGCTGACGCCGACCTGGTGGTCGCCGCTGACGCTCAGCTTGTCGAGGGCAGCAATCGCCCGCAGCAGGGCCACGCCACCACCCGGCACGATGCCTTCCTCGACAGCAGCCTTGGTCGCGTGCATGGCATCCTCGACCCGCGCTTTCTTCTCTTTCATTTCGGTCTCGGTCGAGGCACCAACCTGGATCACGGCCACGCCGCCGACCAGCTTGGCCAGCCGCTCTTGCAGCTTCTCGCGA
>CAZCOV010000574.1:0-2226 GCA_964499975.1 uncultured Thermoanaerobaculia bacterium
ACCCGGACACCGGCTCGCGCTACCGCGAGGATCTCGCCTTCGAGGTCGTCTCCGAACAGACGCAGGCCGCGGTGACCCGCAAGGCGCCGACGATGCTCGCGCGAGGTGTCCAGCGCGTGTTCGCGGTCTTTGTGAACAAGGGTCGGGTCGCCGAGTGGGTGCCGGAGGAAGGGAAGACAAAGGGTCGCTGGGTGGATCTGGCCGCCGACACCAAGATCTCTCATCCGAGCTTGGCCGAGCCGCTGCCGGTGGCGGCGATCCTCGACGCGACGACCGTCGACGACGCAGTGGCCCGAGCCCTCGCCGCCAAGGGGAATTCAGTGATCCGCGAGATCCGAGCCGCGGGGAAAGCGGAGGCGATTCTGACCGTCCTCGCAGGTCGGGGCCTGCACCCCGACGACGCTCTCCGTCGCCGGATCCTGGCCACTACGGACCTTGCCACTCTGGAGCGTTGGCTTTTGCAGGCAGGAACCGTCTCGTCTCCAGAAGCCATCGTCGAAGAGTGAGGCGGAGCGCCAAAAGGGAAGCCCGCTAGTCCTGCGGTTCGCCCGACGATCGGCCGCATCTGCCCCCAAGCCCTGGGCGGCAGGAAGTCCTCAACTCTGTTGATCTGCAAACTGTTCAATTGTAAAATACGCATCCGTAAGTAGGTTCATCCGATGCACGTCATGAGCACCGTGTTGGCGCAGCTACGCATTTCATCAGTGTGCTTCTTCCTGGCTTAATTTTCCTCATTGCCGTGAGTTGATCGCTCACGCCGAGCGAAGGATCCGTCGGTCGCTGGTGTAAGGGGCGAATCCGTGCCTTGGAGGGGTGTGCGTCCTGCGAGATACGCCTGGTGTCTTGTCTGCAACTGAAGACGAAAGGATCGACTCATGCACGACTCCGCTCCGCGCTCGAGAACCTGGTTGGATCGCATCGGCCTAGCAGAAGACGCTGACGAACCTGCGGACGACGCCCGCGCGCTGGCCTTGCCGCTGGAGCTGCCTTGGGACCACGCCGGTCTGCCAACGGGTGGTGTCCAAAATGGCTGGCACCCATTCGAAATCGATGCCCACCTGCTCAGCCAGCTCCGCCATCGCGGTGCGCCGGCTGCAGTGGACGTGGCCTTGATCCTGCTCGCAGGGTGGGCGGTCTTGCTCAGCCACCAGGCCGGACGAGCCACTTGGATTCTGGAGTGTGCTGACCGCAGTGAGAGGCGCGGGCGCAGACGGCTGCTGGTCGAGCTGCGCCACGACGAGACCGTGAGCGAGGTCTGGCAACGCCGGGACTGGCGATCCTGGCGCGATCAGGACAACCCTGAAATGCCCGGTCAGGTGGGGTGGGGTCTGATCGCAGCCGGCGCAGAAGAGCCACCCGACGCGCACCAGTTCGAGCTGTGCTTGTGGCTCGAGAGCGGAGCGGATGAGGGTTGGTGGCGCGGGTCGATCGAGTACCGTCTGGACCTTTTCTTGCCCGTCACCATTGCCCGAATGTCCCGCCATTACCTGGAGGTCTTGCGCTTTTTCGCGAGTTCACCGACACGCCAGCTCAGCGACCTCAACTTGCTGTCTCCTGCTGAGCAGCAGCAACTGCGGATCGAATGGAATGCGACCGCGGTCGGCTTCCCGGCCGCCGCCAGCTTGCAGGGGCTGGTCGGGCAGCAGGTTGCACGCACGCCGGAAGCTGTTGCCGTGGGGTTCGCGCAGCAACGTCTCAGCTATGGGGAGCTCGCGGTGCGGGCGGGCGCGCTGGCGGACGTGCTGGGGCAGCGCGGGGTGGGCCCAGAAACCCTGGTCGGGATCGCAGCCGAACGGTCGCTCGAACTGGTGGTCGGCTTGCTGGGGATTCTCGCTGCAGGCGGTGCCTATGTGCCGATCGATCCGTCCTATCCTACCGAACGCCTGGCCTTCATGTTGGCGGACGCCCTGGGCCCAGGTGGGGTCCTGCTCACCCAGAAAGCGCTGCGCCCGACCTTGCCGGTGAGCGCTGGGATTGAGGTCCTCGACCTGGACGGTGGGGATTTCCAAAGTAGGTCAGGGAGTTACCCGGCCGGGGCGGTCCAGGGTTGGGGATCGCTGGCGCTGACGTCCGCGACGGCGGTGCCGGGACAGCTCGCGTACATGATCTATACCTCAGGCTCGACCGGCCGTCCCAAGGGGGCGATGAACACTCACCGCGGGATCGTCAATCGGTTGCTTTGGATGCAAGCAACGTATGGGTTGTCTGCTGCCGATGTCGTGCTGC
>CAZCOV010000575.1:0-2207 GCA_964499975.1 uncultured Thermoanaerobaculia bacterium
GGCTACAAAATGCCAAAAAGATCCCTGCGCTCCAAACGAATTCCGCGCGTATTTTTGCGCTCCGTCACAGCCCCGCGCCGCAACCCCAACCGCCCCAATCCCTTCCGCAAATCCGCCTTGCCCTAAGTCGAACTCACCGCCCTTTCGGAAAGGACAAGTCTGGTCCATTCCGGGCGGGGTGCGTAACCGTTCACGCTAGCAGAAGTTTTTCGTTTTTCGGGATGTTGGCTAGGCTGTGGGGATGGCGAAGCGAGTATCCCGCTGTGCGAATTGTGCGGAGCTGGTGCGTCAGCTGGAGGTGATGGAGCGGAGGTTGTGCTCGGTCTTGGCCCGGATGACCAAGGCGGAAGCGCGGGTGCGGCAGCTGCAGGAGCAGTTGGCGGGGAGGTCGAAGGATTCCAGCAACTCGTCGAAGCCGCCATCGTCCGACATCGTCAAGCCGCCCAAGAAGTTTTCCGGCCCTGGCCGCCGCGGAGGTCAGGTCGGCCATGCCCCGCAGCAGCGCCCAGAGTTTACGCCGGACCAGATCGATGTCGTTCAGCGGCACGCGCACACCGCCTGTCCGCAGTGCGGCGGGTCGGTCGAGATGCTGCCTACCGCGGCCCAGGTGATCCAGCAAGTAGAGCTGGTCGCCCAGCCGACGCTGGTCACCGAGCACCAGAGCTGCACCTGCCGCTGCCTGGCGTGCCGGCAAGAGTTCACGCAGCCGATTCCGCGGGCGGTGGCCGCGGCCGGCACCTTCGGTCCGCGTCTGACGGCCTGGGTGGCCTATCTCAAAGGGGCCTGCCATGCGAGCTTCGGCACGATTCAGCAACTGCTGCGCGAGACGTGTGGACTGAAAGTGGCCACCGGCACGTTGGCCCAACTCTGCCACAAAGTGTCGCGGAGCCTGCAGGGCTCGTATGACGAGCTGCGGCGGCAGATTCCGCAGCAGGCGGCAGTGCACATCGACGAAACGGGCCATCGCGAGAACGGCCAGGGGCAGTGGACGTGGGTCTTTCGCGCCCGGCCGTTTACGCTGTTTCATATCGATCCCACCCGCAGCGCGGACGTCTTGGAACAAGTGCTGGGGAGCGAGTTCTGCGGCACCCTGCTGGCCGACTATTACAGCGCGTATCGCGCGTATCTGGCGGCGCATCCCCGGGCCGATGCCCAGTTCTGCCTGGCCCATCTGGTGCGCGACGTGAAGTTTTTAGAGACCTTGCCGGACGAGGCGGATCGCCAGTTCGGGACGGAACTCTTGGCGGAGCTAAAAGCCCTGTTTCGTCTCTGGCACGCGCCGGGTGATTATCAGGACGAGGCGGCGTTTCGCACGGCGCTGATCGCTCAAGGCGAACAGCTGCGGCGTGTGGCGATCGAGCAGGCGCCGGACACGAAAGCGTCGGAGGCGCTGGCCCGGCGGTTCCGCAAGCACGGGGACCAGTACCTGCGGTTTACGCGCGTGCCCGGCCTGGAACCGACCAACAACGCGGCTGAACAGGCCCTTCGTCAGGTGGTGATCGACCGCCGCGTCACCCAAGGCACACGCAGCCCGCGCGGCCGAGACTGGTGCCAGCGGATCTGGACCACCATCGCTACTTGCCGACAACATGGCCGCGATCTGCTCTCCTTTCTGCAGCACTCCCTCCTGGCCCTGCTCACCGACACCCCGCCCCCCTCACTCCTCACCATTGCCCTGCAAATCCCGTAACTAAACCCTCCCACACCCGCAAATCCATGCTGGCGTGAACGGTTACCAAGCAAGAAAAAGAATTAACTTGCTGTGCGGCCGGGCATTTGCGAGTCGCGGATAGAATGGGCGGCATGGGGCCAACATGCGATGTCACGCTGCCTTCACCTGTGACAGGCGAGATGCTGGACGCTGTAGATACCTTGCTGGCCGGCGAGGCGTCAGATCTTAAACGGACTGGAAAAGGTCGCGTCTGGGAAGGGTGGATTTCCGAGCGACCAATCCACATAGCCCTCGTGGACGCTCCCCCGCAAATTGAGATTGCAGCTTATTGCAATGACAAACAGGACTGGGAATTACTTCGCCGCCTTAGTTCTCGACTAGCCGCTGCCCTTGGCGGGTATGCCTCCGAGCCGAGTAAGTGATTACTGGCTGTCGGAATGATCCCTAGCCGGAAAGTGCTTGACTCCCGGATTCATGCCCGCAAACGGTACCACTACCCACAATCCCGAGCGCTTGACGCAACACCCTGGCAGAC
>CAZCOV010000576.1:0-2206 GCA_964499975.1 uncultured Thermoanaerobaculia bacterium
AAATGCGGCGATCATAGATCCTGCCCTCTTCTCTTGGCTTGGTAAATTGAACTACTCGAGGAAAGGCTGATAAGCATTCAAAAGTTACTTGCTGAGAGGCGAGTTTAGCGCTTAGGGGCAAGAGAAGTATGGGTGGGGTAAGATCGAGGGCGGTAGCCGGAGGATAGGGCAACGCTGGAGAGCGACCTGAGCGCCGTGCTACTGGCGGGAGAAGTAAGTCCCCGAGGTCGGCTGGACAGCCCCCCAGCAGGCCACTGGCCCTCAGACCCGAAAGCCGCATCCTGTTTCAGGTGCCAGCCAGACAGGATGCGGCTCGATCAGCTCCGTGGGCAGGAACCGGCGGAGCTGGCACGCTGGGAGGTGTGCGATGAAATTGTACGCCGGTCTGGATTTGCATTCCAACAACAACGTCATCGTGATCGTCAACGAGAGGGACCAGGTGGTGTTCCGTCGGCGTCAGGCCAATGTGGCCAGTGGGATCCTGGAGAGCCTGGAACCATTCCGGGCGGAGATAACGGGGATTGTGGTGGAGTCGACCTACAACTGGTACTGGTTGGTGGATGAGCTGATGAAGGCCGGCTACCCGGTGCACTTGGCCAACACGGCAGCGATCGTGCCATACGAAGGGATCAAGCGGACCAACGATTGGACCGACGCGCAGTGGCTGGCGCACCTGCTGCGGCTGGGGATATTGCGGGAAGGGACGATTTACCCGGCCGAGGTCAGGCCGGTGCGGGATCTGCTGCGGAAGCGGGGACAGCTGGTGAGAGAGCGGACGCGGCACATACTGAGCGTGGAGAACCTGCTGACCCGCAACACGGGAGCGCGGTTCAACGGCCGGTACGTCAAGGATCTCGATTGCGGGGAAGTGGAACGACTGTTTCCTCGCCTGGAACTGTCGATGGCCATCAACGCCAGTCTGCGGGTGATGCAGGCGCTGGAGGAGGAAATTGCACGGATCGAAAAGCAGGTCAAATCCCGAGTGCGGCTGGACCCGGGTTGGCGTCCGCTGCTGTCGGTGTGGGGGATAGGCGAGACCCTGGCGCTGACGATCATGCTCGAGACCGGTCCGATCAGTCGGTTTGCGGCGGTGGGCAACTACAGCTCCTACTGTCGGGCGGTGGACAGCCGCCAGGACAGTAACGGCAAGAAGAAGGGAGAGAACAACGCCAAGTGTGGGAACCGATACCTGGCCTGGGCGTACGTGGAAGCGGCCAACTTTGCAGCGCGCTACTACCCGCAGGCGCAGGCATTTGTCGCCCGCAAGACGGCCCAGGTCAACCGGACTCTCGCGATTAAAGCCCTGGCCAACAAGCTGTGCCGGGCCAGCTACTGGGTCTTGAAAGATCAGGTGGAGTTTGAGCCGAAGCGGTTGTTCGGCTCTTAAGTTGGCTGCGACCGGGAAGCCGTAAGTTTGGGGTTGGTTAGCAACCATCAGGGCTGATTGGCCCCCGGTCCCAGCCGCTAGGTTCGACGCCATCGCGTGGCGCCGGAACGGAGACGCCCAGATCGTGAGCCGCATCGGGGTTGGCCGGCCTCTTTGGGGGTCGGGAACCATAGTGCTGTGAGGGCCAGCCACAGGCGCTGCCCCCCATCGTCTGGACATGGTCTGGTACCAACGCTTTTCTGGGGCCGAAGTCAGGCCAGGGGCACGGGGCACTGAGATCGGGGCTGGCTCAGCCACACCCACATGCCTTGAACCGGATGTGTGACTGAACGGATCCGCCCAGGATTCGCAATCACGGACACGAAACAGCCGGGTGCGTCTGCGAGCGCGACACGTTACCGGGTGCTGTTCAGACACCGGGACCTCTGGGAAGCAGCGGTTCGAACAGAGGAGATGGCGATGATTCTGATGTTATTGAATCTCTGGAAAGCAGCTCCCACAGGACTTCCCGCGGTGTTCTTCGGTTCGAGAAGCGCTCCGTCGCCAACTGCGGGGGCAAAAAAAGAGATCCAGTTGCGAAGGGACAGGTGTTTTCTCTTGACAGAAACTTTTGATGTGTGACCCCAACTTCCCCCGCGCCAAACGTCCCAACCCATCGGTCAAACTGCGACGCACTTTCCCTGCTTGGTCGGTCACCGTCGTGGCGTTGCCGGCGTAACTGGTCAAGACCGAAGCACCGTCCGAAGTGGTCACCTGGGTGACTCGCCCAATGGCGTCGTACTGGGTTTGTGAGTAGCCCCAGCTCGCTTCCCCGCAGTT
>CAZCOV010000577.1:0-2199 GCA_964499975.1 uncultured Thermoanaerobaculia bacterium
CTTCGTACTTGCTGTCGAATTCGAAGTTTTGCAGAGAATGACGACCGAAATGAGTCTGTCCTGGGAAGACTGGATTCCCGTTTTGGTTCATGGGGGCTTCTATGAATTTGAACAGACTGGGAAGTTCGTCGTTCCTGCGAAAAGTGGAATCCCCTGCCGTGGCCTGAACTGACCCGCCTATGGAATCACAGCGATTCCGCATCCGTGACCGTTGGTTCCACTCAACAATCTGAACCTAAAATAGATCGAAGCCTCTGATCAGCTGAGAGCAGATTCGCATTCGATTTTCGGGCTTGACAGCCTCGATGATCTGGTATAATTGTAATGTACCAGACAGAAGGTGGCCTCTGCCATGCACCGTTCCAACCTCTCGGCTTCCGAGCGCCGGTTTCGATCCCGCTTGACCCAGTTGATCCAGCAGCACTGGCTGCTGCGCGGCACCCTGTCAGTGCGCAGCCGCCAGTGTGGCAAACCCACCTGCCATTGTGTCGACGGTCAGCGGCATACCTCTTTATATTTGGTGCAGAGCCAGCAGGGACAGCCCCGGCAGGTGTGCGTCCCCAAGGACTGGGAACCGCGGGTTCAGCAAGCCGTGAGCGACTATCAGGAACTGCAGCAATTGCTCGAAGAGCTGTCGGAGCTGGAGTGGCAACGCTTGCGGGAGAGGCGAAAGGAATAAGGCCGTTCTCAGACGCCTGGTCCGATACAGCGAGAAGCTGTTTGGCCTTTCGCGCGACATCGCCGCCAAGGTCTGGGACCAGCGTCGTCTTCCGCGGATTGCGGCACCCGGGGTGGTGAAATCGGTGCTGGCGATGTTCTGGGCCCGGCTGGGAAGCCTGCACGCGCTGGAGTCGGTGGCCGAGGCACGGTTTTGGAACAGCTGGCTCGAACAGCCCCTGGCCAGTGCCGACACGGTGGGGCGGGTGTACAGTCTGCTGGAGGTGGAGGGGCTGCGAACCGGCATACACCGTCTCTACACACGTTTGAAGCGCAACAAGGCCCTGCCCCCGGTGGGGAGCCTGGCGGTGGCGGTGATCGACGGCCATGAAAGCCACGCCAGTTATCGCCGTCATTGTCCCGGTTGCCTGGAGCGAACCATTCATACCGAGCAGGGGGACCGCCTGCAGTATTACCATCGGCAGGTGGTGCTGATGCTGGTGGCGGGGGAGCGGACGGGCAAACCCGCCTTGCGCTTGCTGCTGGATCTGGAGCCGCAACGCTTGGGGGAGGATGAAGTGGCGGCAGCGCTGCGTTTGCTGGAACGTGTGCTGGCCCGTTACCCCCGAGCCTTTGATGTGGTGTTGGCCGATGGGCTCTATGCCCAGGCTCCTTTTTTCAATTTTCTGCTCGGTCGTCGCAAACATGCTTTGGTGGTCTTGAAGGACCCGCGCCGCGACCTGTATCAAGATGCCTTCGGGGTGTTTCAGCTGGTAGCGCCCCAAACGGGCCAGTTCCGTTCCAGAGACTGTCAGTGGCAGGACGTCAAGGACCTTCGATCCTGGCCCCAGGTTCAAGTGCCGGTCCGCGTCGTTCGCTCGCAAGAGCGTTACAGCCAACGCTGCCAGCTCACCCAACAACGCGTGACCCTGAGCACCGAGTGGATTTGGGTCACCACCCTGGCAGCTATTCAAGCGTCCACGGCACGGATCGTCCAGTTGGGTCATCAGCGTTGGGACATTGAAAACTATGGCTTCAACGAAATCGTCACCCACTGGAATTGCGATCATGTTTATCGGCACCAGCCCAATGCCATTGTGGCCTTCCTGTTGACGGCTTTCCTGGCCTACAACCTCTTTCACGCCTTCCTCCTGCTCAATCTCAAACCGCAGCGCCGCCACGGCAAGACCGAGGTCTTCTGGGCCCATCTGATCAGGGCCGAGCTCTACACTTCAATCAGGCTCGCCAGCACCGATTCTTCACCCTGACCCTTGCTCGCCACCCCGGAGTCCCTCAACTGCTGTCCGGCCGTGAGGTCTCGGCAGTCGTGTGCTTGCCAAGGCGGGTGCGCCCCTTTTTCATTGGGATTGTCCGGTGGCTGGTTGCCAAAAACCCCCGATCGAATCTCCTTCTCCACCACTCCCCCAGCTAAATCCATGCCTCGCGGCGACTTTCCTGCCTTCGCCACAGCGGATGCGGAATCGCTGCAGCAACTCCGGTGGCGTTGATATCTTGCGGTTCGTGCGCTAATCTGGCGATTTC
>CAZCOV010000578.1:0-2184 GCA_964499975.1 uncultured Thermoanaerobaculia bacterium
CGTTCGTGCCCCGGGCGTTCGTGCCCCGGGCGCTCGCGCCGCGGCCAGGGCTCGCTGCTCTGCGCCACGCGGAAGGTCGTCGACACCAACGCGATGTGGGGATTGAGCTCGCGGAAGTGGAGGATCGGCGGAATGGCTTGGTGGCGCAGCGACTCGACCAGCTTGAGCAGGCCAGCAACGCCCGCCGCAGCTTCCAGGTGTCCAAAGTTGGATTTGGCGGCGCCGAGGATCACCGGCGAATCCGGCGGCACGTCGGCAAACACCTGGCACAGGGTTTCGACTTCGATCGGGTCGCCCAGGTGAGTGCCCGTGCCGTGGAGTTCGAGATGGTCGAGATCCGCTGGCTGGATTCCGGCTTGAGCGTAAGCAGCACGGAGTAGCGCGCGCTGGGCTGCCCCATTGGGAGCGGTGATCGCCGAGGCTCGGCCATCGTGGTTGATGGCACTGCCGCAGAGCACTGCGAGCACCTGGTCGCAGTCGCGCTGGGCATCGGCCAGCCGCTTCAGCACCAGGGTGGCACAGCCCTCGGAGCGCACAAAGCCATCGGCTGCTTGATCGAGGGGACGGCACCGGCCTTGCGGCGACATCATGCCGCCTTTGCTTGCAGCCACGGTGATTTCGGGCGCGAGCAGCACATTGACGCCGCCGACCAGCGCCAGGTCGCACTCGCCCGCGCGCAAGCTCTGGCACGCCAGGTGGGCGGCGACCAGCGAGGACGAGCACGCGGTGTCGACCGGCACACACGGCCCCTTGAGGTCGAAGAAGTGGGAGATCCGCCCCACCAGCACGCTGGGAGCGCAGCCGAGAATCACGTAGGGGTCTGCCACGGGTTCCGCGTGTTTCGCTTGCAAGATCGCGTAGTCGTCGTGGCCCACGCCGAAAAACACCCCGGTGGCCGACCCGGCCAAGGCCTCGAGAGTCAGGCCAGCATCTTCGAAGCCTTCCCAGGCCAGCTCCAGCGCGAGGCGCTGCTTGGGGTCCATGCGGCTGGCCTCGAGCCGCGAAATTCCGAAGAAAGCTGCATCGAAAAGGTCGATGCCGTTGAGAAAGCCGCCCCAACGGGTATTCATCTTGCCCGGACGCGCGGGGTCTTGGTCGTACAGGGCGGCCGCGTCCCAGCGCTCTTGGGGCACTTCGCTGATGGCGTCGCCGCCCTGTGCGAGGAAAGCGAACAACGCGGCGGGGGAGTCCACCCCTCCGGGAAAGCGGCAGGCGCGACCGATCACGGCGATCGGAGCGGGGGTGCGCAACCGGCGGTTTTCTTCACGCAGGGCGCGGATTTGCTGCAAGGCGCGGGCGAGCAGCTCCTGCGTTTGGGGATCGGCGCTCATGCCACCTTCCCTTCGAGCACGGCAAGTTCCCGTTCGAGTTCAGCGCGGAGCTCGGCTGCTGGCAAGTCGACCAAGCTTGAAATCGGGGTGGGAGCCGGGGCTTGGACCGCAGCTTTGACCGCAGTCGGAGATTCGGCTGGCACCGTCTCGCGGTCGGCTGGCACCACTTCGCGATCGGCAAGACGCCGTTCCAGTTCCCCGGCCAGGGCCCGCACCGTGGGAAAGCTCCACAAGGTGGGGGCGGACACCGGAAGGCCGAGGGCCCGTTCGATCTTTTTTTGCAGTTCGAGCAGCAGCAGCGAGTCGAGGCCGAGTTCCATCAAAGGTTGTTCGACCGGCAACTCGCGCGCGGGAATGCCGAGCGATCCCCCCACGGTCTCTTGCAAGAACGTGGCGATGCGGTCGACCCGCTGCGTCCGGGTGGCCACCTGGCGCAAGGCCAGGGCAAGGTGCGCAGCAGCTGGTTGGGAAGCCGACGAGGGGGTGGCCTCGGCCGCGGCAAGGGTTGCAAGCAAGGCGGAGTTTCCATGCGCGGTGGTCCAGGCCGGGAGGTCGAGGTCCGCGAGCAGGTAGGCCGGCTGACGGCGCGCGCTGAGCAAGGCAGCCAAAGCCGTTGCTGGCGTGAGCGCGCGCAAACCAGGGACTTGGTGGTAGGTCCCATCGCGACCCGCGGCCATGCCCGGTCCGTGGAACGGGCCGAAGTTGATGCTCTGCGCGGCCAGCCCGCGCTGCCGTCGGCGATAAGCCAGGGCGTCGAGGACGGCATTGGCGGCAGCATAAGGGCCCACGCCCGCGAGCGGCAGGACCGCAGCCACCGAGGAGAGCAGGACGAAAAAGTCGAGCGTGAGGTCGG
>CAZCOV010000579.1:0-2165 GCA_964499975.1 uncultured Thermoanaerobaculia bacterium
AGCTCGTAGGTCGAGGCATCGAAAGCCACGGGTGCTGCCACCAGCAGGGGTTGCTGGGCCTCGAGCTGCACGTAGTTGGGTTGACTCACCAGCCGCACGATGCCGCGATGGGGGACGAGCACCCCCTTGGGCCGACCCGTCGAGCCTGAGGTGTAGATGATGTAGGCCCCGTGCGCGGGATCGCGGGTGAACGCCAGCGGTCGACCAAGAGCCCTGGGTTGCACCGAAGCCCGATCATCGCAGAGCAAGATCTGCGCTGCGCTGGCGGGCAGCCGCGGCACCCAAGCGGTCGCGGTCAAGACCACGGCAGCCTGCGCATCGGCCAGCATCCACTGCAGCCGTTCGCGGGGATAGCCTGGGTCCAGGGGGACGTAAACTCCACCCGCCTTTAGGGTTGCGAGCACCGCCACCACTTGCCAAGGCGAACGTTCGAGGAAGATCCCCACCCGCGCTTCGTGCTGAATGCCGAGGGCGCGCAAACGTTCTGCCAGGTGACTCGCCTGTTGCGCCAGCTCGCCGTAGCTGAGCGCGGTATCACCCCAAACCACGGCCACCGCCGCGGGTCGCAGCGCAGCTTGGACGGCAAACAGTTCGTGGACGAACCTTTCGTCAGCGGCGGCAGCGCTGTCATTCCACTCGACGAGCAGCTGATGGCGTTCGGCTGTGGGCAGTCCGTCGAGCGCGGCGAGCGGCTGCTCGGGCGCTGCCACCACGGCTTGGAGCAAGGTCGCCAAGCTACGCGCCAAGCGCTGGATCGTGGTCGGGTCGAACAGCGCCCGGGCAAAGTCGATCCGCCCCACGAGTTGACCGTCCACCTCGCTCAAGATCAGTTCGAGATCAAATTTTGCGGTGCGGGTCTGCTGCGGGAACGACGAGAACCGCAAACCTGGCAGTTCGTACTCGGCAAACGGCGCGTTTTGCCACGCGAGCAGAACTTGGAAAACCGGCGGACGGCTTAAGTCGCGCTCGGGTTCGAGGGCGTCGACCAGCTGTTCGAACGGCACGTCTTGGTGGGCATAGAGCTCGAGCACGCGGCCGCGCACGCGGTCCAAAAGCGCGGTGAAATGGCGGGCTCCCGCGTCCGCACGCACCACCAGGGTGTTGACGAAAAAGCCGACCATGGGTTCGAGCGCCGCGTGATGGCGCCCGGCGACCGGGGTGCCGAGCGCGAAATCCTGCTGCCCCGAAAAGCGCTGGAGCAAGACCTCGAACCCGGCCACGAGGACCATGAACAGAGTGGTCCCGGTGCTGCGGCAGAGCTCGCCTAAGGCTGGGGTCAAGCTCGGCGGCAGCGCGACGTTCCAGCTCGCGCCCTGCTGATTCGCGACCGGTGGCCGCGGTCGGTCGGTCGGCAGTTCGAGCACCGGCAGGTCCGCGAGTTGCGTCCGCCACCAAGCGAGTTCAGCCGCCAGCGCCGGACCTGCGAGCGCGTCCCGCTGCCACCGCGCAAAATCGGCATACTGCACCGCGAGTTCGGGCAGGGGCGAACGGCGACACGCGGGATCCACCACCCAAGCGCTGTAGAGCAACGCGACTTCGCGCACCAGCACCCCGATCGACCAGCCGTCTGCCGCGATGTGGTGGACGGTCAGCAGCAGCACCTGTTCGTGATCGTCGGTTTGCACCAGGCAAGTGCGCAGCACCGGGCCGCGGGTCAAATCGAACGGACGCGCAGCTTCGGCGTCGGCCAAAAGGCGCGCGTGGGTCTGCCGCACAGCCGGGGTGAGGCCGCGCAAATCGACGCAGGGCAGCGCCCAGTCCGCGGCCGGATGGATGACCTGCTGAGCCACTCCCTCGAGTTCGGCAAACGTGGTGCGCAAGACCTCGTGGCGGCGCACCACCTCGTGCCAAGCGCGGCGCAGCACGGGCACGGCGAGTTGGCCGGTCAGGCGGACGGCTGCCGGGATGTTGTATGTCGCCCGGCCGGGTTCCAGACGATCGAGGAACCACAGCCGCTGTTGGGCAAACGACAGCGGGGCTCGTGCCTTGGCCAGCCGCGCCTCGGCTGGCACCTGACGGAACGCCACTTGAGGAAGCGTGCTTGGCGCTGCTTCTTCGCTGGGATAACCGAGTTCGACCGCCAGCTGTTGGGTGATCGGGGCGAGATCGCGCCAGCGGTAGGTCCCGCGCCATTTCTCGGCCACGGCCACGTCAATGCCCTGGTG
>CAZCOV010000580.1:0-2160 GCA_964499975.1 uncultured Thermoanaerobaculia bacterium
GGAGCCCGCGACTGCGAGAAGCGGTGATCCGTT
Source organism: uncultured Thermoanaerobaculia bacterium (assembly GCA_964499975.1). Lineage (GTDB taxonomy): Bacteria > Acidobacteriota > Thermoanaerobaculia > Multivoradales > J023 > CAZCOV01. Next base: position 34 of record CAZCOV010000580.1, read on the forward strand.
CGCCTGTCCAAGGTTCGTCAATTAGCACCGCCTGCCACGCGCCGCTGCCTGCGCTGCGACGGCCCGAAGAAGCTCTCCGCGTGGTTCGCTTTGGGGCGCTTTCTTGCTAGACTCGACGCTGAAACGAGCAGCAGCTCCAAACGGAGGCAGGCGAGCTAGGGGCCTCTTGCTGCAACAGGACTTCGGGGCTCTGCAGTGCCGCGAAGAACAGTATCAATCCGTAAATTGTAAACCATCGATGAGAGGCTAAACCATGGGTAACGACTCACGCAGCAGCACACCTACCGGCTCAGCACCCACCTGGGAAAACTGGAGTCGCAATATCGTCTATTCACCGCCGAGCGACGGCGAGAACTACTATTTCACCCCCACCAATTTGAGCGAACTCAAAGCTGTGCTCGCGGCTGCTGTGCAGCAGGGCGTGAAGGTGCGCGTGTCCGGGCAGCGGCACTCGCAACCGCCGCTCGTCATCGCGGACAACCGCGGCGCAGTGACGGCGAAGCCCGCTGAGTATTTGGTGGACATGTCTTGCTACGCGGATCTCGGCCCCAACGGGGACCAGACCATGGTAGTGGACAAGGTCAACCGGACGATCACCGTCAACGTGGGGGTGCGGGAGGACGCGGTGGATGCGTTCCTTACCCAAAACAACCTGATGTTTAAAACTGTGACTGCCGGAGGATTCTTCAGCCTCGGCGGCATGACCGCGGTGGATGTGCATGGCGCCACCGTCGATGACCCGATCTTTGCGGAGACGGTATCGTCGTTCACCATCTTGGGCGCTGACGGCACGGTGAGGACGATCGACGCGTCGACCCCACCGGTCAACGGTTGGTCACCTCTGCAGTTCGCCCGGGTGTCCCTCGGCGGGCTGGGCATCGTGACCTCGATCACCATCGATGTTTTGGATCGTCCCTGGGCGACCACGCTCCAAGGAGGTACGGCGAAGTATGGGATCAAGGACAAGCAACAATTCATCACCCAATACCAGCAGCTGCTGACCAGCCATACCCGGGTGGAGTCGTTCTTCAATCCCTACGCCGACAACATCTTCACCAAGAGCTTCCTGGTGCTCTACTGGGACGTGGTGAACAATCCTGCAAACAAGATCCCAAATTCGGCGTCCACCCCGACGAGCGCTTGTACTCTCGCCGGGGAAGGTGACTTTGGCGCCCCCTTCTTGACTCCCGCTGCCGTCGAGTTCGCAGCCGAGGTCGCCGCGCAGACCGCCCAGGCTTTCGATAGCTCCTGGCTGGCTTCCCCGATTGTGGTAGCGGCCTTTGCCAACATCGAGGGCCAGGCGGAAAAGGCCGATGCGGTCTATTCCGACCTCTGGCTGGCGCAGGCTGCACGCGTGATGTTCATGTCGTACTTTGTCGAGTTGCCGAATATCGACAGCGCGGGCCTTGGCAAAGCTTGGGACGGCCTGAATGCCGTGGCTCAGATAGTCAAACAGAACGGCAATTTCCACATCGCCGCTCCCATAGAGTTCCGCTTCATCAAGGGCGGCAACTCGGCGATGTCGGGAACTTACTGCGACGATCCAGACAACACCTACTTCATCAACTATGACCTCATCGGTTTCGTGCCCCCGACCGCGTCGTCCGGCTACCCGGCAGATCTGTTGAAGTTCTTCGCTGACGTCGAGCAGCAATGGGTGGCCATGGGTGGTTTCCCGCATAACGGCAAAATGTACGGCTTCTATGATCCGAGTAATCCAGGGACTGCTACCCCGGCGTTCAACTCGAATTACCTTGCTGCTTTGCGCCAGCGCCGCGGTGCGCGCTTGGTGGCGTTCAACCAGTACCGTCAGAGCTGCGATCCGAACGGCGTGTTCTACAACGCCTTCTTGCAGCAGTTGTTGCAAGGCTAAGCCGTCGTGCTTGGATGGTGAGTTCTAGAGGGGGAGCGCTGTGAGCACAGCTGTGGGTTGACCCGTAAGCTGTGCTCCAGCTCAGGTAGCTCAGCCATCGTCTGCGCTGGTTCGGCTGGCGTAGACGATGGCTCTCTCTCGGCTCATCGGGCCAAGAAGCCCTTGCGCGAGGTGCCACCCTTTGAAGGTCGGTTGCGCAAGGTGCCACCCTTTGAAGGTCGGTTGGTTGGCACACTCGCGGCTTTTCGTTGGCG
>CAZCOV010000581.1:0-2158 GCA_964499975.1 uncultured Thermoanaerobaculia bacterium
TCTACCAGAACTACGACCGGTTCGGCCGGGTGGGTCAGATCCAGCCTCCCGGCAGCAATCTCGCGACCGAGCTGACCTACCTGGGCGACCGGGTGGTCACGAAGCGACAAGAGGTGGCCACCCGACTGCCCGCCGACTGCGTTCCCGGTTTCTGTGATATAAGAACTGAAATTCAGACCACGGGAACCCGCGAACTCGCGCCGGACTCCCCAGTCGAAAGCGAATGGCTTGACATGAAGCTTGAAGGCGAACAGACCTTGGCGGCACCGCGGGAAGCGGTGTGGGCAGCGGTGATGGATCCAGCGGTGATCCAGGCGATCCTGCCGGGCTGTCAAGACTTGCAGCAGGTCGGTGAGAATTGCTTTGAAGGGACGCTCAAGATCAAAGTCGGACCCGTTCAAGGCGAATTCAAGGGCAAAGTCGAACTCTCAGATTTGCAGCCCCCAGAAAGCTATCGCTTGCACCTCCAGGGCAAAAGTGCCGCGGGTTTTGTCGACGGCAGCGGCACGTTGCAACTGCAAGCCCCCACAGAAGACACCACCACGCTCCGCTACGACATCGACGCCCAAGTCGGCGGACGTATCGCTTCGGTCGGTCAGCGCTTGCTCGACAGCTCCGCGCGAGTGGTCGCACGCCAAGCCCTCGAAGGGTTGGCGCAGCAGATCACCCACCGCGTAGAAAGCGCCGCGAGCGCGCAGCCGACGCCGCCGGTTACCCCGCCTTCGTCAGCGAAAATGGCGGCCGAGTTCACCAAGGAACTGGCAACTGAGCTGATCCCCGCTGCACGCCGTCCGGGGTTGATCATTTTGACGGCGGTCGTGGTCCTGGCCGTGGCCTTGCTGCTGCTCAAGACTTGTGCGAGTTGAACGAGCGGGAAGGCCAGGCAACGGTTCAGGTTGGACGGCAAGCGAACGACGAAAGTGAACGAGGAAAGGAGAAGCCGCTCATGGGCTACCGGATCAAGGTCGAGGTCAATGGCAAGACCTACGAACGCGAGGTTGAGCCACGCCTTCTTTTGGTCCATTTCCTGCGCGACGAACTGGGCCTGACCGGGACCAACGTCGGCTGCGAGACCAGTCTGTGCGGTGCTTGCACGGTGCTGGTCGACGGCCAAGCGGTCAAGTCCTGCGCTCAGCTCGCAGTGCAAGCGGATGGCACCAAAATCACCACCATCGAAGGGCTGGCGCAAGATGGCCAGCTGCATCCCCTGCAGCAGGGGTTTTGGGAGAAGCATGGGCTCCAATGCGGCTTTTGCACCCCGGGCATGATCCTGGCAGCAGCGGACCTGCTGGCGCACCAGCCCAAGCCAAGCGCGACCGAGATCCGCCAAGCGCTCAAGGGAAACGTCTGCCGCTGTACCGGTTACCACAACATCGTTGCGGCGATCGAGCACGCGGCTGAGCTTTTGGCGGGAGGTCGAGCATGAGCCAATCCGTCCTCGGAAAAGCGATCAAACGGCGGGAAGACCCAGCCTTGATCACTGGCCAGGGTCGCTATACCGACGATTTTTCTTTGCCCGGCATGGCCTATGCGGTGATCGTCCGCAGCCCCCATGCCCACGCCAAAATCCGCAGCATCAACTCCGCTGCAGCCCGCGCCTTGCCCGGCGTGCTGGCGGTTTTCACCGGCCAAGACCTGCGCTCGGGGGACCGCGGCGGCGTGGTTCCCACCGCCTGGCTATTGCCTGGACTCAAGACTCCACCGCACCCGATTTTGGCCACGGAAGTCGTCCGCTACGTGGGCGACGGCGTGGCGGTCGTGGTGGCCGAAAACCGCTACCTCGCCCGCGATGCCGCCGATTTGGTCGAGGTCGAGTATGAACCACTGCCGGCGGTGACCGACCCCGCCGCCGCAGTCGCTGACGGCGCCCCCCAACTTTTCGCCGATGCCCCGCGCAACCTCGCTTTCGACTGGAGCCTCGGCGATCAGGCCAAGACCGACCAGGCTTTTGCCCAAGCCGCCAAGACCGCGTCGCTCGAACTGCGCAACAACCGGCTGATCCCCCATGCGATCGAACCACGGGCCGCCCTCGCCGACTTCGATCCGCACAACGGGGAGCTGACCCTGCGCATGACCACCCAGAATCCGCACGTCCATCGCTTGCTCTTGTCGCTCGCTTCGCTCGGCTTGCCCGAACACAAGATCCGGGTCATCGCGC
>CAZCOV010000582.1:0-2144 GCA_964499975.1 uncultured Thermoanaerobaculia bacterium
GGAAATGCTTGAGCTTGCCCTGGTCTTTGAGCCGTCCGAGTTGGTAGACGAGCAGCTGACCTTTGGAGATCTCGCTGACCATCCACACCAGTTTCTCTTGCACCAGCTGATGGCAAGCGATCGGCTGCCCGCCGAACTGGAGCCGCTGCTGGGAGTACTCGAGGGCGGTGGTGTAGCACTCCATGGCCGCGCCGAGCCCACCCCAGGCAATGCCATAGCGCGCCTGGTTGAGGCACATCAGCGGGCCCTTGAGGCCAGCCGCGCCGGGGAGGAGGTTTTCCGCGGGAATGCGGCAGTTGTGGAAGCCGAGCTCGGAAGTGGTGGAAGCGCGGAGGGAGAATTTGCCGTGCTGGTCTGCCGAGGTGTAACCCGGGGTCCCTTTTTCGACCAAGAAGCCGCGGATGCCGTCCTCGGTTTGCGCCCAGACCACGGCCACGTCGGCGAGCGTGCCATTGGTGATCCACTGCTTGGCACCGTTTAAGACCCACTCTTTGCCTTCGCGGCGGGCGGTGGTGCGCATGCCCCCGGGGTTCGAGCCGAAGTCGGGCTCGGTCAAGCCAAAGCAGCCGATGGCTTCGCCGCTGGCGAGGGCCGGGATCCAGCGGTCTTTTTGCGTCTGGGAGCCGAAGGTGTAGATCGGATACATCACCAGCGAGCTCTGCACCGAAACAAAGCTGCGCAGCCCCGAATCCCCGCGCTCGAGCTCTTGCATGATCAGGCCATAAGCGACGTTGTTGAGACCGGGCAGGCCATATTCGTCGAGAGTCGAGCCGAAGAGGTTGAGCCGTCCCATTTCGGGCACCAGTTCGAGCGGAGTTCGGCCTTCGCGGTGGCACTCTTCGATGATCGGTTTGACTTTCTCCTCGACGAACTGGCGGACGGTGTCGCGCACCAGGCGTTCGTCCTCGCTCAAGAGGGCATCAAAATCCACGAAATCCACACCAGGGAAACGGCTCACGGCTTCCTCCTTTGAGGCTGAAGGTCGATTTTAAAGCGGCCGCGCGCATTCCGCGGACCGCGAGTTTGTCAGTTGACTTGCCCGCTGACGGGTTGGGTTGAGAACGATTCCCGCCGAGACCCTGGCGATCATACCACGACCTCGGCCAGCTGCTGCGGGCGCGCCGAGATCAGCGAGATCAGACGTACGGGATTGGATATTCGCCTCTTGATGAAGAGTATAATCTGATGATTGAGAGGTGAAAATGAGCATACCACGAAATGCCTTGCCCTCAATAGATTTCTCCGACGTTGTTGCCGGTCCCCGTCTTTTGCCAGTGAAGCCTGGCGACATTCTGCTCCATGATTTCTTGGAGCCCCTCGGAATGAGCACCAGCGCTCTTGCAGAAGCGCTCAAGGTCCCGCCGAATCGCATCAAGGCTGTGTTACGTGGCTCCTGCTCCGTGACCGCCGATACAGCGTTGCGACTGGCGCGGTACTTTGGCGGATCGCCACACTTTTGGCTCAACCTACAGCAGCAGTATGATCTTGAGGTTGCGGAGTACAACAGTGGTGCGCGCATCGCTCGAGAAGTTTCACCTCGGCAAGCGGCGGCCTTGGCGTTGGCTCGCCTCTGAGCTTCGCCATCCTCAGCCATGCCCCTGGCGCGCCGCCCAACTCACACGCCGCTCGTGGCAGAACGCTATCTGCGCCAACGGAGGTCAGAATGAAGTACAAGGTACTACTGCTGAAGACAGAAGAGGGCTACAGCGTGTCCGTGCCGGGTTTACCTGGCTGCTGGTCGCAGGGAGACACCGAGCAGGACGCGCTAGAGAACATCGGGGATGCCATCCGCGACTACCTTGCGGTGGATCGTCCTGGCCTTTGTCCCACCCTATGTGACCACCTTCAATAATCTAAATAACCTCGCTTAAAATCTGCATCCCCTGGATCAGCGCTGCCTGAGCAAAATGGCATGCTGTCCGGGTCGGCACACAGCGCTGATTGCAATTGTCCGATCGAAGACGGAGAATCCCAGGGTTGTCCGGCGAGACGGTCAGTCTCCAGGGGGAGGCCCCTTGCAGGTGTGGGTATGTTCAACGCGCGCTATCAGCTGCTCCACGAAATCGGTCATGGCGGTATGGGTACCGTCTACCACGCTTTCGACCGCTTGGCCCGCCAGGCAGTGGCGCTCAAACGGGTGACTG
>CAZCOV010000583.1:0-1255 GCA_964499975.1 uncultured Thermoanaerobaculia bacterium
TGCGCCAGCTGCGCCGCGCCGCTGCCGCGCGCGAAGCTGCTGCCGAAGCCAATCCCGACCCCCAAGCAGCTGAGACCACGTCTCTAAGTCCCGCAACTGGCGCGGCCACAACTGGCACGGCCGAAACTGGCGCGGCCAACCAGGACGCGGCCAGCCATGGCGCCAATGACGCGGCCGCCGCTGCTTTGACCCCAGCCGCCGAACCCGCCGCTGCCAGCGCGGCGGATGAGGCCACAGCACCACCCGAAGAAGACGCTGGCGTTGCCAAAAAAGCCTCAGCGAAAAAACGCGGCGAATCCAGCAAAGCGCCGATCATGCTGTTCATGGGTCCACCGGGCGTGGGCAAGACTTCGCTCGCGCGTTCGATTGCACGGGCCATGGGGCGCGAATATGTGCGCATCTCCTTGGGCGGTGCGCGCGACGAAGCCGACATCCGCGGCCATCGCCGGACCTACGTTGGGGCCATGCCCGGACGCATCATCCAGGGGATGAAGCAAGCGGGAACCAAGAACCCGGTATTTTTGCTCGACGAAATCGACAAGTTGGGGGTGTCTTTCCAAGGCGACCCAGCGAGTGCGCTCCTCGAAGTGCTCGATCCCGCGCAAAACGACTCGTTCACCGACCACTACTTGGGGATCCCCTTCGATTTGAGCGAGGTACTCTTCATCTGCACGGCCAACTTCCAGCAGAACATCCCGGGGCCGCTGATGGACCGCATGGAGCTGGTCGAATTTCATGGCTACACCGAGAGCGAAAAACTGGGGATCACCCGCCAATATTTGATCCCGCGCCAGCGCCGGGCCAATGGACTCGCCGCCGAACAACTGGAGATCACCGACGCGGCAGTCGCGCGCCTGACCGCAGAATACACCCGCGAAGCTGGGGTGCGTCAGCTCGAACGCGAGATCGGGCGGCTGGCCCGCAAGGTCGCGCGCAAGATCGCCGCGCAGGAGATCGCACGCCTGACAGTGGACGCATCCCAGGTCGCGGAACTGCTCGGCCGGGCCAAGGTCCACCCCGAAAAGAAAGCGGAGCGGGATCAACTCGGGGTGGCGACCGGCATGTACTACACCCCAGTCGGGGGCGACATCATGTTCGTCGAAGCCACGCCCATGACGGGCAAGGGCGAGTTGGTTTTGACCGGCCAGTTGGGTGACGTGATGAAGGAATCCGCGCGCGCTGCTTGGTCGTATGCCCGCGCCCATGCCGAGGCTCTGCACATCGCCCGTGACAACTTTGAGCGCGATGTCCACAT
>CAZCOV010000583.1:1265-2141 GCA_964499975.1 uncultured Thermoanaerobaculia bacterium
CGCGGAGTTCTTCCAGAAACACGATGTCCACATCCACGTGCCCGCGGGCGCGATTCCCAAAGACGGCCCGTCTGCGGGGGTGACCATGGCCACAGCCCTGGTTTCGAGCCTCTCGGGGCGTCCGGTGCGGCACGACTTGGCGATGACCGGCGAGATCACCCTGAACGGTCGGGTGCTGCCGATCGGCGGGGTCAAGGAAAAAATTCTGGGCGGCGTGCGAGCTGGGATCCAACGCTTCGTGATCCCGGCAGAAAACGAAGCCGACCTTGAAGACTTGCCGCAAGACGTGCGCGACCGCATCGAAGTCGCTCCGGTCCATGAACTCGGCGAGGTCTTCGCCCTGGCTCTGCGCGACGCCTCCTACCAAAAAGGCCGCCTGCTGTTCGGCAACCAGCGTCCGGAGGACGTGGTCCCGCTGTCGAGCAATGTAGAAAATTGATGGTGGGCTGGCGCCAGGCTGCCGCCAGGCAGCCTGTACCTTTGATGCGCAACACCAACCTGGACCTGAGAAGCTAACCTAGCGCCAAGAGATCGGACAAAACGTCCGGCAAATCGTCGAGCGGTCGTCGCGAGAGCAGTCCCAACGCCCGGCGTCGAGGAGTCAGTTCAGGTCCAGCTCGTCCAGCGACGTGGCGTCGAGGAGCTGTTCCAGGATCTGGTTCAAGCGGTCGAGATCGTGGATGCCGCGGATTTTCTGTTCAAAGCCATTCTGCAGGGAAGCGGCGTGGCGTTTCCTCGCCACCTGCAGGATCGCCTGCTGCGTCGCTCTGGCTTCGCCGCGGGCTTCGCCTCGGGCTTCGCCGCGGGCTTCGCCTCTGGCCTCTCCGATGGCTTCGCGCTCAGCGAGCGCTTCTTCCCAGGTCACCACCATGTCGT
>CAZCOV010000584.1:0-2127 GCA_964499975.1 uncultured Thermoanaerobaculia bacterium
GCGCTGGACCGGTTCGTCCGCGCGAGCCAGCACTGGGCCCCCGCGGACGCGGTCTCGGGATGCCGACAGCAACCGTCATGCGCTGCGCGGTGTGCGGCGCTGAGCAGCAACAAGCCATCCAGTTCGACTCGGTCTGCCTGCAATGCGGTCGTGACCTCCACACTTGTACCCACTGCAGTTACTTCGACACCAGCGCTCACAATGAATGCCGTCAGCCGATCCCGCAGCGGATCAGCAACAAAACGCAACGCAACCAGTGTGAGCTTTTCACGCCCAAATTGGCTCGCGAACAGGCCAAAGAACCCGGTCGTGCGGGAGATGCACGGGCCGCCTTCGACGCGCTGTTCAAGCTGTGAGTTCGGGCTCCAAGGAGTCGCCATGCGCGCAAAATCTCTGTGTATTGGGTTGGTTTTAGGAATCGTTGGGCTGGCCCTCCCGCTGGGGGCAACTTCTTACGTGGTGGTGGCAGACGAGCATCTCGCCGACCAAGCTGAGGTCATCGCCTGGGTGGTGGTGAAAGCCGCGCGCGTCAACGCGGGCAGCAAGATCACCACGCTCTACGACGCGGAAGTCCAGGACTGGGTCAAAGGCAGCGCCGCCGAGCCGCACCTCGCGATCCGTGTGCTCGGGGGTGAGCTCGCGGACGGGCAGGGGCTCAAGATCTGGGGCGCACCCGAGTTCAAGGTGGGGGCGAAAGCCTTGGTGTTCCTGCGCCAGAACCCCGATGGGACGTTCCACGTGCTGCACTTGCTGCAAGGGCTCTTCCACCCGCTGACTTACCAGGGCGAGCAGATATTGATCCGACACCTCGACGAAGCCCGCGAAATGGCCCTGCCCGGAGCGCCCCGCCCCAAAGACGCGGTGCCTGCGAACGCCGGACGGCATGCCCAACGCTTTGCCTCCTGGCTCCGCGATCGGGCTCACGGGTACGTGCGGAGTGCAGATTACCAAGTCGACTTGCCCGCCGGCTTTCTCGCGCGAGTTCGTCCCAAGTTCACCCTGCTCACCGATGAGTTCGTTGCCCGCTGGTTCGAGTTCGACCTGGGACGCACGGTGACCTGGCGGCGCCATGTCAACGGGCAGGCCGGGCTGGCGGGTGGCGGCACCCAGGAGTTCGAGCAGGCACGTGGGGCTTGGAACGGGGAACCCAACACCCCGATTCGCCTGGTCGATGGTGGCACCACCATGTCGACCATGGGCTTCAACGGTAATACTCCGGACGGCAACACCATTCTCTTTTCCGACTTGAGCAACGATATCGACGAAGATTTCTCCTGCACGACCGGCGGTACTCTGGCCGTGGGCGGGGTCCATTTCATCACGACCGACGAGCTCTTTTGGCGCGGTCGGGCGGCCCGGGCAGCGGTGGAAGCGGAAATCGTGGTCAATAACGGAGTGAACTGTTTTGTCGAAAACAACGCTTCGGGGGTGGTCGAACTCTACACCCACGAACTCGGTCACACCCTCGGTCTGGGGCACTCCTGCGGCGATGATGATAGCCCTGCCTGCTCAAGCGATCCCGTGCTCAATGACGCGGCCATGCGCGCTTCGATCCACGACGATGGGCGGGGAGGGCGGCTGGGTACTGACGACCGCAACGGCATTCGCTTCCTCTACGATCCCAACTTTTCCAGCGGTTGTGACTTGCCGTCAGGCCATGGCAACTTCTGCCGGGAGTGCGGTCCGTGCAGTCATGGCCAGGGCGATTGCGACAGCAATGCCGAGTGCCAAAACGGTCTGACCTGTGGCGAAGACTTGGGACCGCAATTCGGTTTTGGCCCGCAAATCGACGTCTGCGTTGGCTCGGGTGGTGGCGGCGGTGGTTGCACCTTGCCCGCTGGCCACCCCAACTTCTGCCGCGACTGCGGTCCGTGCGGCAATGGTCAAGGCGATTGCGACAGCGACGCCCAATGCCAGAACGGGCTGACCTGCGCTGATGACCTCGGGCCGCAGTTCGGTTTTGGTCCGCAAATCGACGTCTGCGTCAGCCCCGGTGGCGGCGGGGGCGGAGGTGGAGGCTGCAACCTGCGCGCTGGCCATGGCAATTTCTGCCGCGACTGCGGTCCGTGCGCGAGCGGTCAAGGGGACTGCGACAGCGATGCGGAATGCCGGAGTGGCTTGACCTGC
>CAZCOV010000585.1:0-2126 GCA_964499975.1 uncultured Thermoanaerobaculia bacterium
CTTGCTGCTGTGGCTGATCATGCCGGACAGCGAGCGTTAGGGTCGACGCAGCAATCACTTCCCATTCTGGCATCCCATCTTGAGGCCACCTGCGACCGATCCTCGAACGCAAAATCCTCGAATTAGCCCTGCTAGTCCTGCGGTTTTGCGCCCGACGATCGGCCGCATCTGGCCCCAATCTGGGCGCCAGAAAACTGAATTTATTGCTGCATCGACCCGTTAACGCCTACCTACGACCGCAGGTGCTGCGCGAGAAAGGCAAGGGTTTTTCCCCAGGCATCGTCCGCAGCTTCGCGTTGGTATCGAGTGCCTGAGGGATTGGCGAACGCATGCCCGGCGTCAGGATAGATGTGAATCTCGGCGGGTTTGCCCAGCGCTTTGAGCGCGGCCTCGAATTCGTGCACTGCCGCAACCGGAATGCCCTGGTCCTGCGCGCCGAACAAACCGAGAATGGGCGCGGTCAGAGCGCTCAGTCGGGCCGGCTCGGTGACCAGGCGACCGTAGTAGATCACGGCAGCGTCGAGCTGTCCGGGTAAAAGCAGCGCTGCGTTGAGCGACCAGCCACCGCCGAAGCACCAGCCGATCGACCCAATCTTGTCGGCGCCTTGCTGGGTTTCGAGGTAGCGAAAAGCTTGCCGCAAGTTGTCTTCGAGCGCCGCGACCTTGCCCATGGCGCGTTGCATTTGCGCCCGGGCTTGCTCCGGATCGCTCGCAGCCTCTCCACCATAGAGGTCGACCGCCAGCGCAACGTAGCCCGCGCCCGCGAGCTGGTCAGCCATAGCGCGGACGTTGTCGTTTAAGCCCCACCACTCGTGGATCACGATCAACCCCGGCGCCCCTTTGACCCCGCGCGGCGGCCGGGCGAGGTAACCCCGCACCTCCTGCCCATCAACGTTCGCATAAACCACCGTCTGTTGTTCGATCGGCCCGGACGGCTGGCCCCCAATCGCTGGGCTCGCAGTGGGCGCGTCGTGCTGGTGCTCCTTAGCCATGCGCTCGGCATGAGTCTTGTCACTTTCCTGCGCCGTGACCGCACCCGATAGTGCGATGCAGGTCGCAATGGCGGTTAGGATGTTTCTCATCGGCGTGTCTCCGTTAAGTTGGGTTGGATCAGTAACTGTGCGCAGATTTCAAGGCACCGCCTTTGATCATGGTCAGGGATGCATAGTCGCGGCTGGGCACCCCTTCGTCAAGCCACAGACCCGAGCGGGCGATGCCGTCGACGAGCGCCTGCACGGCTTCGGGACGCCGGTCGATCACGTCCTGGCGTACCACCACGACACACGACATGTAGTCCGGCCAGTGCTCCGCCGCCTTGAACAGCAACCGGCCAAAACCCATCATCTCCGCTTGACCCGGAAATGGCTCACCCATCGAAAAAGCGTCGATCGCCCCCACCGCGAGCGCCCCGGCAACGTCCCGCGGCAGCATCTCCACAAGACGCAGAGAAGCGGCTAGGGATGGCGAGCGTCTTGCCTCAGCGGAGACCAAAGCCCCAGCGCAGCGAGCGCAGGCGTTCGAGACGGCGGATCATGAGGTCGAGCACCAGACCGATGATCCCGATGACGAGCAAGAGGCGAAATCGGACGCAGCAGTTCGAGCAGTGGCGCGAGCGCCTGCTCGCCAACCCGATACAACCCGAGCCATAGCCCGAACGGGATCGCCACCACCGCCGCCGCGAGATACCCCCAAGTGACCCGGAAAAGCGACGCCACCACGTGCTCGATCAACCGGCCGGCCAGCAGCAGCTCCCACAGCGCGCGCACTACCTGCCAAGGCGTGGGTAAGACCGTCTGCGGGCTCATCCGCACTGCGATGTCCCAGGCGGCGACGAGCAATGCGAGACCGCTCAACGCCTGGAGGCCAGTGAGGAGGGAGCGCGCGGTAGACCGGGTGGTGAGGGGCATGGGGTAGAGCAACGCACTGCCAGAAGAACGCACAGTCAGAAGTCGGGATCGTAGCATCGAGCAGCCCGGCCAACAAGCCACCACGAGGAGGAAGAGGAGGAGGACGAGGAACATCCTAAGGGTCGACGCAGCAATAAATTCCCATTTCTGGCGCCCAGATTGGCGCCAGATGCGGCCGATCGTCGGGCGCAAAACCGCAGGACTAGCAGGGCTAATTCG
>CAZCOV010000586.1:0-2108 GCA_964499975.1 uncultured Thermoanaerobaculia bacterium
CTTCGCGAGCACCCTTGCGCGCGCATCACCCGCCATGACCGAAAGAGCCTACTGCCAAACCGGTGGGCTAAATGTCTTCTTTGCAGGGTATAAACATCCATTTTCAGTGAAATGGAATGTCAGATGCCAGAAAACGGTGCTTTTAGGGTGTCGGTCAGCGGTAGCGCCCGGGTTTTTGCCGGGTCATCGCCCGGACCGCCACGCTGCTGAGCAAGAGCGCCAGCACGATCATCCCGGCTGGGCCGAGCGTCGGTACCTCGACGGCCGCAGGCTGGGGCAAGAGCTCGAACGCCCCGACGTCACAGCTGGCGCTGCCATCGCCGTCGCCGTCCACGGGACGTCCAATCCCGCGCTGGTCGTCCGCAGGACAGGCGGTGGGGTCCGCGCTGTCGATGGCCGGGCTGTCGGACCACAGCGCGTGGGTGAGTGTGGGTCCGCCGTAGTCTGCCAGAGGCCCCAGCCGGAGGTCCGGCACGCTCACCCGGTCCGTGGGGTGGCTGAGCAAGCAAGTGTTCCCTGGGCTTTCGATGTTATGTCCGTGCGACGTCGGAGCCGAGAAGTTCACCCCGCCGCACTCCCCTTCGATCAGGGTGTTGACCAGGATCGGACCCGCAGTCCACTCCACCGTCAGCGCGCTAGGGTAGCGCGTAGAGGAGTTGGCTGCGATGGTCGAGTTGATCAAGGTCAGCGTACCTTCAAAGCTGGAGACAATCCCTCCGGCGCGGTAAGCCGAGTTGCCACTGACCGTGGTGTTGACCAGGGTCAAATCCGCTGGTTTTCCGAACGAACCGACGCGCCAGATGCCGCCTCCCAGGTAGGTGGGAGAGGAATTGCCGGTGATGGTGCAATTGCGCAGCTCCACGTCGCTCAGAAACACGGCAAGCCCACCGCCAAAGGCTCCGGTGGTCTCATTGTCGCGGATTGTCGAGTCGGTGATCGTGACCTGGCTGTCAAAGATGCGCAGGCCGCCTCCGCCCTCCTGGTGTCGGCCACCGGTGAAAGTGAGGTGGGAAAGCGTCACCGTGCTGAGGCCATAGATGCTGAGCACTCGGTCGGTGCCGTCGCTGCGGAAGATAGTCGGCTGATGTTCGTCACCGAGCAGATCCAGATGGTCGAAAATGTTGAGATCACCTGTATAGGAGAGGAATTCCTGAATGCCCGAGATCGACAGCAAGTAGTCGCCTGGCGGCACGATCACGGTGTCTTTTCCCGGGTTGGCGTTGGCGGCGATGATGGCTTCGCGCACCGCACAGTCGTCCGGCGTGCAAGGGCCGTTGTCGTCACTCATCTTGGTGACCAGGTAAGTGGCCGCTGGGGCTGGCGCTGCTGCCTCCAAGAACGCGAGCAGCAACAAGGTTGAGGGCCAGATTTTGCTGTGCTGGTTCATCGCCGCCTCTGTCATCGGGATGTTATCCGCTACTCCCCCACGCGCACGGACCACCGTGAGGTGTCGCCGGTCTCAAACCCGTCCCTGAAAACCACGATGCAGCCCGAACGGCGGCCTCGCGCTGGCCCGGTCTCCGGCCCGGCGTCAGGGCTTGTGACCCTGGTCGCTCGGTTCCCGCGCGGGCGGCTCGGCAGCGTCGATCTTCGGTTCCAGCCGGTCCAGCCACTCAAACCGGGGAACCCAAGCAAGGCAGGCCCCTTCAGACACGAGAGCCCAATGCATGTGGCTGCGCGGTTCCTTCACCGAAGGGCTGGCGGGAACTGAGCTGGCAGAGCAAGGCGGGTCGGCGGTGCGGTTTTTCAAATCAGGGTTGTGGTTGCTCATGTCATCCTCGGTGGCGGCTGAGCTCGTCGCGAGCACCCTTGCGCGCGCATCACCCGCCATGACCGAAAGAGCTTACTGCTAAACCGGTGGGCTAGAGGTCTTCATTGTAGGACTAAAAATATGTATTTTCAGTAAGATAGGATTTTAGATATCAGAAAACGGTGCTTTGAAGGCGTCGATCAGCGGCAGCACCTGGATTTCTGCCGGGTCATCGCCCGGACCGCCACGCTGCTAAGCAAGAGCGCCAGCACGATCACCCCAACTGGGCCGAGCGTCGGTACCTCGACGGCCGCAGGCTGGGGCAAGAGCTCGAACGCCCCGACGTCACAGCTGGCGC
>CAZCOV010000587.1:0-2090 GCA_964499975.1 uncultured Thermoanaerobaculia bacterium
AGAATGACACCACCTACTACACCGGTCTCAGCTGGCGTTGGGGTCCGCGCGGAGCGTTCACCCTGGGCTATGCCTGGGGCGAGGTCGACCGTCTGCCACCGGGCACCCGTTTCGATCAGCCGGTGGCGGCGGATCTGCTCAACAACGACCTCCAATCCCAGATCAAGGGCGATGTTTTCTTTGCCGTCTCGTTCGCGTTTTTGGGCGAGGGCGACCGGCTGAAAAAGCCCTTCGCGGGGGACACCACCACCCCGCAAACGTCCGGCACCACTAAGCCAGCAGACAAAGGCTCGGGAAGTGGAGACAGCAGCACGTCCTCTCAGCCAGTTCAGCCGGTGCCGCCACCGACTCCGCCGTCGCAGGTTGGAAGTTTGCAGCTCAGCGCCGGCAACTGCACGGCAACGTCGGTGACCTTGAGCTGGGACGCAGTGAGCAATGCGAGTTCCTACCTGGTGTTGCGCAGCCAGCAGAGCTGTCAGACCGTGCAACGTCTGGGCACGCCCCTCAGCACGACCACGCATCAAGACACAGAAGTTCTGCCGGTGAGCAGCTATCACTACGTGGTCCAGGCGCTCAAGGCCGATGGCTCGGTCCTGGCGCAGAGCAGCTGTGTCACCGTGTTCACCCCGGATCAGGGGAAGACCAGCCCGACGTGTCTCGAATTTAAAAACTGAAGAAAATCCAGGAGGCGATCATGTATCGAGTGATTTGGAAATATGGCCCAGACCGCGTCGGCTATCCCACGGACGAGCTGCCGTCCTCACCAAGTTTGGCAGAAAGCGCGCAGCCGCTGCTCCAGGATCTCCCGGTTACGGCTCCAGCCGAGCCGGTGTTTCGTATCCATCCCTTTGCCTTGCGCGCTGAACAGGCCCGGCTGCCGGAAGCGCTGCGCGAGGACCCTGACCTCGACCTCGTCGGCTACTTTCATACCTTTGTAGAGACGCGGGAGGCGGCCGAAGCCCTGGCGAATCGCCTGCGTGAGGATGGGGTGTTGCACGCCGAGGTCCAGGGCGAGCCGAGCACGCCGGTGTGGCGGCGGTTCCAGCCGCCGCCGCCATCCCCCGGCGCGATTGCGTTTGCGCTACCGCCGCAAGCCAGCCAGTCCTGGCAGCACCTGCAGGGCTACCTCGATCCGGCGCCCAGCGGGGTGGATGCGCGCTTTGCCTGGGCGCTGGCGGGAGGTGATGGCAGTGGGATCAACATCGTCGACATCGAGGTCGACTGGGATTTTGGTCATGAAGATCTGCTGCATCGCCTGATCGGCAAGCTCTATGGGCCGGACGGCGAGCGCGAGGACCATGGCACAGCAGTGTTGGGTATCCTCGGGGGTGACGCGAATGGCTTTGGGGTCACGGGAATTGCGCATGGTGCTTACAACAGCACGGCTGCAACTGGCTGGAATGGTCAGCACTGGGAACTCGAGGACGCCATTGTCAACGTCGCGCTGCGTTTGAATCCGGGGAGTGTGATTCTGATCGAGCAGCAAGCCGGTGGACCGCTTTGGGACAGCGATCAAGATCTTGACTTTGGTCTGCTGCCGGTCGAGTACTGGAGCGTCGGCTACGACGCAATCCGCCATGCAACCGCGCGCGGCATCGTCGTGGTAGAGGCTGCCGGAAATGGCAGTCAGCATCTCGACAATGCGCTTTATGGCAATACCTTTGTGCGTGCGGTGCGCGACTCGGGAGCCATTTTGGTGTGCGCTGGCACACGGGGTGACCACTCACGCCTGCCGTTCTCGAATCATGGTGCGCGGGTCGACGTGCAGGGCTGGGGTGAGCAGGTCACTACTTGCGGTGGTCGTCGGGAGGCGATTTACTGCGACCTCACCCCCCATGCCGATGCCAGCCGCTGTTATACCGGCAGCTTCAGCGGCACTTCGAGCGCCTCGGCGATCGTCGCGGGGGTAGCAGCGTGCATCAATGGACGGCTCAAGCACCTGGGGCGGCCACTGCTCGACAGCGTGGCGATGCGCAATTTGCTGAGCGCGACCGGGACGCCCCAGGGCGGAGCAGCCGCTGGGGAGAATATCGGCCCGCTGCCGGACTTGCGCGCCGCCCTGCTGCACCTGGGGGCAGGGTAGCCAGGCC
>CAZCOV010000588.1:0-2082 GCA_964499975.1 uncultured Thermoanaerobaculia bacterium
TTCGTAGGCAAAGCGAATCGTGCGCGGGCGGGACTCCGCCACCCAGGTGCGCAGAGCTGCCACCGAAAGCGCGGGCTCCCGTTGTTCGAGCCAGGCCACCAGCACCGGTTCCCCGATGGGCGGGCCTCCGCTCGACGGACGCCGCCGCACTCCGACCACGGCCGACCGCACCACAGGATGGCGGTTGAGCACGGCCTCGATCTCGCCGAGTTCGATGCGGAAGCCGCGCACCTTGACTTGGAAGTCGCTGCGTCCGAGGAATTCGAGCCCCCCGAGCGCGCGGTAGCGCACCAGGTCACCGGTGCGGTAGAACCTCGCGCCAACCCCTAGATCGTGCGCAAGCCCGCCCGCAGCAAACGGATCTGGGAGAAAACGCTCGGCGGTCAGGGCTGGACGCGCCAGGTAACCGCGCGCCAGTCCAGCGCCCCCGATCAGCAACTCCCCCGCAACCCCCAAAGGCACGGGCGAACCGCGGCGGTCCAGGAGGTAAAAGCAGGTGCCGGCGATCGGGGTTCCCAGCCCGACCCCCCGGCGATCGTCCCCATCAGCGGGCAGCACCCGCTCGACCGCGGACCAGATCGTGGTTTCCGTCGGCCCATAGAGGTTCCACAGTTGCGCGCCGGTTGCCAGCAAGCGCTCGGCCAAAGCCCGGGTCAGGGCTTCACCGCCGCACCACACCCGCGGCAGCAAGCCCGGATGCAAGGAGTCGGTGGCGAGCAGCAGGTTCCAAGTCGCGGGTGTGGCCTGCATGACGTCCGCCCGCGCCGCGGCCAGCCGCTGGGCGAGCAGCGCGCCGTCAGCAGCTTCAACCTCGCTCGCCAAAACCAAGGGCGCACCCTGCATCAGGGGTAGCCAGAGCTCCAGCCCGGCGATATCGAACGACAACGTGGTCACTGCCACCAACACTTCATCCGCGCGCAAGCCTGGACGCTCGGCCATCGCCCGCAAGAAGGTCACCACCGAGCGGTGTCCTACCGCCACTCCTTTGGGTCGGCCGGTCGAGCCCGAGGTGTAGATCACGTAAGCCAGCTGGCCTGGCAGAACCTGGGCTGTAGCAGGGGCGTGCCCCGGGCTGACGCGCCCCGGGCTGACGTGCCCCGGAACGAACCGCAGTGCGTCCAGGCAAACCAGGGTGGGCTTCACTTCCGGGAGAGCCGCGGCGAGGGGGCCCGAGAGGAAGGCTTCTTCGGTCAGCAAAACCCGCGGCCGCGCATCCTCAAGCATCCAGCTCAAGCGCGCTTGCGGGTAGGAAGGATCGAGCGGCACATACGCACCGCCGGACGCCAGCACGCCGAGCAGCGCCGCGACCAGGTCGACCGACCGCGAGAGCGCCACCCCGACTAAGACCTCTGGCCCCACCCCGTTGTTGCGCAGTAAGTTTTCGATCTGAGCCGCACGGTTTGCGAACGTACCCAGGGTGATCAGAGCCTCACCCGCAACCAGCGCCACCGCTTCCGGCTGCGAGTGCGCGCGGGTTTGGACTAGGTGGTGAATGCCTTGGTCGGCGAGCGTTCGAGCGTCGGGTCCGGCATTTCTTTCGCGGAGCAACGCATGCTGTTCTGCCGGGCTCAAAAGTGCCAGCCCCAAACTCGGGGTTTCCGCTGCCGTGACCGCTGCCCGCAAAACCTGGACCCAATGATCGCGCAGCCGCGCGATGGTCGTCCGATCGAAGAGGTCAGTGCTGAACCGGAACGCACCGCAAAGCGCGCCAGTGGCGCGCTCAGCCAGCAACAGCGAGAGATCCCATTCGGATTTGAGCGGACAGCCGTCCCAAAAAGCGACGGTGAGCGGGGCGGAGGGACCGACCGTGCGGGGCTCATCCGGCCGGCTGGACGCTGCTTGAAACATCACCTGAGCGAGCGGCGAGCAGGCATTTTGGCGCGCTGGCCGCAACTCCGCGCACAGCTGGGCAAAGGGCACGTCGGCGTGCGCGCGCGCCGCGAGAGCCTGAGCCGCTACTTGCTGCAGCAAGGCGCAAAACGGCGGATTCGCGGTGAGGTCGGTGCGCTGCAACAGCACCTGGGTGATGGGGCCGATCAAGCTCGCCAGCTCGGCCCGATCGCGCTGGTCGACCTGCAGGGC
>CAZCOV010000589.1:0-2082 GCA_964499975.1 uncultured Thermoanaerobaculia bacterium
AACTCTGAGATTTTGCGCTATGATCGAGCCCTGATTGACACGAGTCGCGGTCCGTTGGTTGTTCGTTGGTTTTGTAGTTGAGCCAGGGCGCCGGGAAAGCACGGGAGGCCCTGATGTACAACGCTTGGACTAGGGCCAACAGTCCGGGCGCCCTGGCTCGGTGAGGAGGGTATGGCGGGACTCGGTTTGGCTGAGCTCAAGACCGCAGTTTCTGCACCGACGCAGGCCGTTGACGGTTGCATCTTCCGCACAGGGTGCGGACTAGAGGGGAGCAAATTCTGCTGGGGATCCGACTGGAGCGAAGAGGATTGGAGTTATGGGCTTGGAAGCGAATTTTGAAACCGCTTTTGACGAAGCCGAGGCCGACGTTGCTCGGGCTTTGGAGATCCTCGCGTCGCTGGGAGCCCAGCTCGGGACCATCTCAAGCCTCGAGCGGGCCGTAGGTGAGAGCAAGGGTTTTCTCAAACATCGGCTGGCAGCCCGAGACCTCCGAGCAACCCAGCTGGCGCGGGTGGGGCAGCTGCTCGGCGTGCGCCTCGGCTTTCCGTTGACCGGGAATGCCTCCGGGCCGCGGATCGACTACATCTGTCCGCGCATGCGGGAACGCAAGAAAACGCGCGTCGAGGCGGCAGCTGAAGCCGCGCTCCTGCGCCACAGCCAAGGGCTTTCGCCGACGGATCTGGCCGAGCAGCTCGAGGCGGCGAATCAGTTGCGCTGGGAGAATCCTTTCGATGCGCTCGATCTGGTGGAGCGCGCCTGCCATTTTGCAGCTCCCGAGCAAGTGCCGTACTTGCTCGGGGCGGCAACCGCTTGCTTCCGGATGTTGCATCAGTACAAGGAGGGCGCGCGCGCTATTGCTCGCGGCATGGAGTTGGCCCTCGCTGCGGGCGACCGCTTGGCGGTGGGCTTGTTGCTGCAGAAGTGCGTCTACCTTTACGACTCGATGGGGGCACCCGAGGCAGCGCTCGATTACGCCAAAGCCGAGTATGAGATTTTCTCGCGGCTACAAGACGAGCGGCGAATGGGTGAGGCCCTGGTCGATCAGGCGATCTGCTGGTTTCAGCTGAGAAACTTCGAAGCCAGCCTCCTGGCCTTGAACGATGCCTCGCGCCATGCGAGTGCCATGAACGTGGAAAGCCGGGCGACGCGGCTTTTGCAGAAGAGCCTAGCGCTGAGAGGGCTCGGGAAGCGCGAGGAGGCGCTGGAGCAGCTGCGCCTGGCAGTCAAGGAAGCTGAAAGCGGCGCGAATGTGTGCCTACAAGGAAAGCTGTTTTGGGCGGAAGGTGAGATGCTGGGCATTGCCGGGGCAGGCTACCTGGAGAAGGCAGTTCAGTTGCTGACACCCCGAGTTCCGATCGACGCGGCCCTTGCCAGCGTAGCTTTGGCCAGAATTTATTTGGTTGGAGGAAGCCTCGGCGAAGCCTGCCGCGTCGCGCGCGGGATGATCTGCTTTGTGCAGCCACTGGTGCGCATTGGCACTGCCTCCAGAGCGATCCGCGACCTGGTCTTGATCGGTGATGCCGGCCGGGGCCTGACCTTGAAAAAGCTGGTCGAGGCCGAACACGCCCTGCAAAAGAGCAGGTTGAGCTACTATCGATTCACTCGCAAGCTCAAATAGCAGGGCTCCGGCCGGTCCCATCATTTAGCTTTAGCCCAGTGGTGGGCAGCCATCCAAAGATTAGCCGTTAGGCTCATGCGAAGGTCCCCAGCTGAGGGGTCTGCCGCCACGCTCGTGGATTGGCCCAAAGCTCAGCGGTCCGCCATGCGGCTCGATGATCATCCTTCTCCTCCGCAGGAGTCCACCGTGCGGCTCATGCGAAGGCCCCCAGCTGAGGGGTCTGCCGCCAGGCTCATGGATCCTTCTCCTCCGCAGGAGTCCACCGTGTGGCTCGAGGAGCATTCCCCACTGCGGGGCTCCGCTTGGGAAGAAGCTGATGGATTCCTCAGTTGTGCTGTGTTGCTTCATGATCTTTCTCCCGTGCTTTCCTGAGCGCGCGACGGAATTGCCGCGCGCTCGGGGTCCACGCTCAACCCTACACAAGCCAGCGGTCGGGTCCCATGCAGACCGTGGTCAAAAATCGC
>CAZCOV010000590.1:0-2052 GCA_964499975.1 uncultured Thermoanaerobaculia bacterium
GCTGGGCGACCACGATCCCTTGGTGGCCGACAGCCTCGACGGCCTGGCCACTGCCTTTCTGGCTAAGTACGACTATGTCAACGCCGAGCCGCTCTACCGTCAGGCGCTCCAGATCCGGCAGCGCGCTTTCGGCGATCACCACGCGGAAGTCGCCGACAGCCTTTTCCGCGTCGCTTATGTGCTCCAAGTCAAAGGCGATGACGCGGGCGCGCTGCCCCTGCACCGGCAAGCCCTGGCGCTCCGCCGCCAGCTCTGGGGCCAAGACCACCCTTCGATTGCGGTCAGCGCAGTTCACTTGGGCAAGTTGTTGCACTCCCAAGGGGAACTGACGGAAGCTGAACAGCTCTATCGGGAAGCCCTGGCCGTCGATCGCAAAGTGTACGGTGAGGAGCATTCCACCGTGGCGAGCGATCTCGCCAGCTTGGCTTCGCTGTTCAAATCCAAAAAAAACTATGCTGAAGCCGAAGCGCTCTGCCGTGAATCGTTGGCGATGCACCGACGGTTGTTGGGCGATGAACATCCCTTTGTGGCCAGTAGCCGTCACAGCCTGGCGCTGGTGCTGCAGCTCCGGGGCGATTTGAACGGCGCGGAGAGCCTGCTGCGGGAAGCGCTCGCGCTGCGCGTCAAAGTGTTGGGCGAAAGCCACCCTCAGGTGGCCTCGACGCTGAGCGATCTCGCCAACTTGCTGATCGCGCGTGGTGCGTTGAAAGAAGCGGAAACCTTGAGTGGGCGAGCCCTCGGGATCTTGCAGAAAGCGGTCAGCGCGGACCACTGGTTGCGCGCCAATGCGGAGAGCATCCATGGCACCTGCCTGGCCGGACAAGGCCGTTACGCTGAAGCCGAGCCGCTGCTACTCTCCGCCTATACTTCCTTGCAAGCGAACAAGAGCGAACATTCCTTGGATACCCAAGCTGCGCTAGAGCGTCTGGTAGCCATGTATGAGGCTTGGGGCAAGTCTGAGCGAGCCGTTTTCTACCGCAGCCAGATGCGATCTCCTCCGGCACCATAACCCTGCTAAGGGTCGGCGCATCAATAACTTCCCATTCTGGCATCCCATCTTCAGGCCAGCTTCGACCGATCCTCAAACGCAAAATCCTCGAATTAGCCCTGCTAGTCCTGCGGTTTTGCGTCCGACGATCGGCCGAATCTGCCCCAAATCTGGGCGCCAGAAATGTGAATCTATTGATGCGCCGACCCCTAAGAGCGACGCCGGAGCGAGCGATTCATGGGCAAGCCCCCTCGGTCGCGCAGGCGAGGGGGCGAGGTCCTGTGGTTTACAAGCAGGCTTTGGTATTTTTAAGAATTGTGCTCTCGGCGACCGTTCGGCAGCAAGGCCAGCCATCGGTACCAGCTCCGGCGGCGCAAGTTGCTGACCCGGCGTAATCTGCACCTTGAGCGAGGAGCAGGTCGCGAGCCTCCAGATGGTGGAGGGTCAAGCGATTGAGCGAAAGTTTTTTCACAGTCTTCTTCATGCTGAACTCCTGGGGTGATGGGGTGACCGTGTTGCAAAAAAGCGATTCAAAAGAAACGGTCGCCCCCTGCTCCGCTGCGACAGCAGGGCCAGCCAGCGGTCAGCGCTTTGGCGCACGTTTTGGAGTCGATGAGTTCAGCGCCACGAGCCGCCGCGAGGTCGCTTGGGCTGAGGCAGTGCAGGGTCTGACGATGGAGAGCGAGCTTTTTTTGTTGTGGATGCCTGGATTCCTTTTTCACGACTTCTCCTTGATCTGGCGATGTTGTCGATTGAGCCATCACTGACGGGGGAGCCGGTCGATAGCTTGCAGTGCGAGGAGCGGCGAACGGATTGAGGTACTGCCCACCTCGACCAGGGTCCCCCGACCACAACTCGATTTGAGCAACAGTCATGCCAGGCTAGAGCTAGAAAAATTTCTAACATCTAACCTCAAGCCGGTCCGACCTGCAACCTGGGCCAGCGGCCTTGTGTGCGCGAGAAAAAACGGAGGTTGCGCTGAGCTAGGTGGGAAGCGGAGAGCGCTCAGCGTCTTGCATGAGCGCTCAGTGCGAGCAAGCCACTGCGCACGGTGTGAGCAGATC
>CAZCOV010000591.1:0-2045 GCA_964499975.1 uncultured Thermoanaerobaculia bacterium
GAGGCCGACCCAATCCGCTGGGATTGCGACGTCCGACCGGTAGTGGTGACCTCGGGCAGGGGAATGCTCTGATAGGCGCTTGACGCGGCGCCCTAGAAACTTGTAATGTCATCCTGTGTGACAGCTCAAGCCGAGTGGGGAGAAAATTTATGAGGACCGGCCGCGACTTTGCGCACAGGGTGTGGGAGGTATTGACTGCGAGAATCAAAGCGAAGAAAGGGCTCACGATCCGAGCCGTCGAAGACCACTTCGGAATGTCTCACTCTTGGTGGCGCAACCTGGCCGGGCGGCCCGATGGCCTGCAAGTGGGCAAGGTCTACCAGCTCTGCCAGATGTTGGACTGCAGTATTTCCAGGCTCCTCGAGCAAGTCGAGGATGAGTTTGCCGTTGAGCCCTCCTCCGAGAGCTCTGTGGGCGGTGCTAATGCTGGGGGTCATCCCAGCGCGGTAACCAGCGACTGCGACTGCCACGCAGCTCTGCTCGATGAGCTTGACGAAGATCGGTTCGCCGGCCCCGCCAAGGCGCTCGCCTCTTTGACCAACCTTTTGCCTGCTTTGGATGGTCAGGCCCACTGCCGTGCCCTTGCGATCGCTGGCAGCTGCCTCCGACAGTTACACCGGTTTGAGGAAGCGCTGTTTTATCTCAAAAGAGCTCTCCAGATCGCAGATTCCGAAACCCAGGGCGATGTGTATCAGCGGTTGGTTTATGCCAGTCGGCTTCAACCGGCGGATGGCCCCATGTTTGCTCAAAAAGCGATCATGGCTCATTCTTCCAAAGCCAACTTTCTGAAGGTCGGCCAGGCCTACGTGGACTTGGGCTATTCTTACTGCATGCTGGTTCGCTGGCCGCAAGCCCTCGAAGCGCTCGATGCAGCGGCTAACTACGTTCGCTGGTTGAATGATCGGAACAAGATAACCCTGCACCAACTTCGGGCACAAGTCTTCGCCATCCAGGATCGCAAAGCCGAAGCTCTGGAGCAGATTAGACTCGCCCGATTAGCAGCGCCGAAGTACTTGGAACGGGCCTATTTGCTTGCGGCTCATCTCGATTGGACCAAAGCGCGAATTTCTGGCGAGCCAAGAGCCTACCTTGTCGCCATTGAGACCCTGGTCCGCTTCGATGCCTTCGACGCGGCATGCGCCGCCGTCGAACTGGCAGCGATCTCGCGACGGGACGGAGCTCGCGCGATGCGCTTGATCGGGCCAGTCGCGAGCCGCGGCTTGAGCCGGTTGCTGGAAAATACTTACGCAGGCTTGGAGCTGGGTCGACAACTCCCTTCCACGCTACTTGCTTCAATAGAGGGGATCCGGGCGCGCGAAATCAAGCGCGGCCGGATCCCGGAGCTGGAACTAACCGTTCGGCTCAAAGAAACCCATGAAGTTCACTGAATTGAGGCCAAGGATTGAGCCTGCCTGTTGAATCATGCTGCGCCTCGAATGCGCAGACGGAGCGCACCGCAGGCACCATTGCCCACCGGTCGTCCGTCGCAATACCACCAACCTTAGCGCTGATCGTTGCGTCGCGCGAAATGCTCGGCACGCAAGAAGCGGTGGTCCACTTTCATCGTCGCGCGTATCTACCACGCCCTGCCAGCGCGGTTGGCGGCAGCGGGCAGCTTGAGGGCTAACGCGGTCAGCTAGCCCGGCGTCAGGGCTTGTGATCCGGGTCGCTCGGTTCCCGCGCGGTTCAAGACAGGACCGTGGTTGCTCATGGTGCCCTCGGTGGCGGAGGACGCTGGCGCGAGCACCTTTGGGCGCGCATCACCCGCCTTGATCGAGTGAGCTTACGCGAAATCGGTGGACTGGAGGTCTTCTTTACGGGGTATAAACACCCATTTTCAGTGAAATGGAATGTCAGATGCAAAAAACGATGCTTTGAAGGCGTCGATCAGCTGTGGCGTCCGAATTTTTGCCGGGCCATCGCCCTGACCGCCACGCTGCAAAGCAAGAGCGCCAGCACGATCACCCCGGCTGGGCCGAGCGTCGGCACTTCGACGGCCGCAGGCTGGGGCAAGAGCTCGAACGCCCCGACGTCACAGCTGGCGC
>CAZCOV010000592.1:0-2031 GCA_964499975.1 uncultured Thermoanaerobaculia bacterium
GGTGCAAGAACCGCTAGACTGCTCGGTGCCGCAATTGCGAGCCCTCAGTTTCCCGCAGAATTCCAGAGAAGGAGGCGGTCTTGGCGGACAGTCATCACGGAAACGCAAGTAACGGAAACGCAAGTAGCGGTCCAGGATTTGTGCGCGAGCTCGGTTTCCTCGACTCGACCATGATTGTGGCGGGTTCGATGATCGGCTCGGGAATTTTCATCGTGTCGGCGGACATCACCCGGCTCATGGGGTCCGGCGGCTGGTTGTTGCTGGTGTGGGTGGGCACTGGCCTACTCACGGTGGCGGCGGCGCTGTCTTATGGCGAACTCGCGGCCATGATGCCCAAAGCAGGTGGTCAGTATGTTTACTTACGCGAAGCATACTCGCCGCTCTGGGGCTTTCTTTACGGCTGGAGCCTGTTCTTGGTGATCCAGACCGGGACGATCGCCGCGGTGGCCATCGGTTTTGCCCGCTTTCTCGGCGTGCTGGTGCCGTGGATCTCGCCCACGAGCTACTGTGTGCCGCCCATCAATCTTTCCACCCAGTACGCGGTCAGCCTGTCATCCCAGCAGGTGGTCGGGATCTTGCTGATTGCGCTGCTTACCTGGATCAATACCCGCGGCATCCACCTGGGCAAGCTGATCCAGAACACTTTCACGATCGCCAAGACCGCGTCGCTGTTTGGGTTGATCTTGCTCGGCGTGCTGGTCGGCCGCAATGCTGAGGCGATTGGAGCCAACTTCCGCGACTTCTTCACTCCACAAAACCCGATGCCGGTGCAGCCGGATGTGAATTGGCTGGCACCGATTTCGGCGGAGCAGGGCTGGCTCGGCTTGCTTTTGGTTTTCTGCGTGGCCCAGGTCGGCTCGCTCTTTTCGTCGGACGCGTGGAACAACATCACCTTTACCGCGGGCGAAGTCAAGGATCCGCAGCGCAACATCCCCAGGAGTCTGGCGGCTGGGACCTTGCTGGTGACCACCCTCTACTTGCTGGCCAACCTCGCCTATCTGTCGACCTTGCCGCTCAGCCAGATCCAGAATGCGGCCGACGACCGGGTCGCCACGGCTGCTTTGGGCGTGATCTTCGGGCCGGCCGGAGCCACGATCATGGCGGTCGCGATCGTGATCTCGACGTTCGGCTGCAACAACGGCTTGATCCTCGCTGGCGCGCGGGTTTACTACGCCATGGCGCAAGACGGGCTGTTTTTCCGTGCGACCGGCCGGCTCAATCGAGCGCGCGTCCCGGCCATGGGGCTGATCCTCCAGGGAGTGTGGGCCTGCTGCTTGATCCTCCCGCGGATCCGCCTGCGCGATGCCGCGGGCGAGCCTTTGCTCGACCCCACAGGCGCGCCGCGCTATGGCAATCTCTACAGCAACCTGCTCGATTATGTGGTGTTCACGGTGCTGATCTTCTACGGGCTGACGATCGCCGGTCTTTTCGTCTTGCGCCGTAAGCGTCCGCATGCCGAACGTCCCTACCGCGCTTTCGGGTATCCGTGGGTGCCAGCCATTTATATTGGGGCGGCAGCATTGATCGCGGGAGTGCTGTTGCTTTACAAGACCGCCACCACTTGGCCAGGCTTGCTCTTGGTTTTGACGGGGATCCCGGTTTATTGGTTCTGGCGTCAGCGCCCACTAGATCCACCATCCCAAGGTCCACCACCCAAGGAGTCATGATGTCGATTTTTGCGACCAAATCCATTGACCGCATTCGGGCCGAAGCCGCAGCCAGCGGCGAACACAGCCTCAAACGGGTGCTCTCGGCCCTGGACCTGATGACCCTGGGTATCGGAGCGATCATCGGTACCGGAATCTTTGTCCTCACCGGACAGGCTGCCGCAGCTCACGCTGGGCCAGCGATCGCGCTGTCGATGATTCTCGCGGGGATTGCCAGCGGGCTCGCCGGGCTGTGCTATGCCGAGTTCGCCAGCACTGTGCCGATCGCGGGCTCGGCTTACACCTATGGTTATGCCACGCTCGGCGAGTTCATCGCCTGGATCATCGGCTGGGATCTGATCCTCGAGTATGCCCTCAGCGCGGC
>CAZCOV010000593.1:0-2005 GCA_964499975.1 uncultured Thermoanaerobaculia bacterium
GGTGTAGAGCCCCATCTCGAGCCCCAACTTCTCACTGTAAAGCGCCCAGCCTTCACCATAGGCCGATAAGTACGAGTAGCGACGAAACGGCGGCAGGTCGCTGAGTTCCTGGTTGAGCGCGATCTGCAGGTGGTGACCGGGGACGGCTTCGTGCAAGGTGAGCGCTTCGAGCACGTAGAGCGGACGGCTCTCTAGGCGGTAGGTGTTGACCCAGTAGGTCCCCGCTTGGGTACCGCCCACCGCCGCCGGCACGTAACGTCCGCCCGTGTAGTAAGGCGCGAGGTGGTCGGGCACCGGCTCGACGCCGTAGGGCAGGCGCGGGAGGGTGCGAAAAAACGCCGGCAGCTTGCCGTCGACCCGCTTGGCGATCCACGCGGCTTGCTGCAGTAGCGCTTCTGGGGTTTTGGCGTAAAAGCGCGGATCCTGGCGCAGAAATTCGAG
Organism: uncultured Thermoanaerobaculia bacterium; assembly: GCA_964499975.1. Taxonomy (GTDB): domain Bacteria; phylum Acidobacteriota; class Thermoanaerobaculia; order Multivoradales; family J023; genus CAZCOV01. Next base: position 442 of record CAZCOV010000593.1, read on the forward strand.
GAAGCTGGCAAAATCGCCTTGGAACTGGACCGCCTGGATCACCGCCTGCATTTCCGCGCGAATGCGCGCGACTTCAGCGAGCCCTAACTGGTGGATCTCGGCAGCACTCAAGTCGAGCGTGGTGAAGCTGCGGATGCGCTGGGCGTAGTAGGCTGGACCGTCGGGCAACTCGGAAGCGCCCAGGGAATGGCGGGCGTTGGGAATGTACTCGCGGGTCATGAACTCGTGCAGCTGGCGGTAAGCCGGGATCACGTGCTCTGCCACCGCCAAACGTCCGCGCCGACGCAAGTCTTCCTGGACGCTTACGGGCAAGGCCTTAGGGATACGGGTGAACGGACGATAAAACAGACTGGCCGTGGGATCAGTGACCTCTTGCGCGGCGATCGGTCCGACCACGATCGGCGCGATCACTTGCGGCAAGGTCATGCCCCGAGCGAGGGCCAGACGCAGTACAGCGATCTGCTGCGCAAAATATGCAGGCAACCCGTGGAGCCGGGCGAGGTAGCGCTCGTAGTCCTCGGCGGTCGCGAAAGGCATGTCTTGGGGCAGTTGGGCCGCCGCGATGTGGAAGCCTTCGTCGCTGGTAAAAGGGATCTCATAGGTCTTGAGCTCGACCTCTTCGATCAGACCGGCGATTTGGTGGCGGAAAATCTCGGCGTTCAAGGCATCCTGCGGACCGAGCTGGGCGCGGTCGATCGTCGCCAGACGGGCGAGGATTTGCCGCCAGAAAGCAGCGCGGCGTTCCTGATCCGCGGGCAACACCGCAGGCCAGAGGTGGTCATAGGTGTGGTCGCCCGCGGTGGTAGCGAGCAAGGGATCTTCCGCCAAGCGAAAGGCCCATTCCTCCGCCAACAGCGCATGGAGGCGAGCGGTTTCGTCAGCAGCACGGGCGGCCGGCAAAGCGCTCCAGCTGACCAGGACGGCAGCGATCATAGCGATCAGGTAATTTCTCATAACGGCTTTCTCGTTCAGCTGATCCGCAGTGGTGAGCAAAGCTTGGGGCGGACATGGTCAGAGATGTTACCACCAGCCGCGGGTTAAAGCGCTACAATAGAGGGCAATGCGTCAGTTCCGAGCCACCGCTTTGTTGCTCGATGTGGTCGACCTCCAAGAGCGGGACCGCATCGTCACTTTCCTCACTGCCGAATGGGGCAAGAAGCGGGGTGTCGCCCGCGGCGCGCGCACCAAGTACAGCCGCTTTGCTGGCCAACTCCAGCCACTCGCCAAAGTCAACGTCTCGTGGTTCGAGAAAGAAGGCCGCGACCTGGTGCGGATTACCGACCTGGATCTCGAACGCCCGGCCACCCGACTGCTTGCCACCCTCGAAGGGATCTTGCTCGCCAGCTATCTGGCCGAACACCTAGTGCAGTTCGCACAAGAGAACGAGGCTTCCGACCACCTCTTCCGGCTGCTCGACACCACCCTCGAAGCCCTCCTCGCCGGGGTTGACCCTGACCTTGCGGCCCGCTATTTTGAGGTTTGGGTGTTGCGGCTGACCGGAATCTTCCCAGTGCCCAGCATCTGCCCCCTGTGCGGTCGCGGATTGCGCGGTCCTGCGATCCTG
>CAZCOV010000594.1:0-1996 GCA_964499975.1 uncultured Thermoanaerobaculia bacterium
GCTCGCGACCCGGCTGATTGCGCGCATTCGCACCCAGTTTGGGGTTGAGCTGCCGTTGCGCACGCTGTTCGAGCAACCCACCCTGGCGGCTTTGGCGAGTGCGATTGATGCCGGGGCGGGAAGTGGCGTCCTGCCCCCGCTGGTGCCAGCCGGCGGCAAACCGGTGCTGTCGTTCGCCCAGGAGCGGCTGTGGTTCCTCGATCAGCTGCTGCCGCAAAAGCAGGCGTACAACCTGCCGCTAGCCCTGGCGCTCGAGCACCTCGAGGTGGCCGCCTTGGGCTTGAGCTTGCAGGAGATCGTGCGCCGTCACCAGACCTTGCGCACGGCTTTCCGCACGGAGCAGGGGCAGCCCGTGCTGGAAATCGCGGACGTCACGTGGGGGCTGCCGGTGGTCGACCTCACCGCCCTGCCCCGCGCCGCAGGCCAGCAACTGGCCGCGCACCTGCGCCGCGCAGACGCCAACCGCCCGGTGGCGCTCGAACAAGCGCCGCTGCTCCGCGCTACTTTGCTGCGGTTGCGCGCAGACGAGCATCACTTGCTGCTGGTTTTGCACCACATCGCGAGCGACGGCTGGTCGATCAGGGTGCTGCTGCGCGAGCTCGGGGTGCTCTACCAGGCGATCTGCAGCGGACGCCCGTCGCCCTTGCCAGCGCTTGCGGTCCAGTACGGAGACTATGCGGCGTGGCAGCGGACGTGGCTCTGCGGCGAGGTGTTGACCGCGCAGATTGCTTTCTGGAAGGAGCAGCTGGCGGGCGCACCCGCGCTCTTGGAATTGCCCACCGATCGTCCGCGTCCGGCGGTCCAGAGCTACCGCGGGGCGCGCTTGCGCCAGCGCCTGGACCCCGCGCTGAGCGCTGAGCTGGTGCGCTTGGCGCACAGCGAGCAGGCCACCTTGTTCATGACCTTGCTCGCGGTCTTGGTCGTGTTGCTGGCCCGACTCTCCGGGCAGAAAGACGTGATCGTGGGCTCGCCCATTGCGGGTCGGCGGCACCTGGCCACCGAAGAGCTGATCGGCTTTTTCGTCAACACCTTGGTGCTGCGCACCGAGGTCAGTGAGAACGCGCCGTGGTCAGCCCTGCTGGGCCAAGTACGCGCCCGGGTCCTGGCGGCTTTTGCCCACCAAGACTTGCCCTTTGAGAAGCTGGCGCAAGAGCTACAGCCCGAACGCAGCTTGAGCTACGCGCCTTTATTTCAAGTGCTGTTAGCGCTGCAGAACCTGCCGACGGTCCGCGGAGAGCAGGGGGACCTGCCCTGGGAAGCCCTGCCGCTGCCGGCCGGCAGTCCGGTGACCAGCAAGTTTGATTTGACCCTGGCGGCGATGACGAGTCCTGCCGGTCTCGAGCTGAGCTGGGAGTATGACGTCGCGCTATTCGACTGCACCACGATCCAGCGCTGGCAAGAGCAGTGGCAAACCCTCTTGCGCGCGATCGTGACCACACCAGGAGCCCAGATCACAGCGCTCTCTTGGCTCACGGCAGCTGCGCGTCACCAGCTGGAACACGAGTGGAACGATCGGGTTCGCCCCTTGCCGGGGGGCGGCGTGTCCGCGCGGTTTGCGGCAGTGGTCGCTGCGGGTCCGGACGCGGTCGCGCTCCTGTCTTCAGGCCACGACGCGGCCTTGAGCTACCGCGAACTGGCCTTGCGGTCGCAAAGTCTGGCAGAGCGTCTGCGGGGGCTGGGAGTGGGGCCCGAGAGCCTGGTCGGGCTGGCGATGGAGCGTTCGGCCAATGCGGTCGTGGCGATTCTGGGGGTCCTTCTGGCTGGGGGGGCTTACGTGCCCCTCGATCCCGAGTATCCGGCCGAAAGGCTGGCATTGATGCTGGCGGACACCGGGGCTGAAGTGGTGCTCACCGACTCGCGGACCTCAGGCGGGTGGCACCTCGGCAAGGAGCGCACGGTCCTCGGGTTCGCGGCAGCAAGGGAGAGCCGGTCCGTGGCCAAACCCGAGCCGGGAAGCCACGGGGACAGTCTGGCTTATGTGATGTACACCTCGGGC
>CAZCOV010000595.1:0-1992 GCA_964499975.1 uncultured Thermoanaerobaculia bacterium
GAAGGCTTGCGGACTACCATCCCCATCGATGAAAGGGTCAAAAGCTTGTTTGAGGGCGCCGAAGCGCAGAAAAGGTCGTCGGGGCGGGTCGCACGCCAACGAAAAGCCTCCTAGGGGGGTGCCAGCCACCTCGTCGAAGGAGGCAGTCGCGGCGACCGCCGCAAGGGTATGAGTACCCTCCTAGGAGGGTGCCAGCCGCCTCATCGAAGGAGTCCGACTGCGCCAGGAGCGGTCCGGCGAGCGCCATGGACCAAATGAACCAGGATCGGTCAGCGTATCTGCTGCCCCACGACGCTGTTCTGGCGGAACGTCTTGGTGCTTGTTCTGGGCTCCCAGTTCACGCCGGGGAGGCCAGTGGCCCTAGCTGTTCGATCTTCTTTTGCAGCGGTCCGTACTCTTCGAGACTGCGGTAGTCGGTGAGGTCGAGGTGCAAAGGAGTGACCGACACGAAACCGTTCGAGATCGCGTGCTGGTCGGTGCCAGCCTCTTCTTCCCACTCGGGCGTGCCCGCAATCCAGTAGTACTTGCGCCCCTTGGGGTCGAGCTTTTCCACCACGGTTTGATGGTAGTGACGACGGCCGAGGCGAGTGAAGCGAACCCCTTGGTAGCTGGCTGCGGGGATGTTGACGTTGAGCAGCAGGTCGGTCGGGAGCTCACCCGCGATCGCGACTTGGACGAGTTGATGGGCAAATTGCCCGGCGGTCGCGAAGCTAAAGCCCTCAGCTACTTCTTGGCTGAACGCGATCCCCGGCAAGTGGTGGAGGTTGGCCTCGAAGGTTGCACTGACCGTGCCGGAATAGGTCACGTCATCGCCCAGATTCAGCCCGAAATTGATGCCGGAAACCACGAGGTCGGGCGGCTTTTCCTTGAGCAAGCCCTGGACCGCCAAGTTGACGCAGTCGGTGGGGGTGCCATCCACGGCATACCAGTGCTCGCGCATCTGGTGGATCCGCAACGGCCGATTGAGGGTCAGGGAATGACCGCTAGCGCTTTGTTCACGGTCGGGCGCAACCACGATGACCTGGCCGAGGTCGGCCAACGCCTCCGCCAAAATCTTGATCCCTTCGGAAAAAATGCCATCATCATTGGTGATGAGAATTCTCATGCGAGGTCGCCTGGCTTGAAAGTTTGGCTGGGGAAGTACTTTGCGACGAGCGGGCCGAGGCGGGTGAGGGTGGCCTGCGGGACCACGCTGGGATCGGTGATCAAAGCGGTTTGCAGCGCTGCGGCACACGCGCAATTGCGCTCTCCGGTCAGGACCGCACTCACCCGGCGCACCACATCTTGGCCCATGGACGCATTCTGCCGCAGGACCTGCAACACATTGTCGACCGAGACGTCGGCTTCGGCTTCATGCCAGCAATCATAGTCGGTGACCATGGCCAAAGTGGCGTAGCAGATTTCGGCTTCGCGCGCCAGCCGCGCCTCTTGCAGGTTGGTCATGCCGATCACGTCGACGCCCCACTGGCGGTAAATCCGTGACTCCGCGCGGGTGGAAAACTGAGGGCCCTCCATGCACAAGTAGGTGCCACCCGCATGGACGATGGCACCCGCATCTCGGGCTGCGCTGCTGAGCTGCGCTGACAGGTGGGGGCAAACCGGATCCGCCAGCGACACGTGCGCCACCAGGCCATCGCCAAAAAAAGTATCGACCCGGTGGCGGGTACGGTCGAAGAACTGATCGGGGATCACAATGTCGGTTGGCGCGTACTCGAGTTTCATCGACCCTACCGCGCTCACCGAAATCAGCCACTCGACGCCGAGCAGCTTCATGCCATAAAGATTGGCGCGGAAGTTGATCTCGGTCGGCAACAGGCGGTGCCCACGACCGTGGCGCGCAAGAAAAGCGATGTGCTGGCCGTGATACTCCCCGAGAACAAAAGCGTCCGAAGGATCGCCAAAGGGCGTTTCTAAGCGGCGCTCACCATGGACTTCGAGCCCCTCCATGGCATAAAGCCCGCTACCCCCGAGGACCCCAATGCGATAGGTTTC
>CAZCOV010000596.1:0-1989 GCA_964499975.1 uncultured Thermoanaerobaculia bacterium
CACTCTGGTGCTGCGGACCCAATCCCCAGGTGCCAGCCGTTTCACCGACCTTCTGACCCAGACCCGACAGATCGTGCTCGACGCGCACCAACACCAGGACGTGCCGTTCGAGTCGCTGGTCAGCGCGCTCGTGTTGCAGCAGGATTTGAGCCGCTCGCCGCTGTTCCAGGTCATGTTCTCGCTGGTCGAGGAGCGCCCACCGATCGACTTGCCCGGGATCACGGCAACGCTCTTGCCGCAGCAGTCCAACTCGGTGAAATTCGACCTCAACATCACCTTGACACGGCTTCCCGAGGGTGGGGTGCTGAGCCTGAGCTACCGCACGGACCTCTTCGATTCGACCACGATGATGCGCCTGGCGCGCAGTTTCAACGCTCTGCTCGTGGCCGTCGCCGCAACGCCTGAGCGTCCGCTGCCTGCGCTTGCCTGGCTGCCCCCAAGCGAGCAACAGCAGCTGATGGTCGAATGGACAGGCTGCCTGACCTGCGAGCGCACCGGATCCAGAAAACAGGACACGATTGTAGACCTGTTTGCGGCGTGCGTGCTGAGCACACCGGATAGCTTGGCGCTGTCTTTTGGGGAGCAGAGTCTCAGCTTTGGCCAACTCGACTCGGTGGCCAACCAGCTAGGCCACTATCTCCGGGAGCAGGGAGTCGGCCCAGAGGTTTTGGTGGCCCTGTTCGTGGAGCGGTCGCTGGAGATGGTTTTGGCGCTGTGGGGGGTGCTCAAAGCTGGAGGGGCCTACGTTCCGTTGGACTTGTCTTCACCGCGAGAGCGGCTAGCCTTCGTCCTGGGCGAGACGAATCCAGCCGTGATTTTGACCCAGGCGCGACTGCTCGATCAGTTGCCGCCTAGCCGCGCTTTAGAGGTTTGCCTGGACCGCGACTGGCCGGACATCACCACAGCGAGCACCGCGCGGGTGCCCGGGGGGCCAGCGCCAGAGAATCTGGCATATGTCATTTACACGTCGGGCTCGACTGGAACCCCCAAAGGGGTCTTGATCGAGCATCGGTCGATCGTGGCTCTGGCTTTTGGATTGGGTGCAGCTTTGATCCGTGGCCAGCATCGCGTGGCGCTCAACGCCCCCCTGATCTTCGACGGATCGGTTAAACAATGGATCCATGGGGTTTTCGGGAACTGCCTGCTTCCCGTCCCAGAAGACCTGCGGCGCGAGGCGCAACGCATGGTCGCCTGGCTGATCGAGCAACGGGTTGAAGTTCTCGACGTGACACCCACTCACCTGAGCTATCTGCTCGATCACGGACTGTTCCAGAGCAGGTCGCTGCAACGGCTGCTAGTTGGAGGAGAGGCCATTCCAGCGCAGCTTTGGCGGTCACTGGCGTCCCACCAGGCCACTGCGAGCTGCAACCTGTATGGACCGACGGAATGTACGGTCGACTCTACTTCAGCCTGGGTGCGACCCGGAACTGAGCCGACCCTAGGGCGGCCGCTGGACCATGGTGTGATTTACCTGGTGGGCTCTGCTCTTCAAGCCCAACCCATGGGAGTCGCGGGTGAGCTGTTGATCGGAGGTTCGGGTTTAGGGCGGGGTTACTTCGCCCGGTCGGCACAGACCGCGCAGCGTTTCATCCCGGATCCATGGAGCGGCGTAGCGGGGAGTCGTGTTTATCGAACGGGAGATCTGGGGCGCTGGCTCGCGGATAGTACGGTTGAGTTTCTGGGCCGGATAGATCAGCAAATCAAGTTGCGTGGTTTCCGCATCGAACTGGGCGAGATAGAAGCCGTCTTGCGGGCGCAACCCTCGGTGGCAGCTGCAGCGGTGACCGTGCGCGAGCAACATTTGGTGGCGTTTGTCGTGCTGTCGCCAGGGTTGGCCGCAGCCGACGTTGAGGCGTATTTGCGCACGCGCTTGCCGGATTACTTGGTGCCCTCGCTGTTGATCGCGGTCGAGGGCTTGCCTCTGCTTCCCAGCGGCAAGGTCGACCGCCGCGCCTTGGGCCAACTCGCTTTGCCCGAGGAAAGTGCCGC
>CAZCOV010000597.1:0-1962 GCA_964499975.1 uncultured Thermoanaerobaculia bacterium
AGGTTGGGCCACCAGCTCCAGGACGTAGTTGTTCCCTGCTTGCAGCCAGGTCGAGTGGATCGTGAGCAAAACCCGGCCCAGCGCATCGGGCAGGAGTTGCCCGCGTTGCCACAGCAGCTGGCCTCCTGACGAGAGCAGGCGGACCTCGTAGGCAGAGGCCTGCGGGTCCGGCGGCAGCTGCAGCGCGAGCGCCACCCACTCGGGGGTGGTGGACGCGAGGGTGATCCGCACGCTCGGTTCCTCGCCCGGCAGAGAGCGCTCTGGGCTCAGCGTGTGAGTCAACGTCAGCGCCTGGGGCAACAGCGCCTGGCTCAGCTCGCGGGTGAGGCGTTGCTCAGCGTTGTGCAGCCGCCCCAAAAACACCCAGGGCAGGGCTAAAACCGCGACCAAGGCCAGGGCGAGCCCAGCCTGGAGCGGACGCCGGTGCCGCAGGAGCGCTGCCAGCCAAGCCGCGCGCGCCACCGTCCGAACGCCTTCTTCGGCCGCGATTTGCCGCAGACCCAAGTGGAGACCGCGGCTCAGTTCGAGCTTTTCCAGGCAGTCCGGGCAGTCGAGGTAGTGTTCCTCGAAACGGGCCGCGTCAGCAGCAGCGAGCTGCCCCAGCAAGTAGCGCTCGACCACACTCTCCTCCTCGATCCTCACATGGTCCATCCTCGACCTCCTTAAGCGTCCGCGCGCGAGGTCCTCACCCACTGAGTGAAGCCGCTGCGCACCTATCTCAGGCGGATTCCTCGATCTCTCCTTGATCTCGCCGCGTTCCTGCCGGTCGAGTCGGCCAGCGGTGCCGCTTGTAGTAGCGCTCGACTTGCTCCTTGAGCCGCTGGCGCGCGCGATGGAGCACGCGGTTGAAATGCAGGCCGGTGAGGCTGAAGTCCGCGCAAATCTCTTCTTTGGAATGCCCGGCCACGAACAAGCGGAACAAGATTTCCCGGTCGCGCTCCGGCTCGAGCTCGGCCAGGACCTGTCGGACGATCACCGCGTTTTCCCGCTGCAGCAGGCTGATGAGTGGGCTCGGCGCGGGATCCGGCAGCTCGGGCACAGCGTCGGCCGGGGCTTGCGGTCGTTGCGTTTGTCGGCGGTATTCGGCGATGAACAGGTTGCGCGCGATCTGCTGCAGGAAAGACGCCAGCTTCTCGGGCTCGCGCAACTCTCCCGCGCGGACTTTGCGCACCGCCAGGAGAAACGTCTCCTGGTGCAAGTCCTCGGCACGGGCGGTATTGCCGGTGAGTTGCAGCAGCAAGAAGCGCACCCCGCGGCTGTAGCGTTCCACCATCTCGCTCTCAGCCCCGCGATCACCCGCTTGGATCCGGCGGACCAGCTCAGCCGTCACCCCGGTAGCCGTGTCAGGAGGTATCGACACTTGACCTTCCTTTGCGCAATCACCCCAGCATACCTCGCGCAGGATTGCTCAGCGCATCAACCGATGAATGACCCAACGAGGATATCCGAAGTCAACCCCCGCCCGACCGCCAGCGCAACGCTACCCGCGGAATCTCCGCTACCGAACCGCGGTCCTGATCGCCTCGCGCAAGGGCTCGCTGCCATGACCACGGTGTCCAATATAGCCCTCACGCCCCGAATCAGGGTCACCCCGCGAGATGAAACTCTTCTAAGTAACTCCCTGTTTTTATCGCCCGATTAACGCCACGAAAACGCCCAACTCGCGCCCTGACGACAACTGAGGCAAATTCCTATTTGCCCGCGTTAGTAACCGCAATGCCATCACGAAACACTATATCCCGTGCCCCTAGGCCACGAATCTGTTCTGTGGCCAAGACAAAGTAAGCCTCTATATCGAGCACATCAGGCTTACTATCGCTTCCCAAGGACACCAGGACGTAGGAAAAACCGTTTGCAGATGGCCGGATGCGCCAAACAAACGAATTTCCCCAGGCGTCTCTACCTCCAGCAACGGTAGAAACTATTTCACTAAACACAGCCAGCTCGGGAGGTGGTCCTCCA
>CAZCOV010000598.1:0-1957 GCA_964499975.1 uncultured Thermoanaerobaculia bacterium
TGTCGAATTGGCTCGGATACAAGCGCGCTGGCACGAGAACGGTGTAAACCAGCAAGGCGGAAATGAAGACGACAGCGCCGAATAACTCGATTCGCACCGAGGGATCCCGCTTGCTCCATCCCGCTGTGCGATGCGGGCGGCTCTCAATGGCGAATAGCACCGCCAGGTAAAGCGCGAGGTAAAGCGTATCGGAAAGGACGTACGATTCCGAGGTGTGTCCTGGCATGCTCCAGGTAAGCTGCAACAGAATAATTGCCAGCCAGATGCCGAACCCAATCGAGAGCAAGCCCCAGAAACTGCGCTCTTCGGGATGGCGGGTGGCGCGGCGGGCGCGCAGAAAGCTAAGCAGGATAATTCCGATCACCACAGGGTCGATCAGAAAGTCTCCGAGAATCTTAATCTCATTGGCGCCGGGGCCCGGCAAGGCCATGAACACAACCAGGAGCGTGATGGGAAGGGCCAGCAGGCGCATTGCAGGGTCGTGCCACAGCGCAAGCCGAAGGTGTTGAGTCAAAGTCGTTCCGAGACCTCTATCTTTCCTTGCAGTTCGTTGCGGTGAGCCAGCGAGGCCGCACAAGCGCGGAACAGCCAAAATCGCACCGCATCAGGATAGGAAAAGGCCTTTAATGGCGTGTAAACGCCGGTTAAAACGGCGGTGAATAGCTTTGCGAGGGCCTGTGCTCGTTCAGAATGATTGGTGACACTCGGGTAGAGTGTCGCGATGCAGATTCGACGGAAGCTGCCCCGAGCGGGCCAGCTGGCCCGCTCGGGGCAGGAGTTGAGCCGGGAGGCTCGAGCCCGACTGGCGTGGATGGACTACTACCGCACGCACGGGCGCAACGCCGCGCAGACCTGTCGCCGCTTTGGGATCAGCCGAAAGACTTTCTATCGCTGGAAGCGCCGGTTTGACCCGCTTTGTCTTTTTTCCTTAGAAGGGCTTTCGCACCGTCCCCACCAGTGCCGGCAGCCGACGTGGACACCGCAGATGGCCGAGCAGGTTCTGCGGCTGCGGCGGCAGTTTCCCCGCTGGGGCAAGGACAAGCTGGTGGTGCTATTGCGTCGCCAAGGATGGATCGTGTCCACGTCGATGGTCGGCCGCATTCTTTTTTCTCTGAAGGCTAAGGGGCAACTGCACGAACCGCCGCGCCAGGCCACGACTGCGCGCCGGCCCCGGAAACTCCGCCAGCGGCCCTGGGCCACGCGCAAGCCCAAGTTCTGGCCCATCGAGCAGCCGGGCGACCTGGTGCAGATCGACACCAAGGATCTGCGCCCGCTACGAGGCGTGGTGCGCAAGCACTTCGCGGCGCGCGATATGGTCTCCCGCTGGGACGTGCTGCATGTCTCCGAGCGAGCTACGGCGGCCGCCGCCGTCGAGTTCCTCGATGCGCTGCTGGAACGCCTGCCGTTCCCCCCGCGCGCCTTGCAGGTCGATGGCGGCAGCGAGTTCGCGGCCGAGTTTGAAGCGGCCTGTCAGGCCCGCCGCTTGCCCTTGTTCGTCTTGCCGCCTTGTTCTCCCAAACTCAATGGCCGCGTCGAACGCGCTCATCGCACCCACAACGAAGAGTTCTATGAAGTCGTGGCCACCGACTGGTCCTTGCCGCGCTTGCATCAACAACTGCGCTCCTGGGAGACCGTCTACAACACCGTTCGTCCCCACCAGGCCTTGGGCTACCTCACCCCTCAACAGTTCCTGGCCCAGTGGGATTTCCATCGAAAGGAACCCTAACTGTTACCAATCTACTGGACGAGTACAGCCGCTTGAAATTGCAAATTGGGCGGTGCTATGCTCGGCATGTCCCGGAGCGGGCGTGGTTCAATGGTAGAATAGCGGCTTCCCAAGCCGCGGACGTGGGTTCGATTCCCATCGCCCGCTCCATTAACCCTCACTCTTGTGCGAACACCTGACTTGTGGCCCGAACAACTGCTGCTTGACGGCGCGCTCGGAACTCAGCTCGAG
>CAZCOV010000599.1:0-1947 GCA_964499975.1 uncultured Thermoanaerobaculia bacterium
CTGCCTGACTGGCTGCTAGATGTCTGTCCGCCCCACGTCCGCCCCCACCGACCCCGGTCGGTGGAGCGATGATTGGCGGCTACGAAGCGCCCTCGACCGCTCTGCAGCGCCTAGCGGTCAGTCATGCGGTCCACCGACGCGGGGTCGGCGGGGCCGCTTTCGGGGCCGCTGCGTTTAGCTGCCAGTCATGCGGACCACCGACGCGGGGTCAATTGTGTTCGGCTCAAGGTTTGCTTGAGCTCGGGAGTGAGCGCGACACGGTTGGTTGAGGGTTGTTGAAACGTGAAATCGTGCCAGACGACAAGCCGGCGCGAGAGGACGTCGCTCAGAAAGCGCCGAATGCGCAGCAGCGAACGCCACGCGGCCTGATTTTGACGGAGACACCGCAAAGTTAGGCAGCGTGTTTTTTCAAACTCAGAATGTGTGCTGTTAACTCCTGCAAACTCGCCACACCCATGAAGTAGAAGCAGAGCATTTCGTAGGTGCGCTTGGTGGGCTTGCGGCCCACCCACAGGCTGATCAACAAGCTGGCGATCAACGCCAGGTAGATTTGGATTTCCACCCCGTTTTTGTCCGTGCTCAACAGATGACGGCAACCCAGCACGCATTTGAGCCAGCGGAAGAAGAGCTCGATCTGCCAGCGGTAGTGATACGCCAGCACGATCAGCTCCGCCTCCAGGTCCATGCGGTCGGTGACCAGCGTCATCACCACCGGTTGGCCCTTGTCGTCGGTCTTGCCAGTGTCCCGAAGCACCACGCGGTAGGGTTGCGTCAACACGCCCTCGGCCTTGCGGCCGCCCAAGTCCACTTCCGCGTCGAAGATCACGCCCGCCGCCCGGTCGGCGTCGGACAAGGGTCGTTCGCGGATGACCGTCCACGTCATTTGGTCGCGGACCCCGCAGACAAACGAGGAGCCCATGTCCACGATGGCCTGAAACAAGCGAAACTGTTCGTAGCCGCGATCCATCACGTAGAACCGCCCCGCTTGCAGCATCTCGTGCATGACTTTCTTTTCGCAGTATTTGCCGTAGGTCATGTGCGCGTCGATCGGCGCGCCGGTGAACACCTCGAAGTGCAAGTGCAACTTGACCGCCTTCTTGTCCTTGTAGTTCCACAAGGCCCAAGCCATTTTGGGCAAAGCGGCAAACAGACTGCCATCGACGGCAGTCAGCTGAGCCAGCGCTTCGGCCTCGCGTTGGCCGGGCAGTGGCCCCAGTCGCTGCGCCAACTCGGCCATGATCGGCCGCAGCAATTGGGCATCGAACACACGGGCGGCTTCGCTGAGCGAGCCCAGCGAAGTTCGCTTGATGCCCAAGGCCTGCTGCACCTTCTCCAGTCCGCTGGCTTGCTGCAGGCCGCGCAGGCTCGTGAGCACCGGATTGAAAAAGTAAAACAGGATCGCCGCGGTGTACTGGTCGTAGAACAACTGGCGATTGCCCGCGCGATCGCGCTCGGTGCCCACGTCGTGCAATTGCTGCAGCACTGGGCGCAGCAATTCGAAATACTTGAAGCCTTCCAACTTCTGTGGGTCGAAGAGGAGTCGCTGCTGTGCCTGCGCGGCCGGGCCGTCGCCGCCGTGGCAGCCGGCTGCCGGCGCTTCGCTCGACGATCCGTTGTGCGGTGCGCGCACGCTCATCGTAGGTCGTCCGTGGACCCTGAATCCGTCGATCCGGCCAAAATGGCAGATCAAAATCAATCATAGGGCAATGCGCAAATTCCGTGCCAGTATGACGATTTGTTGCTTCCTGTTTCCTGTTTCCTGAACTCCGCTGAAACCACCGCCTCCCGCGTTGCGCTCAAGCAAACCTTGAGCCGAACACAATTGACCCCGCGTCGGTGGAATGATGACTGGCCGCTAGATGTCCGTTTGCTCCACGTCCGCCCCCACCGACCCCGGTCGGTGGAGCGATGATTGGCTGCTTCGACGCGCCCGCCGCCGCTTGCAGC
>CAZCOV010000600.1:0-1947 GCA_964499975.1 uncultured Thermoanaerobaculia bacterium
TGGAAGCCACCATGGTGCTCGACACCAAGAAGGCCAAGGAGATGATGCAGGCTGCCGCCCTGGGCCAGACCGGCCAGACGCAGCCCGGCGTGAGCGTGGAACCGCAGGCGCCCGCCAAGGAGCGCATCGGCGCGGTCACCATCGTCGACGGCAAGACCGACCAGCCGCGCTACTCGCTGACCGGCAAGATGACCGTCATCGGCAAGAGCGACATGGCGAGTATCAAGCTGAAAGGCTTCTTCGCGCCCAACATGGCCGCGCTCATCAACAAGCGCGACAACAAGTACTTCATCGCGGCGTCCGAGGCCAAGATCAAGGTCAAGATCAATGGCGCCGAGATCGCGGGGCAGAAGGAACTCAATGAAGGTGACCTCATCGAGGTGGCCGGCATCAAGATGACCTTCAGCTACGAATAACCCAATCTGTAGTCTGTGGAATAAGGGCGCGCTCCGGCGCGCCCTTAGTTTTTTCGGGTGAGTTACACTGTTTGGTTCAAGACCACGGCAAGGACCAACCAGTATGGACATCCTCAAAGTCGGCATCGTCGGCGCGGGCACGATGGGCAACGGTATCGCTCACGTCTTCGCCAAATCCGGTTACAACGTCATCCTCTGCGACCTGAAGCAGGAGTACATCGACCGCGCCATCGGCTTCATCACCAAGAACCTCGAAAGAGAAGTGGCAAAGCAGAAGATCGCGCCCGAGGTGAAAGATCAGGCGCTGGCGCGCATCACCACCTGCACCGACCGCACGCAGTTCGCGAACGTAGACTTCGTGGTCGAGGCGGCCAGCGAGCGCTTTGACATCAAGCGCGAGATCTTTCAGGACCTGGACCGCTATTGCCGCCCGGAGGTCATCCTCTCGTCGAATACCAGCTCCATCTCCATCACCAAGCTGGCGGCGTTGACCAACCGCCCGGACAAGGTCATCGGCATGCACTTCTTCAACCCCGTGCCCATGATGAAGCTGGTGGAGGTCATCCGCGGGCTGCAGACTTCGCAGGAGACCTATGACGAAGTGAAGGCCCTGGCGATCAAGCTGGAGAAGACGCCGGTTGAAGTCAACGACGCGCCGGGCTTCGTCTCCAACCGCGTGCTCATGCCCCTGCTCAATGAAGCGATGTATGCCGTCATGGAAGGCGTCGCCACGCCGGAAGCCGTGGACGAGGTCTTCAAGCTGGGCATGGCGCATCCCATGGGCCCGCTCACCCTCGCCGACTTCATCGGCTTGGACGTTTGTCTCGACATCATGCGCGTGCTGCAAGACGGCCTCGGCGACCCCAAGTACCGCCCCTGCCCGCTGCTCATCAAGATGGTGGACGCCGGATGGCTGGGGAAGAAGAGCGGGAGAGGGTTCTACAAGTACTAGCTGCTCCGGTGCCGCCTAGAGCGGAGTAGCGCTCTAACCCTTGTCATCCTGAGCGAAGCGGCGAGCGCCCGCGAGCAGCGGAGTCGAAGGACCCCTACCCTCAGGCTTGAATTGATTGCCGAGTTCCTTCCCTTCCCTTCCAAGTAGGATTCTCCGATTCGATCAGCGCAACTTTCTTGCTGCGCCGCCAGCCCTTCAACTGCTTCTCGCGGGCTATTGCGTTTTTCACGTACTGATAGCACTCGTAATAGACGAGGCGGTCGACCTTGTACCTGCGGGTGAACTCTGAACCTTGCCCGGCCTTGTGCGTCCAAGAGCGGTTGCCGATGGAGTTGGTCATTCCGACATACAGCGTGCCCGAGGAACTCGCCATGATGTAGACGTAATAATGGTGGTCTTTCATGCGGTGCGTAGGGTAACAGATTGGCGAAGGTAGGGGTCCTTCGACTTCGCGCTTGCCTGTGGCTACGCGCTTCGCTCAGGATGACAAGGGTTTGGTTTCCAGAGTGAACCAAGACCTCAGTTTGGTCTAAGACTCGGGATTGCCCCACAAATCCCTCTCCCTTTCCACAGCGATTC
>CAZCOV010000601.1:0-1935 GCA_964499975.1 uncultured Thermoanaerobaculia bacterium
CGCGGGGATCCTCGAAGTGCCGGTCGGCACCGTGATGAGCCGGCTCTATCGCGGTCGCAAGCTGCTCGAGAAGGTGCTGCTCCAATACGCACGCGAGCATGGTTACTTGCGTGCTATCGACCCCCAGAAGCTGCGCACCCGCAACGCCGATGCGGACACCGATGTCAATTGACCCAATTGACCGACCACCGAGCAAACAAGGCTGCTGCTTACGGAATAATTGAGCGGGCAACTGGCGTTGGAAAAGGTACTGATACACCCCGCGCAACGCAATCCGAGGACCGCGGGAGGATACGCATGGATTGTAAGCAGACCCATCAATTGATTTTTCTCTTTGCGGACGATGAGCCAGGGGACGAGATACTGGTCGCTTTGCGCGATCACCTCGAAGTTTGCCCCCGCTGTGCCCAGCATGCCCACTACGCGCGACGCTTCGTCACCATCGTCCGCGAGCGATTCATCCGCTGCCCGGCCCCCACTCACCTGCGTGATCGCATTCTCGCGGTCATGCCTCACCGCCGCTTGCTGTGATGCGCCCCGCACTGCTGCTCGTGCTGCTCCTCTTGCTGCCGACGGAGCCAGGGGTTCTTGGAGAGCCGGGGGATGCGCTAAAACTCCGCGGTTTAGACGGTGGCTCTTTCAGTGAAGACGAACTGCGGCAAGGCACCACCATCTTGGTGATTTGGGCCTCGTGGTCGCCCCGCTGCCGCGACATCGTGCCGCAAGTCAACCGGATCCACCGCCAATTTGCCGACCGCGCTCGCATTTTGACCATCGTGTTTCAAGAAGATGCGGCGGCCGTGCGCACGTTTTTGGCGGACCAGGAAGCGTTGGCGGCCCCGGTTTTTCTCGACGAGAGCGGCGCGTTCTCGAAAAAACACGCGATCACCACCCTGCCTGGACTTTTGGTGTTCAAGCGCGGCGAGCTCACGTTCCGCGGCAAGCTCCCAACGAGTCCTGCGGCCACGATCGAGCAAGCTTTGCAGTGATCGCGGCGCCGCAGCCTTTGCCGATTGACGGGATCTTGGACTGCGTCCAGAGCGCGCTCGTGAGTAAATGAGTAAAATTAACTAAAAAGTCTCTTGACGCTCATCTTTTACTGACCTACGATGGCTCACACCGTGAAACGAGATTGAACTTCGAAAGATCAGGAGGCCACGATGGAATTTACGAGTGTGAGGCTTGACCGGCCAAAGCTGACCCGTGTAGCGCTGTTGACGGTGGTGGGAGTGCTGATCGTCCTGTTCGGTGCCAGCCCAGCAGCGCTGGCGCTCTCTGAAGCCGGGGTGACCTTTCGTGGCGCCGTCGAAATGGTCTTGCTTCCCAACGGAAATCTGCAGCTGGCCCTTGACGAATTCGACGAATCTGGTAGTTCCGATGGCATTGCCGATCACCTGTTCATCCTTCAAGAGGTGCAGTCGGCGAAACTCAGCGAACTCTCGGCGGCTGACGCTTCGGTTAGCTTCACCCCAGGTAAGTTGATGCTCCGGTTCTCGCCTCGCCACTTGCTATTCTGGCGCCTCGTGCCGGATACCCAGGAGACCGAGGCTTTGCAGCAACACGGCGCCGAGGTCCTTTTTGGAGTCGGCATCAGCCACCACCACGGCCATCTCGACGCGCCTGCCGCGGAGCTTGCAGGCGTGGACTTTTACAGTCGGGGGGATACGCCACTGATCATCCCTGATGGCGGCGGCGGGGTTTACTGCCAGAGCGGTGGCATTGGTGCCACGGAATGTTCGCAAACCTGCTTCGGCGCGGGTAGTGGCTCGTGTTCGGCCAAGTGCAGCGTGAGCAATTACGCTTGTTGCAACTGCGATCACGGCAATGCGTCTTGCCGGTGCCACCGTTTGCCGCCAGGCTATGTGCCATGAGCACAGCGGCTTCTAAGTAACTCCCTGTTTTACCGCCCGATGAACGCCCCAATAACGCCCAACT
>CAZCOV010000602.1:0-1918 GCA_964499975.1 uncultured Thermoanaerobaculia bacterium
ACGAGTCGCGGTCCGTGGGTTGTTCGTTGGTTTTGCAGTTGAGCCAGGGCGCCTGAAAAGCACGGGAGGCCCTGATGTACAACGCTTGGACTGGGGCCAACAGTCCGGGCGCCCTGGCTCGGTGAGGAGAGTAAGACGGATGTGGTTGGGGCTGAGCCAAACTCATGGATCGTGCTGAGCCGGAGCCGGAAAGCTCCCGGAGCCCAACTCGCAGTACCCGTCCAGTAGTGCGCCAGATGCGTAAGCCGGGTTGTTGTTTCACGCTCAACGTGCAGCCCGCCGCCCGGGCTTGGGGAAGGAACTCATGGATTCGAAACCATATGAGGACGAAGTCGCGGCGGAGGTCGCGAGGACCGTGGAGAGTTTGGTCACGGTGGCGTCACACCTCGGGGCGATATGCAAGATCGAGCGCCAGGTCGGCGAAAGCAAGAGCTTTTTTCACCACCGCATGGCCGCTGGGGATCTGCGAGTCAGCCAGCTGGCACGCATAGTTCAGGCCGTGGGTGCGCGGGTACGGCTGCCGCTCGGCAACTCCGCGCAGATGCCGAAACGTGAGGATTTGCTGGCGCTTTCTTCGCGCAAACGCCGCCCGACCGCGATCGAGCAAGCCGCCGAGGCAGCGCTTTGCCGGGATGCGCCGGGCTATTCCCCCGCCGACCTGGTCGCCCAACTGGATCGGGTGAACGATCTGCGCTGGGAAAGTCCGGTGGAAGCTTTGGAGGTGGTGAGGAGTTGCTTGGAGACGGCGGCGCCGCACCAGGTTCCTGACCTGCTCGGGGCCGCCGCTGCTTGCTTTCGCTTGCTCCACCGCTTTGCCGACGCGGCGCGCTGCATTGCGCGGGGCCACGAGTGCGCGCTGGCCGGGGGAAATCGGCTGGCGCAGGGCAATCTGTTGCAGAAAAGCGTCTACCTCTACAACTCCATGGGCGCGCCCGAAGTCGCCCTCGAATTCGCCCGGGATGAGCTGCTCCTCTTCACCCGGCTGGGCAACCCGCGCAAGATCGGGGAGGCGCTGATCGATCTGGGTTTTTGCTGGTATCAGCTGAAGAACTTCGAGGAGAGTCTGCTGGCGAATCAGGATGCCGGCGCCTATGCCAGCGAGATGACTTTGAAGAACAGGGCAACGCGCTTGCAAGGGGTGAGCCGAGCCCTGCACCAACTCGGGAGGTCGGAGGAAGCCCTGGAACACATCCGGTTGGCGATCGCAGCCGCCCAGGGTTGCCCCAACCCCTGCTTCAAGGCGAGCCTGCTCTGGGCCGAGGGCCTGGCCCTGGGAAGCGCTGGCGTGCCGCAGTTGCAGCAAGCCGTCCAGCTGCAGACCGACCGGATGCCGATCGATGCTGCACTCGCTGCAATAGAGCTGGCCAGAGCTCACCTCAATGCCGGCCAAACGCACGAAGCCTACCGGGTCGCCCGCGAGATGACGGTGTTCGTCCAGCCCTTTCACCGGGTGCTAGCCGCTGCGAAAGCGCTGCGCCACCTGATCCTGATCGGCAAGTCGGGCCACGGGCTGACGCTCCAGACCCTGGCCGCCGCTGAACGCGCGATTGAAGAAAGCCGCGCGTGCTACTACCGGCGTTTTCGCCGGCGCCGGTAGCTGGCCCGCGCGACCGACTTGCTTTCATCCGCCCGCGGGCGGGCTCGCTTTAGCCGTTAGGCTCAAAGTAAGGTCCCACGCTCAGTGGTCCGCCGCCAGGCTCAAAGTGAGGTCCCACGCTCAGCGGTCCGCCGCCAGGCTCAAAGTAAAGTCCCAAGTTGAGCGGCGGCTGTCGTCTCGGTTGCCTCATGGGGTTCCTGCTCATGGTGTCTTCTCCCGTGCTTTGTGAGCGCGCGACGGAATTGCCGCGCGCCCTTGGTCCACCGTCAACCCTACACAAGCCAGCGGTCGGGTCCCATGCAGACCGTGGTCAAAAATCGC
>CAZCOV010000603.1:0-1912 GCA_964499975.1 uncultured Thermoanaerobaculia bacterium
GCCCAATCCAGAGCAGCTTCGTACTGGTGAAGCTTGCGCCCCAGAAGTCCGTGGCGATCGCGGGGAAAACCAGCGCGCATCAGGCCGAACACGAGCTCAGGTGCCAGCCGCAGATCCGCTGCCAGCCCATGAGCTGCAACCAGAGCGTCGAGGTGAGCGCGGTCGAGGTTGGCACTACAGGCGAGAAGTTCGACGTCTTGCGGTGAGAGCTTGGCGATTCCTACCCGTTCGAGCCGCGGCGAAATCGCGGTGATCAGCCCTTCGATTTGTGCGGGTCCACGCCAGATTTCGCCACCTCCGACCAGTTCGAGGTAGACCGTGGCCGCGGCTGCGCATAAGTGGCTGGCACCCAATTCGGTGCCGCGGTCGTCGAACCAGCGGACGGTCAAGTCCGCGCGCTCTTTGCCACTACCTTCCAGCTGGGCTGGGTCGTAGGTCAAGCGGAAGCGGCCGCGGTCGTCGGTCGTGGTTTCGCCCAGCTCAATTTCTTGATCGCCGACTCGGCGGTCGAACAGCCGCACGAGGTGCCGGGCTAGCGGTCCGCGGGTTGCGTCGAGCACGCGTCCGTGGACGCTCCACAGGGCGGGGCGGTCCTCACTGCCGACCGCCCTCCGATCGTAAGCAAGGCTCACCCGCTGCGGGCGGGGGCGCGGACGCCAGTTGAACGACTCGCGGGTGTCAAAACGAAAGAAACCATTTTCGTAGACCCGCAAGTAAAGGGTGGGACGGCGTTCGGGGAACAGCGCTTGAAGGTCCGCGGCGCGCACTTCGAGAGTGAATTCGCCGTCGGCGTTGGTGGTGCCCACGGCCAAGGGGTCGGGGCACAGGCCGGCGAGGTCATAGGCCTCGACCAGCAGTCCGGGTTGCGGTTGACGGTCCAGAGCGTCGTTGATCTGACCGCTGAGGGCAAAGGTGGTTTGCGTCGCTGTGCTCATAAAAGCTTTCTCTTTCTCAAAATATATCTTTGTTGACTCAAAATGCCTTGTTGACTCAGTTTCGATGGCCGAGCTGGCTGAAGCTTTAGGTCTCGGGCGGCGGTGGCCGCAGGATGCTGAGAGGCACAGGGGGAAAGATCGAAGTCAGGTTCGATCCGATTGAGATGATTGTTGCCCATACACCGGAAGCCTTCACCGCAGTGGTTGCCCCCTGGACCACCGTTCTCGCTGCCTGGGCGTGCTGCTGGGCTGCGGCGTAAGTGCTGACCACGGCAGTGCCCACGGTCGTCAGTTTGCTCGGATCGCCGTAATAGCTGAGGAACTGCTCCGTTTCTGCCCAGAGCGGAACAAAACTGCGACCGAGCGCACCGCTCGCTGATCGCAGCAAGCCGAGGTTGAAGGCGTACGCGGGGTTCCAGGTCGACTTGCCCGGTCCGATCGGCAGATCGACGTCAAGGTTCAGCACCTTGGTGGGATCCCCCGGCGGCAGCCGTTTGAGTTCGGCGATCGTGAGCGACGTATCGACGTGAAGGGTGGCTTGGTGCGACAAAATCGCCGTGTCGACCGCCTTCTTCGGAATCGGGGCTTCGCCTCGTTTGACCATATCCTGGCTGATTTGGGCGTAGCCTTTTTGGATACGGTCCATCATTTCCGACTCCGAAAGGGGCACTCCAGCCTTGAGATCACTCAGGATCTGCATTTGCACCGGCTTGATCAAAGTGTGGGGTTTGGCTGCATCTTTGGCGGTGGCCTTTCCCGTCTCGACCAACACGGTCAGCTCGCCTTTCTGCTGCGAGATGTCGCGGTTGTAGTACTGCGTGCCGTCCGGTGCGGTGCGCTGTAAAGTGCCGACTGCAACCGGGACCGGATGGTCGCGTTGCACGTTCTTGCCGAGCTTGCCGCGATCAGGGACTTCAACCCCATAAACCCAGTTCTGATTGAGCGTCGGGGTCGTGGGTTTGGGGGGTGACTGCGGA
>CAZCOV010000604.1:0-1909 GCA_964499975.1 uncultured Thermoanaerobaculia bacterium
GAGTATTTGTAGCTGGATTCGCAAGAATTCAAATCGTTATTGAGCCACAGAGGCCACAGAGAACACGGAAGAGGCAGATTATTGTCCGCAGATGACCTAGCCCGGCCGTTGGCCGGAACCAAAAGGGATAATTAAAAAGCGTTGCCTCATCGGTTAGGTTGATAGTGTCAACCAAGAACCATTCCGAAAGGAGGCAACGCCATGCTGTCGTTTGTACAACGTCATCGGGAGCAAGTCACGGGTGTACTCAGTGGATTTGATCGGCTGCGGTTTCGAGGCACGTTGCGGGTGCTGGCTCACGTGGGAGGCATGATGGACTATCTGTGGCACCGGCAAGTCCGGCTCACGCGTTTCAAGGACTATGTCTGCGAAACGACCAAGCGTCTGCGCGCGGCGACCGAAGCGTTGGCCGAGCGTGCGGGCTGCCGCGTGCGGTACGTGGCCAGCAGCACGCTCCGCAAGGAAGACCTGGTGCGCGAGATGGCCGCCCAGGAGGGGCGTAACGAGGGGCTGCTGGCGGTGCTGAGCTGCGTCGAGCCCTGCCGCTCCTACGAGCTCCATCGCAACCGCCAGACCAAGCACCTCGATCTGCGCAACTCGCTGCTCAAGTGCCTGCACTATTATTTTTACTTCCAGCATCCGCAACTCGGCTTCATGCACGCGCGGCTCCAGACCTGGTTTCCCTTCACCCTGCACGTCTGCATCAATGGACGCGAGTGGTTGGCCCGGCAGATGGACGCGGCGCGCCTCGGCTACTTGCGGCAGGACAATTGCTTCGTGGAGCTCTCCGACGTGGCTCGCGCCCAGCGCCTTTTCGACCGCCAACTGCGGACCGACTGGCCGAATCTGTTGGACCGGATTGCCCGCCAGGTGTTCCCCTTGTTGCCGGAGATTCTGGGCGACTATCCAGTGCCTTACTATTGGTCCGTCGATCAAAGCGAGTGGGCCACCGACGTGATGTTCGATTCGCGTGCTGCGCTCTCGGCACTCTATCCGCGGCTGGTGCTGCACGGCATGACCCACTTGGGCAGCCACGACGTGCTCCGTTTTCTGGGCCGCAAGGCGGGAGTCAGTGGTCGCTTCGGACGACTCACGGCCGAAGTGCAGAGCGACCTGCGGCAGCGGATCGAGGGCACGCGGCTGAAGCACTTCGTCAACCAGAACTCGATCAAGATGTACGACAAGCAAGGCCGTCTGCTGCGGGTCGAGACCACGATCAACAGCCCGCGCGAAATGAAAACCTATCGTCCCAAGGAAGGGGATGAGGACGGCCCCAAGTCGTGGCGCTATCTCCGCAAGGGGGTCGCCGACATGACGCGGCGTGCCGAGATCAGCCAGGCTGCCAACGAGCGCTACCTCCAGTCGCTGGCAACGGTCGATGAAACGACACCCCTGGAGCAACTGCTGAAGCCGCTCTGTCAACCCGTCACTTGGAAAGGCCAGCGCGTGCGGGCCCTGAACCCGCTGGCCAAAGAAGATGCGGCCTTGCTCGCAGCCGTCCATCGGGGAGAGTTTCTGTTGCATGGGTTTCGCAACCGCGATCTCGTGGGCTTGCTCTACTCGTCCGCTCGGGTCTCCACCGAAGAACGCCGCCGTCGCTCTTCCCGCGTCACTCGCCAGCTCCGTTTGCTGCGCGCTCATGGCCTCGTGAAAAAGGTTCCACATACTCACCGCTACCAACTTACTGAGCTCGGCCACACCGCCATCACAGCATTACTCGCCGCCCGACAAGCCAATACGACTCAACTACTTAAGGCCGCCTGAAATCTTGTGCAAACGGAAAGAAACTTACGGTTAGCAATACAGATTATCGCAGATGAGGCCAGCAGATGGCCACTACAAAATCGCGAAGAGCTGTCATCCTTCAATGAAAATCCGTTGCTGTTCAAGTGGTGGCGTGGCGATTTTA
>CAZCOV010000605.1:0-1908 GCA_964499975.1 uncultured Thermoanaerobaculia bacterium
CCGGCACGGTGTTGACCTTCAGCCATCTGGAGCACCTGGTCCCCGGGGGAGTTGCTTCCGTCATCTGCCTGGATCGGGACTGCAGGTTTTTCGGAAGCGATCGGAGGGCACCGAGCGTCAGCCTGGTCCCGCACCCGGAGCAGGCGGCCTACGTGATCTACACCTCGGGATCGACTGGCAAGCCCAAGGGCGTGGTGATCGCCCATCGCCAGCTTGCCTGCTACATCCGCGCTTGCGGTCTCCGCTTGGCCATGCCGCCCGCGGCCAAGCTGGTCACCCTGGCACCTCTGACCGCTGACGCCGGTATCCAGATGATCTTCTCGGCCTTGCTCAGCGGGGGCTGTTTGCAGTTGCCCAGCGACGACCATGCCACGGATCCGGCGGCCGTGCGACGGTTTTTCACCCAGCATCCGGCGGACGTCTTGAAGATCGTGCCTTCTTTTTTCCAGGTCTTGCTCGAGGCTGGACGCGACGCTGGTTTAGAGCCTTCTGCGCTGCGCGAAGCCCTGTTGCCGCGGTCGCTGCTGATCGTCGGCGGGGAAGCTTCGACCTGGGTTCAGATGGAACGGATCCGCGCGGTGGCGCCGGGTCTGCGCGTGGTCAACCACTATGGTCCGACCGAGGCCACGGTGGGGGTTTGCACTTACCCCATCCACGCCCCAACCACCAGCGCACTGGTTCCGATCGGACGCCCGCTGGCGGGTTCCCGGATGTACGTTCTCGACCGGCGAGCCCAGGTGCAACCCACCGGGGTGTTTGGCGAACTGCACCTCGCTGGAGGCAATGTGGGCCGGGGCTATCAGGGGCTGCTCGGCGAGGGTCTGGCGCGCCGCACCGCCCAAGCATTCGTCCCGGACCCGCTGGCGTCAGGAGAACCGGGGGCCCGGATGTATCGCACTGGGGACCTGGCGCGGTGGCTGGCCAGCGGCGATGTCGAGTTCGTGGGCCGCATCGACCACCAAGTCAAGGTCCGGGGACTGCGCATCGAGCTGGGGGAGATCGAGGCGGTGCTGAGTCAACATCCCGGGGTTCGGGCTTGCGCGGCGTTGGTCGACGAGCAGCGCCTGATCGTCGGTGTGGTCGCGCCGACGACGAGGTCAGCAGAGTTGCGGGAACACCTGCGCGCGCGTTTGCCGGAGGCCTTGGTGCCCGCGCGGTTCGTTGCGCTCCCGGCTTTACCCCTCTTGGCCAATGGCAAGGTCGATCGTCAGGCGTTGCGGGCGGCCTGTGCCACCGCGTCCTCGGCGGCGGACCAGGAGGTCGAGCCGAGCGCCGTCCAGAACCCAGTCGAGGAGATCGTGGCGGGGATCTTCGCGGCATTGATGGATCAGCCCCAAGTCGGGCTCGACGATTCGTTCTTCGAGCTGGGCGGCCACTCGTTGCTGGCGATTCAAGTCATCTCTCGCCTACGCCAAGCGTTTGGCGTTGAGCTTCCCGTGCGCACCATCTTCGAAGCGCCGCGGGTCGCAGACCTCGCCCGCCGCATCGAGGAAGCGCGGCAGACCGGTAGTCAGCATCCTGCCCCACCGCTCGTTGCCTCAGCGCGGACCAGCGCGGAGCTGTCCTTTGCCCAGCAGCGCTTGTGGTTTATCGACCGCCTGGAACCCGGCCGCGCCACCTACAACATTCCCGCAGCAGTTCGTCTGCAAGGTCGGCTCGACGTCAAAGCGCTCGAACGGGCGTTCAGCGAACTCGTTCAGCGTCACGAAGCCCTGCGGACAACCTTCGTCGAGGAGGGTGGAGTCGCCCGGCAGGTGATCCATCCGTGGACGCCACGTCCCTTGCCGGTCGTCGATTTGTGCGGTCTCCGCGAGGTGCCAGCCGATTCTCGAGCGGTGCCAGCCGATTCTCGCGAGGTGCCAGCCGATCCTCAAGCGACCGCTTCTCAAGCGGTCTGGCAGCGGCTGG
>CAZCOV010000606.1:0-1896 GCA_964499975.1 uncultured Thermoanaerobaculia bacterium
GCTCAAGGAAATGCCGCTGGCGATCCTCGACCTGTCGGCCACGCGCGTCAGCGATCTGTCGCCGCTCAAGTCGATGTCGGTGACCAAGCTAACGCTGACCAAGACGCCCGTCAAAGGCGTCAGCGCCCTGAAGGAGTCGAAAGTCAACTGGCTGGAACTGTCGGAAACTGCCGTTTCGGACATCAGCCCGCTCAAGTCCATCTCGTGGCAGTACCTCGGGCTCAACAAGACGGCGGTCCGCGATTACAACGTGCTCAAGGGGATGACCGTTTACAGCCTCAACATTCCAATCCGCACCAAGGCCGACCTGACGACGCTCAAGGGGGTCAAGGGCCTGGGCTACATCAACGGCAAGGATGCCATGGAGCAGCTGAAGTGACTCACTTCACCATGAGCACCAGGCTCTTCGCCACCCGTTCGACTTCGCGGCGCCGGGCGTCGGCCTGGGCGGGCAGGTAGCGCGCGGACAATGTCGCTCCACCTGTGCTCTGGCGAATCACGTAGTAATCGAAGCTCGCCGGCTGATTGCCAAAGCGGGCCTCGACGGCGAACTGTTCGATGGAGAACGGATTCTGCTGAAGCAACCGCGGGTTCGACGATCGGTCGATGACTGCCTTCTGCTGTTGCAATCCTGCTAGCACTTCTTTGTGAAACTGGCCCACCGCCGGCAACTTGGCCGCGGGATCGAGCGTCATGAGCACGTCGCTGCCTTGCCGCTCGACGACGCGCAGCTGCCGGCCGCTCGCCTCTTCGACCCGCCAGTTGCGCGGATACAAGAACCGCACGTCCGGTCCATCGAACAACAGCAGCGTGCTTTCGTCGCTGGGGTTCAGATTCCAGCGCGCCAAAGCAGCATCGCTCAGCTCGACCGTTTCGGCTGGATCGCGCGCCAGCACAAAGGTCCCGCGGACCTCACCCTGCGGCAGCCCGTCAGCACTGAGCGGCCGATGAATGCCTTGCAGCGACACGTAACTGATGTGATTTTTTTTCAAGTCGAACAAGAAATAGCCTTCGAGATCATGCTGGGCCGGTCCATCCTCGCCGATGCCGCTGAGCTGCCCCTTGAAGCCGACGCGGGCCAAATGAGCGTGGACGCGATCGGTGCCCTCGAACCGGCACGTCAACCCGCCTTTCTTGATCGATTCCAGATCGGTCAGCTCTTTGATGGCGTCCAGATCCGCGGCCCAATCGTCGCCGCTGCGCACCGGCGCCTTGGGCAAAAGCCCGACCAGCGTCGGCGTGAAGACGTCCGTCCGCACCAGCTCGATCTCGCCCAGCGTCAGCGGGCCTTGCGGCGAAAACGGCACTTCCAGGTTCTGCAAGCGCTGAATGACAAGCAAGCCGACGTCGGGGCGCAGCTTGCTTTCCTGGTCCTGCCCGCCAACGATCCGCGTAAAGTCCATGCGATGCACCTTGCGGACCGTCTTGTCCACCTTGCCCTGCGCGACGCTCAACACGCGCTCGTGGTATTCGATGACGCTCTTGCCGGTGATTTTCAGAGTCTGTGCCGGCTGATCTTTTCCCGGGGGCACTCTCAGCGAACCCTCGATTTCGACGCGACAGCTCGTGCGGTACTGGTAGTTGGGTTGGTAGTTCTCGATGAGTCGCACCGCCTCCTGTGCGTGGACTAGACAGGTAGAGACCAACAATAGCCCGCAAGAAATTGTTGAACGGCACATGGAGATCGCTCGTGGATTCGGTAGGGGCAGGCCTTTGCCTGCGATGTGGGGCTGGCCATCGCATGCAACAGCCTGCGACGACTCCATCGAACACTCGATTTTACCAACGGCTGCAATGTCTCCCAAAGCGCAAGCGAGGAACCGCCCGGCCGTTTTCCCATGCTGAATGGCAGACCTTGCGGAAAGTGCCGACCAGGCGAGAAGTGCCAGTTTGGCA
>CAZCOV010000607.1:0-1634 GCA_964499975.1 uncultured Thermoanaerobaculia bacterium
CAGAGATCGGGGACATAAAGGAGTCTGACCTTCATACCTGGCTCCCATGAAGTGAGCCGTGTCAAGGCACAAGTGCTGGCGATCGTGGAGCTTGACCAACCTCCCATTCGCGCTGGCTCAGCAAGCCGCACACCAAGCTGGTCCTGTCAAGCGGGGACGCCCATTCTCCTGTTCGGGCCTCGATGGGCCAGCCAAAAATGCGGGCTGTCTCCCTCAGAGATCCACGACTGCTTCTCCGAGTACCTTGTCTTCGGCCTCACTCAGACGGATGAATGCACTGCTCCGCCCGTCAGCAAGCCCTCGGTTTCCCCCGCGGAACAGAAAGAGGGAAGGAGGGTGGGGGGTCTGGGGGGCGGGAAACTGGGGCCGCTGGTTCCCGCCCCCCAGACCAGTATCACGCGCGACGACGTTTGAGTCGGCCCACGTCGTAATCCGTTCCATGGCGCAGCAACTGGTAGGCGATCACCAGCAGCTTTCGAGCGAGAGCCACGGTCGCCGTCTTCTTGCCGCGCTTGGTGGCCACGCGCGTGAACCAGCGCCGCAACGGCGCCGTGGCTCGGCTGTCGTCGCTGGCGACCAGGTGGGCGATCTGCACCCAGACGGCGCGAAGTTCCGCACGCCCTGTACGGCTGATCGAGCCATACTCGGTGCGCTCGCCGCTGCTGCGCACCGTCGGCGCCAAGCCCGAGTAGCCGACGAGCTTGCGCGACGACGGGAATCGATTCACATCATCGACCGCCGCCAGGAACGTCAACGAGGCGATGCGGCCGACCTTGGGCATCGTCTGCAGCCTGGCTGCACGTGCGTCTTGCTGCTCGCGCTCGGCCAACTCGCGTTCCAGTGCCTGGATGGACTTGGTCAGTTGCCGGAACGTGTCGAAGTAGCTGCCCACGATCACCGCCAGGTGCTCGTGCTCGAAGCCCTGCTGGCACAGGCGCTGCCAGCCCACGATGCTGCTCAGAGCATTGCTTGGCAAGCGTACGCCTTCTTGACGCAACAAGCCGCGCACGACGTTGCAAACCTTGGTGCGCGTGGCCACCAGCTGCCGCCGAGCCACAAGCAGTCCGCGCAGGCCGCGCGTCTCCTTGCCTGGCATGTGTACCGGCTCGGGCAAGCCGCCCAGGCGCAGCAGTTCGCAGAGGATCTTGGCATCGGCCTTGTCGGTCTTGCACCGACTCTCTGCGATCAGCTTGACCTTGGTCGGGTTCACCACGGTAACCTCGGCGCCAAGCGCCACGAGCACTTCATGGATCCAGGCGGTCTGGTTGCCGGCCTCGATGGCCACGGCCAAGCCGCCGCGCAAGAACGGGCGCAACTTCGCTTCTAGCTCCACGCGCGTCGTGGCCACGAAACCACCGAATCGCTTCTGCCCCTTCGCATCGGTGACGAACAAGTAGCTGGACACGCCCGCGATATCGAGACCACAATAGTTCACAGCCAACCTCCTTCGCGTTTGGGGTTCTGACACTGGAATCACCAGCATCCTAACCGCCGGAGCGAGGTTGGCTCACTTCATAGCTTCTCCTGTTAAGAAGGTTGGGAGAATGCCTGCGCTTTGAAGATTGCTGGGCGAACGATCCTGACTCGCTTCGCGACGTGAGGCGACGAGGTAGTATTGGTCGCGATGGCCTGCC
>CAZCOV010000607.1:1644-1884 GCA_964499975.1 uncultured Thermoanaerobaculia bacterium
ATCACCAGCATCCTAACCGCCGGAGCGAGGTTGGCTCACTTCATAGCTTCTCCTTGTCTTGCGGTTGAACCTCTCTCAATAGCAGGGGGCTGGGACAATGAAATACGTTCCTGATCTTCGACTCACGAATGGGTCTGGGCCGCGACGAGCTCTGGGGCCGGGGGCGCTGGAGCCGGTGCGTCCGGCGGCGGCGGCGGAGTGACTGCCGCCGCTTTGCGCTTTACGAGCCAGCCAACGACG
>CAZCOV010000608.1:0-1827 GCA_964499975.1 uncultured Thermoanaerobaculia bacterium
CGTCCAAGGTGGGGTTGCCGCTCAAGTCGGTGGTGAGCAGCAGCATGTTGGTAAAACAGCCAAACAACTGCTCGGTCTGCTTGCGGAAACGGTTCGCCGTGGGACTCGCCACCAGAATGTGCTCTTGCCCCGAGTACTGCGCCAGCAGCAGCTGGTAAGCTGCCAGGCCCACCATGAACGGGCTCACATTGGCTTCTCGGCTGCGCTGCTCGAGCGCCCGGGTCAGTTCGGCCGAAACCGCAAACTGCAACGTGTCCCCGCGGAAGCTCGGATGGGCTGGCCGTGGATGGTCGGTGCGCAAGCGCAGCTGGGGCATGCCCCCTCGCAGCTTCTCACCCCAGTAACCGAGCAACCGCGCCAGCACTTCGTCTTGCAGGCGCTCGCGCTCCCACAACGCATAGTCCCCGTACTGCACCGAAAGCTCCGGCAGGCGCGGCGCTTGCCCGGTGGCAAAAGCTTCGTAGCAGGTCGCGAGTTCGGGAAAGAAAATCGCGCCCATCGACCAATGGTCGTTGAGGATGTGGTGCATCGACACCAGCAAGCTGAACCGCTCGGGGGCAAGCCGCACCAGCAGCAACAGCCAGGCCGGGGCCTGCCGCAAGTCCAGCCGCCGACGCGACCGCAAGAGCAGCACCCGCTGTTCCTCGCGCTCGCGGTCTGCCGCCAAAAGCGCGGTCAAGTCCACTTGCGGGAGCTGCACCCGGATACTCGGCAACACCTCCTGGTAGGTCTGCCCGTCCTCATCGAGGTCGAAGCGGCTGCGCAAGATCTCATGCCGCTCGGCCATCTTCTGGAAGCTCTGGGTCAAGGCGGAGACGTCGAGCTGCCCTTGCAACTGGACCTGGTGGTTGGAGCGATACACGCTGAGCTCTGAACGCTCCTGCTGTTCGATCAACCAAAACGCTTCCTGCATCCACGAGAGCGGTGCCCGCCGCGGGTCCTGGCGCCGCGGGATCAAGAGCCCCGCAGCTGCTTCGTCTTCGCTGGGGTAACCCAATTGCTCGGCCAGCTGCCGCGTGACCGGCGCGAGATCGCGCCAGCGATATGCACCCCGCCACTTCTCCGCCACGTCAACATCAATGCCCTGGTGCTCGTGAAAGCGCGGATCCCCGTGCATGCGCGAGGCCGCGTGGATCCCATCGGTCATCCGCCGGCCAGAGTAGGGCTGAAGCATCGCCGGCGCAAACTCCAGGCCCAGCCAAGCGCACAGCTCCCGGCTGATCCCTTCCGGATCGCCCAACAAATCCTCGAATCGCAAGCGATACTGCCGCTCTTGGGGCACGGTCTGGAGGAACTCCAATATATTTTGATGATCGACTAGCCACAGCAATTCCGCTTGCTGACGCGCACTAAATGGATTCTCGAAACGTAAAAATTGCTCGAGACGCACGTCGACGTAAGACTTGAGCGTGGCGCAGGGATGACGCAACAAGTGGATGTAATGCACCCCTGCAAACAACTCTTCCGCACGGCGCAAGGCTTGCGGATCGAGCGCGTAAGTCGTGGTCTTGTCGACCAGACGACGGCCGCAACACCACGCCTGAAGCTGCGCATAAAGCGCCCCCACCTCCAGGTCTTCCTCAGCCCAACGGTCAACCAAGGCTTTCGCCGCGTCCGCCTCCAGGCCGCGCAATTCCATGACCGCGCGCAACAGCCCTTCGGCACCAAAGCTGTGGACCCCTTGAAATGCCGCGCGGCGGTCGCTCATCGTGGCAAAACCCAACAATTCCAGCTCCGGTGGCGCAAACAATTGCGGATGACCCGCCAACATTACGCGCAACAGCGTCGAGCCGGCGCGCGGCGGCGACAGCACGAAAATCGGCGACG
>CAZCOV010000609.1:0-1821 GCA_964499975.1 uncultured Thermoanaerobaculia bacterium
GAAGCGCTCACGCCGAGCGCGCGCCCGCGCCTCTTGACAGACGGCGAGAAAGTCCCGCTCGTGCGCCTCCAAGACCTGGGTGGCAGCCCACTGCTCCGCCGCCAACAGCGACTCGCCGCTCAAAATCAGTCCGGGTGGACGTCCCTCTTGCTGCCACAGTGCAGCCTGACGCTCGAAGGCATGGAGACGGGTCTCGCGCCAGGTGGCGTTGTCACTGCGGATCGGTTCGATCAGACGATCGTGCGCCAGTTCGTACCACAGCGCGCCGCGGCGCTCCTCAGCTCGCACCAGATGATGGTCGACCAGGGCCTTGAGCCCCTGATTGTCGAGAGCCTGGGTGTGCCCGGCACCGCGCAGCACCTGGCCACGCAAGCCTTGGGCAGTGATCAGCTGCCGTTCGATCCAGTCGCGGAGGGCCCGCTCACGGATGCCAGAGGCACCGGCGACCGCGGCGACGGTACTCGCGTAGTAGTCAGCCAGCGCACTATCCACCTTGCCCAACCCGGCCACCTGGAGAGCGTCGATGGTCGCGGCCTGGGGTGGGCGTTGCTCCCACAGACGTCGACAGGTGACCTGCAACTGCACCGGCTCGATCACGGGGCCGAGAATTTCTTCCGTGGTGCCGTCTGGCGCCTGGACCAGGGAGCGCCGCAGATCGTCGATCAAGTGGCGGGCCGCCGCCGCGGTGAACTCGACACCCGCTGCTGCCGCGGGCTTGCGGATTGCCTCCTCGGCGGCACTCACCCCCAGCAGGTCGAGCCGGAAATGCGCCCGCAAGCGATCGGGAAACAGCCCGCAAAAAGGATCGAGCTGGGCCAGGTAGTCCTCGCGCAGGGCGAGAACCACACTCAGGCTGGGGAAAAGCGTCAGGCTCTCGCGCAGCTGATGCAGAAAACGCGCGCGTTCAGGGTAGCGCGCCGGGTGGGCCGTGAACAGTTCCTCAAACTGGTCCAGGATGAGAAATTTGGGTTGGTCCGCGGCGCTGGCAAAGCTGCTCAGGCGAGCCAGCCCTTGCGCCAAGGTCAAGCCGACGAGGGCCTCGGCCGCGCTGCCAGCCGGCTCGAGATCGCTCAGAAGGTTGAAAGTGTAGGCATTGTCGATTTGCAGTCCAAGTCCGGGCGGCAAATCCCCACCCACCCGGGTCGAGGGCAAGACGAAGACGCCGCGCAAGGCGCGCAAGCGGGGGATCAGTTCGGCTTCCAACAGCGACGACTTGCCGGCGCCAGAGGCGGCATAAACCACCACCATCCGCTCCGCCACAACCAACGCCAACAGCTGGCGTGCTTCGGTCGAGCGGCCGAAAAAAAAAGCGCGGTCCTCGCTTTCGAAGGACCGCGGACCGGGATATGGATTACCTGCTGCTGTCACGACTTGCCCCCAACTTCCTGCCGCAAGCCGGACAAAAGGGCGAGGGCGACGATCGCACGGCCCCCGTCCGGCCGCTTCAGGTGGCGGACGAATCCGCTTTCTCGCTATAGATGCGACCTGGAAAGATTGGTTTAGTCGCCCGGCCATTTTTCCGATCGTGGCGTGGAAATGCCGGGAGCTTCCGGGCAAAGCCGGGGCGGGGAGCCGACCGCGCTGGGCGTTACACCCCGCGCACAGCCATCAGAATTTCAGCGGGAGCCGTGGTCACACGCACGTGCCCGAGGCCAAAAGTTGCGCCCTTGCCCACGTGGACGATCTCGATCGTGCGCAGCAGCGCGCTCAAGGGTGCAAGATCGCCGACGAGCACAAGATGGCCGACCAGGCCGCCGAGCGTCATCTTGGTTTGCTGGCGGTTGCTGTAGCGGTCCCAGTCGACCCAGCGCAGGTCTTGCG
>CAZCOV010000610.1:0-1815 GCA_964499975.1 uncultured Thermoanaerobaculia bacterium
AAATGCTCGATCTGCAATCGGCATGAGAAACCTGGCGCGACGATCACGGTGTCCAAGAGATCCAAGGCATCTTGGCGGGTCAAGATGAGGACGGGCCGTCGCTAGTCAGGAGGCTTGAACTGATAAAGCCAGATTTCACCCCGATTCACTCTTCTGACCATACGCCCTGTTCAGTCCATCCCGCGAATTCCTCGCCCAACCCTCGGTCTGTGCCATAGGCCGCTTTGTACTGAGCTGCGATGGAATCGTTCCACCGTTGCTGCAGATAATCCTCGGTAACCTGACGCAGTACTGCCGATCGCCCTTTGCGTTGAACCTGTTCGTCTGCATCGAGCCTGGCCAAAAGTTCTTCGTCAAAGTTGATTTGAATGGCTTTCATATCGGTAGTCTATCCACAGGCAGACTCAACAACAATACCCCACAAGAAAATACCCCACAAGAATGACCTCAGCGAGCTTGGGTCCACCGACTCACACGCCGGTGGCGATCGCATAGGCCCAGTTGGCGAGGATCGCCGCGATGATGGCGAACTTGGTCCAGCCGGAGAGCGGCGGGAGCTGCGGCAACGGGCGGTTCTGCCAGGCGAGCCAGCCCGCGCCGAGGCCACCCAAGAGGAACAGCAGCCAGGCGATCGTGGGCAACGGATAGGAGACGAGTGCGCCCCAGAAGTCGAAGCGGGCCAAAGCGAGCGCGGCACGGGTGGTCCCGCAGCTGGGGCACGGGAATCCGGTCAGGGTCTTGAACGGACAGTGCCACAGCTGGGACGCAAAAGCTGGGCCGAAGGGCGACAGCGCACAGAGCGCCAGCACCACCCCCGCCCAGCAAAACCCGAGCTGGCGGTCCGCTGCTTCAGCCATGACTCGCTGCTGCCGCAATCGCCGCTGCAATCGCCGCACCGAACAGCACGGCCAGCACCGCCACACACACGCAGCACAAAACCAGCGGAATCAAAACCGCGATGATCGCCTTGCCCTGATCGGTGCGGTGCGCCTCGCTGAAGCCGATCACCAGCAAGATGACCGAACCGATCAAGACGATCAACACACCGACAAAGGGCACCACATTGCCGAGTCCGGCGACCGATGCATAAGCCAAGACCTTGAGCGTCCCGGCAAAGCCCAGGGGCGAGCGGTCGAGGCCGCCGAGCAGACTCAAGGCCAAGTGGTAAATGCCGGAGAAAATGAAGAGGAAAATCACGTAGAAGATCGGGGCCAAAACCAGCATGATCACCGCCTGGACCACGCCAAGCCCACCCCCGGAGAGCGCTGCGGCGCCTTGCCAGTTGCCCAGCAAAGGGCCCAGAGAGTCCAGAGCAGAGCCCCACAGCATCTGCCAAAACAAGTACACGAACTGCCCTACCCAGGTGAGGATCACCCCGAAAAGAATCGGGCTCGTCAAGTCGTCGTCCGGGCGCAGGCGGCGAAAAGCGTCCTGCGGCGCGGTGATGAGCAAGCGGACGGTAGCCACAAGGGCCTCGCCAAAACCTAAGCGTTGCCGTTCTTCCCACGGCAAGCGCGGGCTTGGAGCGGCTTCTGGCGGCGGCAGATAGGGGGGAGGAGGCGGATACGACGGATCCTGGTCCATAGACATACCTCGGTGGTCAGCGCTGCTCTGCAGGCGCAGAGTCAGTCGGTTAGGGAGGCGAAGCAGCCATTCCCCCCATGCTGCCACTCCCCTTGGCTGCCGTCAATCCCTGGTGCCGGCCAGGGCTTGATGACTTAAACTGATGACTTGGATGACGTGGATGACGTGAATGACTTGGATGACTTGAATGATGACTTGAATGATGACTTGAACCTGTCAGCGAGGGGAGCG
>CAZCOV010000611.1:0-1815 GCA_964499975.1 uncultured Thermoanaerobaculia bacterium
AACCCAGTTGATTGATGGAATCCACCACCGAGTTCTTGGCACCGTCGCCCACCGCCACCGCCAGCACCACGGCGAGCACACCGATCATGACACCCAGGGCGGTCAATACGGACCGCATGAGGTGCGTACGCAACGCCGTAACGGCGATGGTCAATGCGCTCGCCCAATGCACAACCCTGCACGACAATAGTCGCTTCACGACTCGACCCCTACTTTTCTATCCAGTGCTATGTCTTCCACCACGCGCCCATCTCTGAATAGAATTCGGCGCTTGGCAAAAGCAGCAATATCCGGCTCATGGGTCACCAATACGATGGTGACGCCATCGTCATTCAAGCGCTGAAGAACCTCCATGATCTCCGCAGACGTCTGGGTATCGAGCGCGCCGGTAGGTTCATCCGCCAGCAGGAGCGAGGGTTGGGTGACCAAGGCGCGGGCGAGGGCCACGCGCTGTTGTTGCCCGCCGGAGAGCTTCATCGGGGTATGATCCAATCGATCTCCCAATCCCATGGCCACCAACATCTCGCGCGCACGCGCGCGCCGCTCGGCCCCTGCCACCCCGGCATACTGCAAAGGCACGGCAACGTTTTCCAATGCCGTGGCGCGCGAAAGCAGATGAAACTGCTGAAAGACGAAGCCGATTTTGCGGTTGCGCACGTCGGCTAATTCGTCCGGCGACAGCGCGGTAATGTCGACACCAGACTTCGCCAGGTCTTCACCAACAGGTCCAAGTTCTTTCAGCACGCAAACGCTGACGTTGAATCGACGCCGATCGATGGTCTGTGCGAGGTCGCGGACGACCGTTTCCGTGCCCCCTGTTGTCGTCACGAGGAGGACATCGACGGAATCGATGCCCCGGGCCTGCCACCGCACGGTATCGATGGTTCCCGCCACCCATAAGTCCCCGTTCGCGGGTTTGGTGACGATGATGGGATCCGCGAGAAGCACCACCGCGAGGTATTTCGAGCCGTCGGTGGCCTGCCCGACGATGTCCCCGCGGTTGTTGATGCCGTAGGAGTAGACAAGGTTCCATCCGCCACCCGAACCGATCAGCGTATTGACATCATAGAGGATGTTGTCTCTCCACAGATGGTGGCCCGAGACGACGTCGCCGGTATCGTTGATTCCGGCGTAGAGGGCTCCCGGGATCCCGAGCCCGGTCGTGGTTCCTCCCGCGTAAACCACGACCTCGACGCCCGACTCGCCGACAATCGTGCCGTTGTTGTTGATGGCGTGCACCTTCGACAGCGGGAGCGGCGTCACCGCGCCATTGTCCCAGAGGGACGCGGAGGCACCGGAAATCAACACCTGCCCCCGTTCGTTCACGTCCCGCGCCAGACCCGGCCCGAGGTCCTCCATTCCGCCGTTGCGGTTCAGGAACGCGTGGTAATCGGGGGTGGCCAGCTTGGAGTCCCCAACGACCCACCCGCTGTCGTTGATGGCGCTCGAGCTTCCGTCGCCCCCTCCCAGCGATCCGAGGCTCACCGGCGATCCCCCCTGCCAGACCACGGGATATTTTTGGTTTGAGCCGTCGTACGACCATCCCGCCACGGCACCGGCGGCGTTCACTGCGAATGCGCTCGCCCGGTCACCGCCCAGGGTGGGCAGAGGCGTAAATCCTCCGCCGACGGAGATGAAGGCGTGCTCCAGGAACGTCCCCGCCTCCAGCCAGTCTCCGACAATGATTCCATCGTCGTTGATGTCGGTGGCCCGGCTCGTGACGACCGACGTTGGTCCGAGGACGACGAGCTTGTATTTTGGCTGGGCGTGGAGCGATGACAACGCGGTCGGGATCAAAGCCGATGCCAGGAGGAG
>CAZCOV010000612.1:0-1802 GCA_964499975.1 uncultured Thermoanaerobaculia bacterium
CCATTGGAGCGAGCTGCTGGCCCGCGTCGCGTTCGACCCGCACCAGCCCCTGGGGACAATGCCGCTCCTGACCCCGGCCGAGGAGCATCAAGTGGGGGTCGAGTGGAATGCGACGGCCGCCGCACACCCTCAGGAGGTGTGCGTTCATGAGCTGTTCGCCCGCGCGGTGGACCGCAGTCCGGACGCACGCGCCGTGGTTTTTGCGGAAGCGCAGCTGAGCTATGGCGAACTCGACCAGCGGGCCGAGCTCGTGGCCCGTCAACTGGTCGCATGGGGCGTGGGTCCGGACTTGCCGGTCGGGCTCGAGGCCGAGCGTTCAGCGCACCTGATGGTAGGGCTCTTGGGAGTGCTCAAAGCGGGCGGGGCCTATCTCCCGCTCGATCCTGACCTGCCGGACCTGCGGCGTTCGGCGCTACTCCAGGCCGCGGACGCGCGTTGGTTGGTGGTCGGAAATGGTGGCGAGCGCGCCGGGCTGCCTCCCTCCGTGCAGGTACTAGCGCTGGCGGAAATGTCAGAGATCAAAGGTGCCAGCCACCTCGAACCAGGTGCCTTCGAACCAGGTGCCAGCCACCGCGAACAAGGTGCCGAACAAGGTGCCAGCCGCCGCGAATTGAGAGGTGCCAGCCGCCTCAAACGTCCGGTGCAAAGCCATCATTTGGTGTACGTGATCTTCACTTCGGGCTCGACCGGCGAACCCAAAGGTGTGGCGGTCGAACACCGTCAGCTGGTCAATTACGTTTACGGGGTCGGCGCGCGGTTGGGCATGGCATCTGGGGCGGGCTCTGCCACGGTTTCGAGCTTGGCGGCGGACCTCGGCAACACCACGGTGTTTCTCTCGCTGATCGACGGCGGATGCCTGCACCTGATCAGCGCTGAGGTGGCCCGTGATCCCCTGGCATTCGCGGAATATGGGGAAAGGCAGCGCATCGACTGCTTGAAGATCGTGCCCTCGCACTTACGCGCCTTGCTGCAAGTGCCGCGAGCCGAACGACTGCTGCCGCGGCAGTGCTTGGTTTTGGGTGGGGAAGCGAGCGATGGGGAGTTGATCGGACGGATTCAGTGCTTGGCGCCGCACTGCAGGGTGTTCAACCACTACGGCCCGACCGAGACCACGGTGGGGGTGCTGGCCGGCCGGTTGGCCGCAGCCGACTGCCCGAGCGGGTCCGTACCGCTCGGCCGTCCGCTCGACAACAGCCGGGTGATGGTGGTCGATCCCCAGCTGCGCCCGGTGGGGATCGGGGTGCGCGGCGAGCTGGTGATCGGCGGCTGGGGTGTGGCGCGCGGCTATTGGGGCCGGCCGGACCTCACGGCCGAGCGCTTTGTGCGGGATCCTTGGGATCCGAGTGCGCGGCTGTACCGGACCGGGGATGTTGCACGTACCTTGCCGGATGGTCGGGTGGAGTTTTTGGGCCGGGTCGACCATCAGGTCAAGATCCGCGGTTTTCGCGTGGAGCTGGCCGAGGTCGAAGCGCAACTGGCGCTGCTTTCGGGCGTGGCGACGTCAGCGGTTTTGGCCTTGCCCAGGGGAGAGCGCAAGGATCTGGAGCTGGTGGCTTTTGTGGTGCCGGAGGACCTTGCCTTGGCTGCGAGTGATCAGGTGGCTGCGGCTTGGTGTGGCGACCTCCGCCGCGCGCTGCGCGAGCGCTTGCCCGAGCCGCTGGTGCCACTGCGCTTTGCCGTACTGACCGAGCTGCCGCGTCTGGCCAATGGCAAGATCGACCGCGCAGCCCTGAGCCGCGGGGCCACCCTGGACGGGGCCACCCTCGGCGGGGCCACCCTCGGCGGGGTCACCCTCGGCGGGG
>CAZCOV010000613.1:0-1793 GCA_964499975.1 uncultured Thermoanaerobaculia bacterium
ATGGCGACCTGGCGGGGTTCTTGGCAGAGGTGACGCTGGGCGTCGAGGTCGATACTTGGGATCCGCGTGCCGAGCGCGTCTCCCTGCTCACCCTCCATGCGGCCAAGGGCCTGGAGTTCCCGGTAGTGTTCATCATCGGCTGTGAGGACGGCCTGTTGCCGCTGCACTTCACGTCTCCGCTGGACACCGCCATCGATGAAGAGCGACGTTTGTTCTTCGTAGGTTTGACCCGGGCCGAGTCTCGCCTTTTCCTGACCTCGGCCAGGCACCGTTTTTGGCGGGGTAGCGAACGCGAGACCGACCCCTCGCCTTTTCTCGAAAGCTTGCCCGGGGCGATTCTCAGTCGGCAGCGCGATCGTCACCCACCCCGTTCGTCCGCGCACAACAATCCCGCGGTCCGTCAGCTGCGGTTGTTGTGAGGCAGCGAGAGGTACGTAGCAAGCTTGCTACGTAGCAGAATTGCTAGTAGCCACAGATACGATCGTCTACTCCCACCGCCAGTCCCGGTGGAGTCCCCAACGGGTTATGGACCCGATGGCTGCAAGTGCCAAACGGATCACGGTGCGAGGCGTTCGAGGTTCCAGTCACGATCGGTTGCGGTGTAGCGAAAACGGTCGTGGAGACGGTTGGGACGCCCTTGCCAGAACTCGAATTGGCGGGGTTTGAGACAAAAACCGCCCCAAAACGGTGGGAGAGGCACGTCGCGCTCATGGAAGCGCGCGGTCACTTCGGCCAGACGTGCTTCCAGGGCCTCGCGGCTCGCGATCACTTGGCTTTGCGGTGAGCACCAAGCCCCAAGCTGGCTGTCCCGCGGTCGGGTGGCGAAGTAAGCCGTAGACTCTTCTGGGGAAACCCGGGTCACAGCGCCCACCGCCCTGACTTGTCGGTGGAGTTCGAGCCAAGCCAGGCAGACGGCGGCTTGCGGATGGGCTGCTAGCTCGCGTCCCTTGGCGCTGTCATAGTGGGTGAAAAAAGTGAGCCCTTGGGGAGTTAAACCCTTGAGCAAGACGATGCGCGCCTGCGGAGTACCGTCGGGCGCGACCGTCGCGAGGGTCATGGCCGTGGGCTCGGGCAGCGCGGCAGCCATCGCTGCTTCGAGCCAGGCGGCGAGCTGAGCGAAGGGGTCGGACAGCAAGTCCTGACGGCGCAGGGGGCTTTGCTGATAATCCCGGCGTAACTGGGCCAGCCGGGCGTCGAGCGATTCGGGTTCTTTCTCCATGGCGCTTCCTCCAGCAACAGCCGGTGCCCTTTTTGCTTTGCCTTTTTTGCTCAAAGAGCGGGCGCTCCGGCGGGATTTTCGCTCCCCCACGCTGTCGCACAGCTCAAGATGAGGCAAATCCAGACCAGGTCGGCAAGGAGCAGGTGCAGCAGCTGCAAGGGGATCGGCGCCAGCAGCGCGACGTTGAAGACGCCCACCGCGAGCTGGACGACGACCAAAGCGTTCAGCAGCTTGGCGGTGAGCCGCGCGGTTTCGGGGCTGCTGCGGCGCACCACGCCAACCCAGTAAAAAAGGAGCAGGCTGAGGAGCACGGCGAGCAGCGGGTGGATCACCCGCAGCTGGTCGAGCCAGTGCGCGGTCCGCGACAGGCTCTGTTCGACGACCTCAGTGTGGCTGGTCGGCGGATTCAAAGTATCTCCCAGCGCGGCCACAGCCCCGCTGATCCCAACCACCAGAGTCCCAGCGAGCGCAGCCAAGGCTAGCCAGCGCTGGCGGCTGCGCTGCCGATCGCGCAGGGCGCGCCACGCAATGGGCTGACCACCCCCAACCCAGTAGGCGGTCAGCGCCAAAGCGG
>CAZCOV010000614.1:0-1792 GCA_964499975.1 uncultured Thermoanaerobaculia bacterium
GACCTGGCCTACGTGATCTACACCTCAGGATCGACCGGCCGACCCAAAGGGGTGGGCATTGCGCACGCAGCGCTCGCGAGTTTCTTGGCAGCTTTTGCCGAAGTGGTGGACCTTGCGCAGCAGGACGCGCTGCTAGCGGTGACGCCGCTGTCGTTCGACATTTCGGGTTTGGAGCTCTTCTGGCCGCTGGTGCGCGGTGCGCGCTTGGAGCTGACGGCGCGCGCGGTGGCCGAGGATGGGCGGGCGCTGGCGAGGCTGCGCGAGCGCCTGCGGGTGACGGTGATGCAGGCCACTCCCGCGACCTGGCAAATGCTGGAAGCTTCGCGGGAAGCGGGTCGGCCGTCACCGTTTGCGGGCTTGCGGGTGTTGTGCGGAGGTGAGGCGCTGCCGCGGGGCCTGGCTGCGACGCTTTCGGCGGAAGCGATGGGGGTGTGGAACCT
Source organism: uncultured Thermoanaerobaculia bacterium (assembly GCA_964499975.1). GTDB lineage: Bacteria > Acidobacteriota > Thermoanaerobaculia > Multivoradales > J023 > CAZCOV01. The sequence continues at coordinate 441 of CAZCOV010000614.1, forward strand.
CTACGGCCCGACCGAGGCGACGATCTGGGCGACGACGTGGAAGGTGGAGCGTTCTGCTGCGCGGATCTTGCTCGGCCGTCCGCTCGCGAATACCCAGGCGTGGGTGTTGGCCTTGGGTCAGCCGGTGGCGATCGGGACGCCGGGCGAGCTTTTGTTGGGCGGTGCGGGCTTAGCCCGCGGTTACGTTGGCCGTCCGGGCTTGACCGGTGAGCGGTTCGTGCCTTGCGGGTTTGCGGCGGGCCAGCGGATGTACCAAACGGGCGACCTGGTCCGCTGGTTGGCGGACGGACAGCTGGAGTTTCTGGGTCGCATCGACCACCAGGTGAAGGTGCGGGGCTTCCGCATCGAGCTGGGCGAAATCGAAGCGGTGCTGGGGCAGGTGCGGGGAGTGCAAGCGTGCGCGGTGGCGGTGCAGTCGGCCCGACTGGTGGCGTTCGTGGTGGCGGCTGCAGGGTGGCCGCTGGGTGCAGCGCGGGAGCAGTTGCGGACGCTTTTGCCGGAGTACATGGTGCCGTCGCTGTTTGTTGAGCTCCAAGCCCTGCCGCGTCAGCCCAACGGCAAGGTGGACCGTCGCAGCTTGCCGAGTGCGGAAGTGGGACAGCTGGAGAGCGAGCGGCCGTTGGAGGTGCCGCGCAATCCGACGGAACAAGCGATCGCAGAGGCCTGGCGTCAGGTGTTGGGGACGCCGCGGGTGGGGATCGACGACTCGTTCTTCGAGCTGGGCGGGCACTCGCTGCTGGCGACGCAGGCGGTGTCGCGGATCCACGCGGCCTTGGGGGTGGAACTGCCGCTACGGCGCTTTTTTGCCGAGCCCACGGTGCGGGGTCAGGCCCTGGCGGTGCTCGAGCTGGCGGCAGCGGCGGATCCGCAGCAGCGGTGGAAGAGCGCGCGGGAGCAGAGCATCCCCAAGGCTCCGGCAGCTGAGCAGTTGCCGTTGTCTTTTGCCCAACATCGGCTGTGGTTCCTGCAGCAGCTGTCGCCGGAGAGCCCGTTTTACAACATGCCGCGGGCGTTCCACTTCCGCGGCGCGCTGGACCCCGCTCTGCTGCTGCGGACGATGAACGAGATCGTGCGGCGTCACGCAGTGTTGCGCACGCGCTTTGTGGTGCGGGGCGGGGAGCCAGTGCAAGAGGTCGCCGCCGAGCTCACGCTGCACCTGCCGGTGATTGACTTGGCGAACCTGTCTGCGCCCACGCCCGTTGCCCGCGCCCTGGGTGAGCGTTTCTTGCGTCGGCCCTTCGACCTTGCACGATTGCCTTTGCTCGAGCTGCAATTGGTGCGGTTGCAGGCGAACGAACACGTGCTTTTCTTGGTGGTGCATCACATTGTTTTCGACGGCTGGTCGCAGATGG
>CAZCOV010000615.1:0-1778 GCA_964499975.1 uncultured Thermoanaerobaculia bacterium
GGTCGCGCTGATGCACCGTGACCTGCGCGCCCGGTTTGAGGCCGTGGCGTTCGGCAAAGCGGAGGAAAGCCTCGTCCTGGTCGCTCACCCGGGCGATGCGAAAACGGGTGCCTGCCAGGCATTCGCCCAGCGTGACCAACGCAGCGGACGGCTCGATCTTGCCTTGCCCGTCGGGGATGGGATCTCCATGCGGGTCCGCGCTGGGATAACCGAGCAGCGCATCCACGCGTTCGATCAGCTTGTCGGACATGGCGTGTTCGAGCCGCTCGGCTTCCTCGTGGACTTCGGACCAGTCGAGCCCCAAAATCTCGACCAAAAACAGTTCGATCAAGCGATGGCGGCGGATCACGTGGACCGCCGTCCGCCGTCCTTCTGGGGTAAGCCGCACCCCGTTGTAGGGCTCGTAGGCCAACAGGCCGCTTTTCTCCAGGGCCTTGGCCATCGCGGTCACCGTCCCCGCAGCTACCCCGAGGGCGCTCGCGATCTGTCCCATGGTCACCAGCTGTCCTTCGCTCAGCTGCTGTTCCGCGAGTAAGATCGCTTTCAAATAGTCTTCGACGGTGCTGGTCGGCATATTCGGGTCAAGATCCGCTTTTGCCCGCGTCCGAATCGGCTGCAGGCGGGACAAAAAGGTTGGGGTCGAACTCCGGGTTGACCTCGATTTTTTCCAGCTGATAGGCACGCACAAACTGCCGGTCTTCGCGCTCGAAATAGTGGGGCAAGCGGAGACCGCCCGGCGCCGCGCGAAATTCCTGGTAGTAAAAGTGACGCGAGTACTCCCCCCGGCGGTTTTTCTGCGGTGTGGTTTTTTTGACCAGGGTGAAATCGTCGCGGTGTAAGTACCAGTGCTGGACGCGTCCGCTCGCCAGTTGCAGGCGCAAGTGAAAAACCGGGGTGCCATCGACCTCAGCCGGGCCGACCAGCTCGACTTGGTGTCCGAGCTCGGCAGCGTGCAGGAGGAGACTGTTCCAGGGCGGGTTCTCCTCACCGAAAATCACCGCTTCCTCCTCAGACAAGAATTCCAGACCCTGCTCACCGATAGCCCACAAGCGGGTGCCGTCGAAAGTGAGGACAACAGGTCCGTCTTCGCTCTGCCACTCGAAACGGCAGCGGTTGGGGTGCTGCCAGGAGATCACGAACGGGCTTTCGAAGCCGTTGAGGCTCAGTTTGCCGCTGACCCTGAGGGCGCGGACCGCGGCCAGGTCGGTCTCTGCGCCCAGGGTTTCGCGATAGCGGGCAAGGACCTGCGTGGCGCTGAGCTGGGCGGGTGGGGTCTGGGCCGTGGCAGCCAAGCCGAGCAGGAGAAGGGGTGCCAGGGCGCCTGCGCCCAGCCAGCTGCACCAACGAGCGGAGCGTGGGATCTTGGGGCGAATCGGTCGGTTTGACATTCCGCAACTCCTTCAGGGCGCGTTCGGGGGAGTTTGTTCAGGGCGCAAATCGAGGCTGACCAGCTGCTCGCGGTTGCGCAGGTAGAGCTGTCCCCAAGCCAAGGTGGGGGCGGTCCAGCAGCGTCCTTGGAGGACTTGGACCGCGGCTTTCTCTTGGTAAGCCTGAGGGTCTGCGGCGACCAGCAGGAGGGCGCCCGTCTCCGACAAGACGATCAGGTGATCCGCTGCTGCGATCAGCGATCCCTTGCCGAGGTGGCCGCGCTTGGCCCACTTCTGCTCGCCGGTCAGGCCGTCGATACATTTGAAGGTGGCGTTGTCAAAGCCGTAGACGTGGTGGCCCAGCGCTACCGAGGAGTTGAAGTGATTGCGCAGCACCTGGCTCTGCCACAC
>CAZCOV010000616.1:0-1774 GCA_964499975.1 uncultured Thermoanaerobaculia bacterium
CCGGGCTGGCGTGCCCCGGGCTGGCGTGCCCCGGGCTGGCGTGCCCCGGGCTGGCATGCCCGACGTGCCCCGTGGGCGTGCGGCGCTCGACCCGCAGAATCTGGCCTGGCTGATCTACACCTCGGGTTCCACTGGCCGTCCTAAGGGCGTGGCGGTGACCCACCACAACGGGGTCGCGCTGTTGCAGTGGGCGGCCCAGACGTTGGGTCATGAAGCTTGGTCTGGGGTCTTGGCGTCGACGTCGGTGTGCTTTGATCTGTCGATTTTCGAGATTTTCGGGCCGCTCAGCCAGGGTGGGCAGGTGATTCTGGTCGAGCAGGCGCTGGCATTTGCTGAACTCGAGGATCGGACGCGCGTGACGCTGATCAACACAGTGCCGTCCGCGGCTGCGGAGTTGTTGCGTCTGGGGGTTTTGGCCGGGGTCCACACGGTGAACTTGGCGGGCGAGGCTCTGGAGCCCCCCCTGGTCGACGCGCTGTATGCCGCGGGAGTGGGGCAAGTCAACGATTTGTACGGCCCCTCCGAGGACACTACCTATTCGACCTGGGCGCGTCGCGTCCCCGGAGGTTTGGCGGAGATCGGGCGTCCGCTCACCGGGGGCCAGGCTTACCTCCTCGATCCGCGGCTCCGCCCGGTGGTGGTGGGGGCGCGGGGTGAGATCTGCTTGAGCGGCGCGGGCCTCTCCCGCGGCTATTTGGGGCGTCCTGCGACCACGGCCGAACGTTTCGTGCCGAACCCGTTTGCAGTGGGTGGACGGCTTTACCGTACGGGCGATTTGGGGCGGCACGGGAACGACGGCCGCTTGCGTTTCCTCGGTCGTGCCGATCGCCAGGTCAAGGTGCGGGGATTCCGCATCGAACTGGGCGAAATCGAAGCGGCGCTGAGAGCTCATCCCGAGGTGGCAGGCGCCGCGGTGGAGGTGCGCGAGCAGCGGCTGGTCGCGTTTTGGGTTGGGGCGCAAGCCCCGGCAGCGCTGACCGCGTCGGCGCTCGCGGCTTTTCTGCGCGCTCGCCTGCCCGAGCCGCTGGTGCCAGCCCACTGGGTGGAGCTCGCCGCGTTGCCCCTTTTGCCCAACGGCAAGGTGGATCGTAGCGCGCTCAGCCGGTTAGCGGTGGTGGACGACGTCGCGCCCGAGCGAGTCGCGCCGCGGACCCCGAGCGAGGAGCTCTTGGCGGGGATTTTCAGCGAGTTGCTCGGGCGCGAGCAGGTGGGGATTCACACTTCGTTTTTCGCGCTCGGCGGACACTCGTTGCTGGCAGCGCAGGCGCTCGCGCGGATCCGCGCGGGGTTCGGGGTCGAGCTGCCGTTGCGCACCTTGTTCGCTGCGCCCACGGTGGCCGAGCTCAGCGCCGCGATCGAGGTCGCCCGGCGTGCGGGTTCCAGGCACCCGGCACCGCCCCTGGTAGCGGGGCCGCGCGGCGAGATGGTCGAGCTGTCATTGGCGCAGCAACGGCTGTGGTTCATCGACCGCTTGGAACCGGGGAGTTCGCTCTACAACATCCCAGCGGCAATCCACCTGCGCGGTCCGCTGGACGTTGTGGCCCTGGGGCATGCTTTCAGCGAGTTGGTCCGCCGTCACGAAGCCTTACGCACGACGTTTTTGACCGAAGCCGGGATTGCCTACCAGGTGATCCACCCGTGGACGCCACGTCCGTTGCCGGTCGTCGATTTGTGCGGTCTCCAAGAGGTGCCAGCCGATTCTCGAGAGGTGCCAGCCGATTCTCAATCTCCGGAGGTGCCAGCCGATTCTCGAGCGGTCTGGCAACGGCTGGCG
>CAZCOV010000617.1:0-1770 GCA_964499975.1 uncultured Thermoanaerobaculia bacterium
ATGACGATGGGGTCTATGATCCGCGTCAGCTGAATGATCGCTTGGTGCTGGGGGTGAAGGGCTCGATGGCGGAATATGAGCTCGGCTTGATGCGGCAGCGGGCGAGGCAAGCCTTTGAAGCGAAAATCGAGCGCGGTCATGTGATGTGGGAAGTGCCCGTGGGGTTTGTGCGCACGGCCGACGATCGCATCGAAAAGATCGCCGATCGCCAGGTGCAGCAAGCAGTGGCAGGGGTGTTTGAGAAGTTTCGCGAACTCGGCAGTGCTCGCCAGACGACACTATGGTATCGTGAGGCCCAGCTGCCGCTGCCCGAGGTGAAACCCGGCAGCCGGGGTCGCGACCTCTTGTGGCGTCTGCCCCAAGGGCAGCGCATCAACCAGATATTGACCAATCCCTATTATGCCGGGGCGCTGGTCTATGGCCGAACAGCAGCCCAGACCGTCATCGAAGAAGGCCGTGCACGGCAGCGTAACCGCCGGACAAAGCCGCTGGAGCAGTGGCGTATCCTGATGCTGGACAACCATGCTGGTTACATCAGCTGGGAAGAGTTTCGGCACCATCAACAGATATTGGAGGCCAACAGCCATATGCCTCGAGAAGGTGCGGGTGGCGCCGCGAAGCGAGGTCCGGCCTTACTCAGTGGTTTGCTTCGCTGCGGCCGTTGCGGTCGCAAACTCAATGTGGCCTATAGCGGCACAACAGGGCGTGTGCCCCGTTATGTCTGTCGCGGTGGTCGCGTGGATCGTGGCTCATCGTCTTGTCTGACCATCGGTGGGCTGCGGGTCGACCGAGCGGTTGCAGGGGCGGTGCTCGAGGCGCTGCAACCAGCAGGGGTACGAGCGGCATTGGAGGCGCTGGAGCGCGTCTTAACCCAACAGGACACACAGCGCGAGGCGTTAGAGTTGGCCCTGGAAAAAGCACGTTACGAGGCCCAACGTGCTCAGCGACAATACGACCTCTCGGAGCCCGAAAACCGCCTGGTGACGGGTGAATTAGAACAGCGGTGGAACGCGGCCCTCGAGCGCGTCAAGGAGGTCGAAGCCCAGCTGGCGGCGTTGCAGAGCGATCACGAGCCCCTTAGTGAGGCTCAGCGTCAGGGTCTGTTGGGCTTGGGCCACGATCTCAGCGCGGTATGGCATCACCCGGCGGCCCCGGAGGCACTCAAAAAACGGATGGTGCGCACCGTTCTCTATGAAATCGTGGTTGATACCAGGGCTGAGCCGCCCGAATATGTGTTGCGTCTGCACTGGCAAGGCGGGGTGCATACCGAACTGCGGGTGGTCCATAATGGCCGAGGGCAGCATGGCCGGGCCACAGCGCACAATGTGATCGAGGTGATCCAGGAGCTGTCCAAGGTCCATCGCGATCAGACCATTGCGGCGACACTCAATCGCTTAGGATATCGCACCGGGACCGGGCGCAACTGGCGGGCGCACAGTGTAGCGTGTGTGCGGTATCAATATCGCCTGGAGAATTTCGACAAGGGCCGTGATTGGCTCACGCTCAAGCAAGCCGCCCGACAGTTAGACGTCAGCGCCACGGTGGTCAAGCGCTTCATCCGGCAACAGACGTTACCCGCCACTCAGGTGGTGCCCCAGGCGCCGTGGATTATCAAGCGCACCGATTTGGAGTTGAGAGCGGTGCAAGCCGAGGTGAAGGCGGTGCGCGCTGGTCGTCGCCGTCCTTTCGCGATCTCTGGAGAGCCCGAGTTGCCCTTCCACGCGTCGATCCCAAGCGATGAAGAGAACACCTCGTGTGGCCCGGTCAATG
>CAZCOV010000618.1:0-1762 GCA_964499975.1 uncultured Thermoanaerobaculia bacterium
TTGCGGTGGGGCGTAACCCGTGTGCCATTGATACTGATGACGCGAATGAAGAATGGCCTTGATCCACGAGTACGAGGGTCGGGCCGGACGCCTGGTTCACATCGACCTCTACCGGCTGGAGCCCGAAGCCGAGGACCCTGTTGCGTGGCGCTCTTTGGGCCTCGATGAGCTGCTCGCCGGGCCCGGGATCAAGGCGATCGAGTGGCCTGAACGGCTGGCGCGGCCATGGCCCGGCGCGGTGTGGGTCAAGATCCATCCGCAAGCCGACGGCACCCGGGAGATCGAGGTAGGTGGGGAGCAAGACGTGAAAACTTGTACTAAGGAGAAATAGCGCATGGAAATTCGTACCGTTGGGGTCCTGGGCTGCGGCCTGATGGGATCCGGAATCGCTGAGATCGCCGCCCGGGCGGGTTTTCGCACGATCGTCCGCGAAGTCAATGAGCCGTTGCTCGGCAAGGGTCTGGACCGCGTCCAGAAATCCTTGAGCAAGGCCGTCGAACGGGGCAAGCTCGACGCGGCCGAACGCGACGCGGTGTCCGCGCGGCTCAGCGGGACGACCGCCATCGCCGACCTCGCCGACTGCGAGCTGGTGATCGAAGCGATCATTGAAGACCTCGCGGTCAAGCACGAGACTTTCCAGGAACTCGATCGGCGGGTCAAGCCCGGCGCGATCTTCGCTTCGAACACGTCGTCCTTGACCATCACCCAGCTCGCCATGGCCACCCAGCGTCCGGATCGGGTGATCGGCCTCCACTTCTTCAACCCAGTGCCGGTGATGAAATTGGTCGAAGTGGTGCGCACCCTGCTCACCGCTGACGACGCCCTGGCCGATGCCATGGCGTTTACGCGGGCGGTGGGCAAGGAGCCGATCGCTTGCCGCGACAACTCCGGCTTCATCGTCAATCGTCTGCTGGTGCCTTACCTGCTCGACGCGATCCGCGCACTCGAAGAAGGGGTAGGCTCGATCGAGGACATCGACAAGGGCATGCAGCTCGGTTGCGGCTACCCCATGGGTCCTTTTACCTTGCTCGACTATGTCGGGCTCGACACCACCTACTACATCGCCAACATCATGTTCGACGAATATCGCGAAAAACGCTTTGCTCCACCGCCCCTGCTCAAGCAGATGGTGCAAGCCGGACGGCTGGGCCGCAAGAGCGGTCGCGGCTTCTATGCGTATGGCAACCCCTAGCCCCGAGAGCACGGTAGATCCCTTGAACCCGTCGGCCAGCGGTCCGGATTCCGCGGCGAGGGTCCGACTGACCCTGCCGACTGCGGGACTCGAGTCCTTGTTCGGCACGCACGATCAGCACCTCAAACGGCTGGAGCGCGCTTTTGGGGTCAGCCTGGCAGCGCGCGGCAACGAGCTGCAAATCGCAGGTGACGGTCCGGCGAGCATGCAAGTCCAGGCCCTCCTCGGCGAACTCGGCGTGCTGCTCGAACGCGGTTTCCGTTTCCGCCAAGAAGACATCAAGACCGCGATCCGGGTCAAGCAACAAGCGCCCGAGATGTCGCTCGTCGAGTTCTTCCAGCCGGCCGACGCCACGCTCGCGGCGGTCCGCCGGCTGGTCTCTCCGCGCAGCATCAACCAGTACCGCTACTTGCAGGCGATGCAAGAGCACGACATGGTGATCTCGATCGGTCCGGCCGGCACCGGCAAGACCTTCCTCGCGGTGGCCATGGCCGCCGCTGCTTTGGTCGAGAAAAAAGTCCAGCGCATCGTGCTCGCCCGTCCGGCGGTTGAAGCTGGGGAAAAGCTCGG
>CAZCOV010000619.1:0-1760 GCA_964499975.1 uncultured Thermoanaerobaculia bacterium
TTATGAGACCCTTCATGCGCATAGGCATTCCCCTCCTTGGAATTTTTTTTCAAAAAGTACAAATGGGGTTTGGTCGCAAGACCAAACCCCTTTTGCAACGACCGTGCCGCGCGGTTTTAGCTGCGCAGCGTCTCCGAGGTCGACTCGACCTAGGGCGTGAGCAGAGAGCGGATGCGGCTTTGAGTGTCGCGCATCTGCTGCTCGAGCGCGGCGATGAACTGGTCCTGATGCAGACCGCGTGCCATCCGGATCTGCGCCGTCAACTCACGCTTCTTGCGCTTGAGATTCTGGATCTCCTTCCAGTGAGCGGAAGGGGTGATCCGGTTGGGATCGAAGTCGTGGTCGCCGACACCGATGTCGGTGGCGTCGCAGAACCAGCCGTAGCGCCCCTTGAAGCGCAGCATCTCGACCAGGTAGTTGACCGACAACTTCAGGTCGGCGAACTGCACGGTTTCTTCCCCCTGGGTCAGAGCGGCGGCGATCCGCCGGCCGATCTGCTCGGTGCGAAGGTCCTCGTACGGGAACATCCAGCTCTGACGCTCTTGGTCATACGCGATTGCTTTGCGAGACATTTGAGTTCTCCATTCTCCGGCGACTTGCGCCGGGTAAGTAGAGTGAACGGCCGTCTATACCGGCAGACGGTTTGTGTTATGCCGCCTGGTTGACTTTGGGACTGCGGAGCGGGTACACCGCTTAGGAGTCCTTCTGTTCAGCAGGCTCCGGTAGCACTTTGAGAATCGCCGAGGCGACTGCGCGTGTCAGGCGCAGCGAAAGCGGCATCTTGACTCCCAGCGAGACGTAGATCTCCATCGCTTGCTGGTAATCCAGCTTGGACTCAAGCACGTCGTCTTCGGGAAAGGTCATGATCATTCCGGACATCGGGTTGGGCGAATGCGGCCACCAGACGGTGTACAGCTTTTGCCCGGTCGTCTCGTCTTTGCTCTCGCCTGTCACCAGGACAAGCGCACGACCTTTGCCGAAGATTGGAATCCATACCGCTTTCTTGAACTCGCGCTTCTTGGGATCGGCCAGTGTTTCGACCGTCGTGCGGATAGCGGCATAGACGCTGCGCACGCCCGGCACCTTGTCAAAGATGGCGTCGAGCACGCCAGTGAGCAGCCTCTTGCCGAGCGGGCCGTGGGCTACCCAGCCGACCAGTATCAAGAAGAGCACAGTCACCAGCAGAGTCAGACCGGGGATGTCGCCGTTGCCAAACGGGCCGAGCCACGAATGTGGAACGGTCAGCCTGACGAAGAAGGACACCAGCGGTCCGAGCGAGTCGTTGAGTATGTTGTAAACCAGCTTGAGCAGCCAGATAGTAATCGCCGGAGCGAGCATGACGAGCAGCCCGCTCCAGAGATAACTGCTGATCTGATGCCGCAAGCCAGGTTTGCCTGGTTTTGTCATGATTCAGCACCTTGTGAAAGCAATGTGGCGGCGGGCGGGTTTGGTCACCCTCACCTGCCCGCCGCCGGTAGCACTACTGCGTCACCACTTCCACGCTCTGCCCGCTGTCACCGGCATCGGTGGCGGAGCCACCGGTGTTGTAGATGACGAAGCGTCCACAGCCGTGGTCCGTCAGGGTGCGGCGGATGCGAGCATCCTTCCACCAGTTGAAGATCTGGTAGTGGCCGACCTTCTGACTCAGTTGGTAAACGAAGAGACCGTCCAGACGACCGCCCATCGCCTGCGTCGACGTGGTGTCGTGCGGGTAGAAGAGCTGGTATCCCGCCTGCGTGAGCGGCAGGGTGTCCGACGTG
>CAZCOV010000620.1:0-1754 GCA_964499975.1 uncultured Thermoanaerobaculia bacterium
CACGACCGCGGCTTCCGGTGCGACTCCCAAGGCAAACAGCTGGGCAGCCACCGCGCGGACCCGACCTGCGACTTCGCCGTAGGTCCACACGCCAGCCGGGTCGACCACTGCCACTCGCTCCGGGCTTTCCTCCGCCCGCGCCAGGAACAGGTCGTGGACCGCACCCACGAAGCGCTCATCGAGCGGCGCTTGCGGATCGGGCAGCACCGCCCGCGCTGGCTCGCTCAAAAGCGAATAGCGGTCGATCCTTTGCTCGGGGTCCGCAGTCGCCTGGCCCAACAGCAACTCGTACTGCCGCGCCATTTCTTCAATCCGCGCGGCGGCGAACAGCTCCGCGTTGTAAACCCAAGTCAAGTCCAGACCCTCTGCCGACAACCGCGCGTAAATCGTCAACTCGAATTTTGCCGGTAATTCCGCTTTCTCCAGCGGTTCAACCAGCACCCCAGGTAACTCGAACGCGGCTGGCGGCAAATTGAGCATGTTGAACAGCACTTGAAATAACGGGTTCTGAAACTGTCCGCTCAACCCGGTGGTCCGTTCGAGGTCGAGCGCTTCGATCACTTTTTCAATGGGAATATCCTGATGGGCATAAGCTGCCAGCGCGGTCTCGCGCACTCCCCGCACTAACTGGCGAAAAGTCGGAGTATTTTCCTCAGACAGCCGACAGCGTAAAACCAAACTATTGAGGAAAATCCCGACCAGGTGTTCCAGCTCGGTGCGCTGGCGTCCGGCGATCGGCACCCCCACCGCAAAATCGCGCTGACCACTCCAACGGAACAATAAAATATGGAACACCGCCAGAAGCGTCATGAACGGTGTCGCCCCGAGCGCCCGCGCGAGCGACTCGTGCTTTTCGACGAGCGGCGCAGGGATTCGCTGCTGGTAAGAACCGCCGTGGAAACCCCGCACCGAGGCCCGCGCGCGGTCGGTCGGCAATTCGAGCTGCGGCGGCAGGCCGGCGAGCTGTTCCACCCAATACGCAAGTTGTTGCGCCAGGACGCCGCCGTCGAGTTGGGCGCGCTGCCAGGCCGCGTAGTCGCGGTACTGCACCGTGAGCGGCAAGAGCGGCGAGCGTTCTCCCGCGAGCAAAGCGCGGTAAAGCGCGGTCAACTCGCGCACCAAGAGCGCCAAGGACCAGCCATCGCCCACGATGTGATGAAGGTTAAACACCAGCACGTGCTCGTCCGCGGCCAGCTGCAGCAAGCGCAGACGCAGCAAGGGTCTCTGTGCGAGGTTGAAGGGCGTGACCACTGCCGTCTGTACCTGCTGCGCGAGCTCTTCTTGACGTGCTTGCGGTGCGAGCGCGCGCAAGTCGAGGACGGGTAAAACGGCCAACTGCGCCTGCGGCGGTGCGATCTGCAGCCGGGGCTCACCGCCTTGCTCACCGAAGGCCGTGCGCAAGCCTTCATGCCGGGCCACCAGTTGCTCCCAGCAAACGCGCAAAGCCGCGACATGGAGCGTGCCGCGGAACCGCAACACCGCCGGCATGTTGTAGGTGGCGCTTTGGCCTTCGAAGCGGTCGAGGAACCACAAACGCTGTTGGGCGAAGGACAAGACGGGCGTCTGGTCGGCTGGCTGAGGCAAAAGCGGTGCGAGCGCAGCGGTGGATCCCGAACCGCGCAGATCCTCGAGGCGTCCCGCCAACTCGGCGATGCGCGGCGTTTCAAACAGCGTCCGCAACGGCAACTCGACGCCAAAGGCTTCGCGAATCCGCGCGATCGCTTGGGTCGCGAGCAGGGAATGGCCACCCAAGT
>CAZCOV010000621.1:0-1749 GCA_964499975.1 uncultured Thermoanaerobaculia bacterium
TCGGGTTGGAGGGCCGGCAGGTTGGGGGGTTGAGTGACCGGCATTTGGACCTGAGTAGCTACCACCTGGAAGCGATCGTTTTCGAGATAGCCAATCCAAGTCTCCCCCTGGATCCACAACCGCTCGCGGTCGGCCAGCTGCTCCCAGGCTAGGCCAGCAACTGATCGACCGACACCTTCCAGGCGGTCGGCCAGACTGCGCAGCTCGCGGTCTGCCGTGAGCACCCACAAGCCCGCCCGACTGCCGATGTGCAATTGCCCGCTCAGGGGTCCGTGCGGGGCGGCAGCGAGCGCAATGACCTCTTGCCCCAACTCCTCACCCCAGCGATCCCAGGTGCCTCCCTCCCACAAATAAAGCCCCCGCTCCGAGGTGCCAACCGCGACCCGCGGCCCTTTGGGCCCGGGCAAGACCGCCAGCGAAGTCACCACTCCGGCAAAGGGGGGAAAAGCTTCTGGAGTCGGACAGCCATGCCACAGCGCTCCATCGAAAAATGACAGGGTCGCAGGACTTCTCCCCACCGCCCAGACGCCTTGCGCTTCGCCCGGTTGCGGGTCTAATTCCAAGAACCGGAACTCATGGTCGGCTGGCGCTGTTTCTTCCCAGCTGTGGCCGTCATAGATGACCAGGCCGGCGCGCGTCAGGAACCACATCCTCCCGGCGCGATCTTGCGCCAGGTCAAATACCCGCGAGTTGAGCAAGCCGTCCTGTTCGGTATAAATGCGGACCAAATAGCGCTGGGCAAGCCCAGGTACAGCCAGCAGCGCCAGGGCAAGATGGACCCCCAACCAACGGCCTAACTGCCGGCGCTGCCCAGTCCAGGACAACGAGGTTTGACCTGCTCGGGAGAGTCTCACCGCAACCCCACTTCCTGCGCCGACCGTAAGGGACGGCGTCGGGTTCAGCTTATCAGCCGCTAGCCCGCATGGGCATCTGCGACGTGTTCACGAGCGCGTGCCACGCCTTGATCAAAGGACTGGCAGATCGCCACGTTCCGGCGTCGCTGGTGCCAGCCAGCCCGGATCAGCGCTCGCATTGGCTGGTGGTCGACGCCGGCCAAGGCGACGAAGATTCCGGCCTGCTGCATGCGCTGGACTGCTCCGTCCAGGCTGACCAGGCCGGTTGCGTCTAGGGCAGGGACGGAACGCAGGTCGAGAATGACGGCCTTGATATCTGGCCCGGGGCCCTCCAGGGTACGCATCAACCGCGCGGCAGCGCCGAAGAACAGCGGCCCGGCGACCTCATAAAGCATCACTGAACTCGGCAGCTGGTGCAGCAGGCGGCGGTGGGGTTCGGATACCAGCTGGACCCGCGACACTTCCGCCATCCGCTTCATGAACAAGAAGGCTGCCAAAGTGATCCCAACCATGACCGCCACCACCATGTCGAAGACGACGGTCAGACTCAGGCAAGTGAGCAGGATCAAGACGTCACTGCGCGGGGCCGTGCGCAGTGCGAGCACCACGTGCCGAGCTTCGCTCATGTTCCAGGCGACGACCAGCAGGAGCGCGGCCAGAGCCGCCATCGGCAGCAGACCGAGCCAGGGGGCGAGGAGCAAGACAGCCGCGAGCAGGAACAGCGCATGAAACACCGCCGCAAAAGGCGAGCGAGCGCCGCTCCGCACATTGGTGGCGGTGCGCGCGATGGCGCCGGTGGCGGCAATCCCGCCGAAAAACGGCGCGATCAGGTTGCCCAGCCCCTGGGCGAAGAGCTCCGCGTCAGGATCGTGCTGGCGGCTAATCATGCCCTCCG
>CAZCOV010000622.1:0-1740 GCA_964499975.1 uncultured Thermoanaerobaculia bacterium
AGACGCCGGCCAGCTTTGACGTGTCGGTGTGGGAGTTTTTCTGGCCGCTGATCGCTGGCGCCACCCTCGTTCTGGCGCGTCCGGAAGGGCACCGTGACGCGGGTTATTTGGCTGGGCTAGTCGCCGAGCAGCGGGTGACCACGCTCCACTTCGTGCCGTCGCTGTTGCAGGTCTTTCTCGACGAAGAAGGCTTGCCGCGCTTGCCACTGCGGCAGGTGATGGCCAGCGGCGAGGCCCTGCCGCAGGAGGTCCAGGAACGTTTTTTCACCCGCTTCCCGGCGGGCGTGGCCCTCCACAACCTCTACGGACCCACTGAAGCCGCGGTCGACGTGACGTTTTGGGCCTGCCGCCCAGGGGTCGCGGTCGCGATTGGTCGTCCGGTCGCGAATACCGCTGTCCACGTGCTCGATCGCCGGGGTCGGCGGCTGCCGATCGGCAGCGCCGGGCAGCTTTTCCTCGGCGGGGTTCAGCTCGGACGCGGGTACTGGCGGCGTCCGGGTTTGACCGCCGCGAGTTTCGTCCCCGACCCTTTTGCCAGCGAGCCAGGAGCACGGCTCTATGCCACAGGTGACCTGGCACGGATGCGGGCGGATGGCAGTGTGGCTTACCTCGGTCGTCTCGATCACCAGGTGAAGGTGCGGGGTTTCCGCATCGAGCTGGGTGAGATCGAGGCGCGGTTGCTGGCGCATCGCCAGGTGCGCGAAGCCGTGGTCCTGGCGGTGACGCCCACGGCCGAGATGGGGTCTGCGCGGCTGATCGCTTGCCTGGTGGCGACCGGGACCGCGAGCCCGGAAGAGGTGCGGGCGTTTTTGGCGCAGGACTTGCCCGAGTACATGGTGCCAGCCACCGTCTTGCAGCTGGCCGAGCTGCCGCGCTTGCCCAACGGCAAGGTCGACCGGCGGACGCTGGCCGAGCTGGCGGTGGCGCAAGTGGCCACGGCAGCGTCCGGGCGCAAGGTGACGGCCCCGCGCAGTCCGCTCGAAGCCGAGCTGGTGCGGCTGTGGTGCGAGCTTTTGGGGCTGGAGCAGGTGGGGATCGACGAGGACTTTCTCGAACTGGGCGGGCACTCGCTGCTGTTCGGCCGTCTGGTGGCGCGGCTGCGGATGGGCTTGGGAGTTGAGCTGTCCGTGCGCGAGCTCTTCCTTCACCGCACGGTCGCGGCCATGGCAGGGGAGGTGTCGCGGGTGCTGGGCGAAGGGCGGACTGCGCAGTGGATCCCGCGCGCACCGCGCGACGGGGAACTGCCGCTGTCTTTTCCCCAAGAGCGGATCTGGTTCATCGATCGGCTGTCCCCGGGCAACCTTGCTTACAACACCCAGGCCACGCTGCGCCTGCATGGCCCGCTCAAGGTGGCGGTGTTCGCGGCCGTGCTGCAAGAGATCGTATGTCGTCACGAGATCTTCCGCACCACGTTTCCGGAGCGCGAGGGCCGTCCGTTGCAAGTGGTCCACGCGGCGCCGCAGATCACCTTGCCCGTAATCGACGTGGCCGGGCTCTTGCGGGAACGGCAAGAGCAGGAAGTCGAGCGGTGGAAACGCAGCGAGTTCACTAAGCCCTTTCATCTGCTGCAGATCCCACTGGTGCGCTGGCGGCTGATACGGCTCAGCGCTGGCGAGCACGTGCTGATCCAGGCCGAGCACCACTTTGTCCACGACGGCTGGTCGCTGGCCATGCTGCTCACGGAGATGCAGGAGCTCTACCGCGCTTTTGCCGCGGGGCGTCCGTCGCCGCTGCCGCCGC
>CAZCOV010000623.1:0-1737 GCA_964499975.1 uncultured Thermoanaerobaculia bacterium
TTCTGGGGTGATGTTGCGGTGCTCATGGAAGCGCGGATCGCCATGCATGCGCGAGGCTTGATAGACGCCGTCGGTCATCCGTCGACCGCTGTAGGGCTCGAGCATGGCCGGCTCGAAGTCCACCCCCAACCACGAGCACAACTCCCGGCTGATCGCTTCCGGATCTTGCAGCAAGTCTTCGAAACGCAAACGGAATTGCCGGGCCGCCGGCACGGTCGCCAAGAAATCCAGAATGTTCTGCTGGTCGACCACCCACAACAACTCGGCTTGCTGGCGTCCGTTCCAGGGATTGTCGAAACGCAAAAATTGATCGAGCCGGACGTCCACGTAAGACTTGAGCGTGGCGCAGGGATGGCGCAATAAATGGATGTAATGCGCGTCAGCGAAAATCTGCTCAGCTTGCCGCAACGCGTGCGGATTTAGCGCATACGTCGTGGTCTTGTCGACCAGCAGGCGGCCGCCGCACCAGGTCTGGAGCTGGGCATAAAACTCGCTCACCGCAAGGTCGTCGTCTGCCAAGCGGTCGATTAAAGCTTTGGCCGTGGCCGGATCGCAGCCGCGGAGTTCCATGACCGCGCGCAACAACCCTTCCGCAGCAAAGCTGTGGACCCCGCTGAAAGCCGCGCGCCGTTCGCCCAAGGTGGCAAAACCGAGCAGTTCGAGTTCCGGCGGGGCAAACAACTGCGAATGCCCGGCGAGCATCACGCGCAAGAGGGTTGAGCCCGCACGCGGTGGCGACAACACGAAAATCGGTGACTGGCTTTGCCGCAAGGTCGGCGCGAGCGCGCGGCGGTTGAACGGGGCTTGGCTGGCCGCGACCAGCTGGCGCAACTGCACGATCTGCTCGGCGTCGATGCCCGCGCTAAGGCCCTGTCCCGCTGCCGCAGCCGTGCCTTCGCCGAGCCCCAAACGCGGCAGGGCTGCAGCGTAGTCGCGGGCGAGAAAAGCGCCCAACTCGGCGATCGTCTGATAGCGGAAAAGCGCGGTCACGTGGACGATCTCGCCCAGCGCTGCTTGCAAGCGGTTGGTGAAAATTGCGGCCTGGATCGAGTTGCCGCCGAGGGAGAAGAAGCGGTCGAACACCCCGATCTCGGCCATCCCGAGCACCTCGCGCCACAGTCCGGCCAGGAACTGCTCGAGCGGGGTTTGCGCTTCCACGTACTCGGTCGCCATCCCTTGCCGGCCGCCTTCAGGATCGGGCAGCGCCTTGCGGTCGACCTTGCCCGCGGGCGTCCGCGGAAAAGCCGGGAGCACCACGAACGCCGACGGCACCATGTAATCCGGCAACCGCTCGCCGACCAGCTCACGCCACTCCTCGACCGACGGCAGGCGCGTCGCTTCCACCGCGGATTCGAGCCAGGCTACCAGCGCATCCCCGCTCGGCGGCCGGCGGCGCACCCCGACGACGGCCGCGCGCACGCTGGGATGGCGCAGCAGCGCGGCTTCGATCTCACCCAGCTCGATGCGGAAACCGCGCACCTTGACCTGGTGGTCGATGCGGCCGAGGAACTCGAGCGCGCCTTCTGCGCGAAACCGCACCAAGTCACCGGTACGGTAAAAGCGCGCGCCAGGCTCGGCGGTCAAGGAGGCGGCAAAGGGATCGGGCAAAAAGCGCTCGGCGGTCAAGCTCGGACGCGCCCAGTAACCGCGAGCTAGGCCCGCACCACCGATCAGCAGCTCGCCAGCGGCGCCCCAAGGCACCCTGCTGCCGCGCCCGTCGAGCAAGTGGACGCTGGT
>CAZCOV010000624.1:0-1695 GCA_964499975.1 uncultured Thermoanaerobaculia bacterium
ATGTCGATTTTCGCCTCTTGACGCTAACTCTGAGATTTTGCGCTATGATCGAGACTTGATTGACACGAGTCGCGGTCCGTTAGTTGTTCGTTGGTTTTGTCGTTGAGCCAGGGCGCCTGAAAAGCACGGGAGGCCCTGATGACAACGCTTGGACTGGGGCCAACAGTCCGGGCGCCCTGGCTCGGTGAGGAGGGTATGGCGGATGCAGTCGTGGCCGACCTGACCGAAAAAATTGTGTTTTGAGCACATCTCCCGCAAATCGATGTGTTCGTTACAACGGATCACCGCTCAGAGGGAACGGAGGGCAGGCATGGAAGAGACCCCTCGAACTTTGAACCCGGATGCTGCGCGCAGGGTTGAGCTTCTCGCCACGATCGCCGCGCAGCTCGGGATGGTCTCCTTGGTCGAAAGGACTATCGGAGAAAGCAAGGGATTCCTTTATCACCGCCGCAAAGCTGGGTTCATGGGGTCGCACCAACTGGCGCTGGCAACTGAAGCGCTGGGCCTGTTGCCGGTGGGGCTGGGCGGAACCGCCGAGACCGACTGCGCGCGCCGGGCCTTGGTGCCGCCGCTGCGCGCGCGGGATCGCCATCTGGCGGCGCTGGAGCAAGCTGCTATGGCCCGGGTGGCGCAGGGTGGCAGCGGCCTGGACCCGGAGGTTTTGACGGCTCGCCTGGAGCAGGTCGACGAACTCCGGTTCGAGAGTCCGCAGAGCGCCCTTCAGGTGCTGGTGGACACTTGCGCGGAGCGGCTCACGGCGGACCAAGCCGCGCACGTGCTGGCGGCCGCGACTGCCTGCTTTCGCATGCTCCATCGCTACAATTTGGCCGCTCGCAGCCTGCATTTGGGTCGCCAGATCGCGGCGCAGACCGGGGACCGCTGGGCGCTCGGCGTGCTGTTTCAAAAGGCTGTTTATCTGTACGACTCGCTGGGCGCGCCCGAGGTCTCCCTCGGGTTTGCTAAGGAAGCGCTGACCATCTTCGCCGAACTCGACCTTCGGCGGAAAATCGGCGAGGCGCTGATTGATCAAGGCTTCTGCTGGAAAAAGCTCAAGGAGTTGGAGACCTGTTTGCGGGTTCTGGATGCGGCAGGAAGCTATGCGCTGGACCTGACGGTCAGTTACCGAGCAACGCGGCTGCAAATCAAAAGTGTGGCCCTCACCGAACTGGGCAGGCACGCGGAAGCGCTGGAGCACCTCCGGCTTGCGGCGCGGGAAGCGAGAAACTCGCCGAACCTCTGGATTCAAGCGAAATTGTGCTGGGCCGAAGGCCGTGCGCTCGGCAGCGCAGGCGTGCCGCAGCTGCAGGAAGCGGTCCGCTTGCTGATGGACCGGATCCCGGTGGATGCAGCGCTCGCTTCGGTCGACTTGGCCAAAGTGTATTTGCACAGCGGTCAGGCCGCCCAGGCTCATCAAGTCGCCCTGGGGATGACGGTTTTCATGCAGCCCTTTCACCGGGTGCCAGCTGCGGCGCGGGCAATTCGCGACCTGGTGCTGATCGGGCGGGCCAGCCGGGGCCTCACCCTGCGGGAACTCGAAAAGGCCGAGCGAGTGCTCAGCGAGAGCCGCTCCGCCTACTACCGGTTGGCCCGGAGAGCACCCAGAGCGCTCGGCCTGAGCTAAGGGTCGACGCAGCAATAAATTCCCATTCTGGCATCCCATCTTGAGGCCACCTGCGACCGATCCTCGAACGCAAA
>CAZCOV010000625.1:0-1695 GCA_964499975.1 uncultured Thermoanaerobaculia bacterium
GGGCAGGTGAAAGCACCGAGCAACTGCTCACCGACCACCCCCGTCTCACCCGGGAGGCCATCCTCGCCGCGCTCGACTGTGGCGCTAGGGCGCTCCGTGCCGATGTCGTCTATCCCTTGCCAGCAGCATGAAACTGATCGCCGACGAGGGGGTTGAGAAAACCATCGTCGACGCGCTGCGTCGGGCGGGTTTTGACGTCTTTTACTAACGATGCAACCCAGCGACCGCGGTGCCAGCCGACATTGACCCGGTTCTCGTGGCCCTTGCCCCTAGCTTCGCCTGCAGAAGATCCATGCTAGCATGACCTCATGCTGAGCGCAGTTGCGGTGACGAACTACCGTTCTTTCGTCGACCCCACACGGTTGGAACTCCGACCGCTGACGTTGGTGTTCGGGCAAAACAACAGCGGCAAGAGCGTGCTCTTGCGCCTGCTGCCCTGGCTCGCGGACTCGGCGTCAGCGGATTCTCGCGGCCCTCTCGACTTGACCAGCCGGGCAGTTCGCGGTGCATCCTTTGCCGAACTTTGCACCCGGCCACCGCTTTCAAGTCGGCCCGATATCCGGGTGGATCTGGACTGGGCGCTTGTGGATCGATCCGCATCGAGTCATTATCAGTTCACTGTCCGCTCCTTCCCCGACTTGCGTCGGAACCTGATCCTCGACTTCGAGGTCAAGTCCGCAGAGCACTCCCTGCGCGGCGAACTCGATCTCTCCTTTGATCCCGTTGCCGAAGATCTGCCGTACTTTCTGCAGGCCACAGGTGGCAGGGAGGAGCAAGTGCCAGCCCGCCTGCAGTTCTCAGGTCTGATCCCCAGGCCACGCGACGGTATGCGCGAACCGTTCGCATCCCTTAACCAGCGTCTCACCGCACTCCACCATGGCGTGCAGTGGTTGGGCTCGGTGCGTTCCTTGCCGGAACGCGAGGTTCCCTTCTGGGGTGAACCACCCACCGCCATTTCACCCGAAGGCCAGGGGACCCTCGAACTCCTGATCAGCGACCAGCTGCAAGGGCGCAGGCTTTTCGCGCAAGTCTCCAACTGGTTTGAACGGCATCTGGAATTGCTGCTCGACGTCGAAGCGCGATCGGACCGTTTCGCCGTGGTCCTGAGCCCCAAGGCACAACCCACGCTGCGGGTCAATCTGCTCGATACCGGTGAAGGCATCACTCAGGTGCTGCCGGTACTGGTGGCGGTTGAACGGGCGCGCTTGCCACGCGCCCATCGCCGTCTACTGGCGCTCGAACAGCCCGAACTCCACTTGCACCCGGCCGCCCAGCGCGCCCTGGGCGACTACCTGTGCGCGGTAGCAGCGGAACCCGACCCGCCCACCATGGTCGTGGAGACCCATTCTGAAAACCTGCTGCTGAGCGTCCAGTTGGCCGCGGTCGAGGGTCGCCTTGCCCGCGATCGCGTTGCCGTTTACTGGATCCGCAAATTTCTGGATGGCCGCAGCCGGGCCGAAATGCTGCCGCTCGACGAGCGGGGGCATCCGAACGGCTGGCCGCCAGAGGTCTTCCGTGAACGCCTGGAACAGAGCCGGGCGTTGATCAACGCTCGTTTAGCACGCCACCGAAATGAGAGTCCTGGTTGATGCCGCGCTGTTTCGGTCGGTGAGCAAAAACACCGAACTGGTGGAGCTGGTGTGCTCGGTGCGGCGAGGGCACACCGTGGAAGTCGACCCTGCCGACGCCCCCGAG
>CAZCOV010000626.1:0-1694 GCA_964499975.1 uncultured Thermoanaerobaculia bacterium
ATCTCGCGAAACCTTTTAATTTCCTGCTGCTTGGCCGCTGAAACTGAAAGCGGGGCTGGGATGGATCACCCCTGCGCACAAAGCGCGGTCGGGATCCTCGGCCATGGTCGATGTGAGGTAGAACTAGAACTAGAGCTGGTGACGCCGCACGCCGCGGACCGCAATACCGCCGAGCAGCAGCATCAGCAGGATCATCCCCACTGGGCCGAGCGTGGGCACCTCGACGGCCGCGGGCTCGGGCAAGAGCTCATAAGCCCCCACATCACAGCTGGCGGTGCCGTCGCCGTTGCCGTCCACGGGACGTTGAGTCCCGCGTTGGTCGTCCGCGGGACAGCTCGCGGGGTCCGCGCTGTCGATCGCCGGGCTGTCGGCCCACAGCGCGTGGGTCAGGGTGGGACCGCCGTTGTCCGCCAGGGGTCCCAGCCGGAGGTCGGGCACGTTCATGCGGTCCGTGGGGTGGGGCAAGTAACACGTCGCGCCAGGGCTTTCGATGTTGCCGCCGTTCGAGCGAGGGGCGATCCCTCCGGGGAAGGTACATTCACCATCGATCAGGGTGTTGCTCAGCACCGTGTGGGCTCCAACAGCCATCGCCAGCGCGTCACCGCTGTGTGTCGCGCTGTTGTTGGTGATCGTCGAGTTGATGAGATGTAGCCTTGCCGTGTCTTCGGTGAGGATCCCACCACCTAAGAAGGCCGAATTGCCGCTCACTGTGGTATTGATCAAGGTCAAGTCCGAGGGGTTGTTAAGAAAGCCAATTTGGCCGATTCCTCCCCCCCAGTTGTAAGCAGTGTTGCCGGTGACAGTGCAATTGATCATCACCACTTCGCTCAGATACACGGCGACCCCTCCGGAGTCTGCACCCGTGACTTCATTGCCTTGAACTGTCAGGTTGATGAGTGTCGCCCGGCTGTCGAGGATCTCAAGCCCGGCTCCACCCTCAATGGAACGTCCGCCGGTAATCTTCAAGTCCGAAAGGGTAGCGGTAGTTTGCCCAAGGATGAAGAAGATGCGGTCGCTTCCCTCGCCCACGACTGTGGTGGTGCCGAGTCTGTCTCCGCGCAAATCGAGATCATCAAAAACATCGAGGCTGCCCGTCCTGGATAGGTACTCACCCGCTCCGGGAATCGAAAGCTGGTGTTCCCCCGCTGGCACGATCACCGTATCGAGCCCAGGATTCTCGTTGGCTGCGATGATCGCCTCGCGCAACGCACAGTCGTCCGCCGTGCAAGGCCCGTTATCATCGGTCAACCTGTTCACGGTGAACGTGGCAGCAGCGGCTGACTCGGGTGTCATGCTGCCTAAGAGGCAAAGACCGAGAAACCATGAGAGCCGCCGTGCTGCCATCGCCATTTCTCCTTTGCGCTCGCTGGGTTAAACCTTCAGGTGCCACCTACGACCGTGGTCCAGTTGGAAGCGTTGCCGCTCTCCAAGCTGTCACTGAAGACCACCAGCCCACAAGGCCCTGCCAAGGGATCGCTGTAACCGTGATTCGCAGGATTGGGGTCGCTCATCTGGTAGCGCAACACCTCGTCTCCGTCGGATATGCTATCGCAGTCTGAGTCGCTCGAGTTCGGATTGGTTCCTAGCAGATTTTCGGCCGCATCAATCAAACCGTCTCCATCCGTGTCGAGGCCAGAAAATCCGTAGCCGATGCTCGAACTGATCGTTTGCGGCGGCTGGTAACCCGCGGCCAG
>CAZCOV010000627.1:0-1679 GCA_964499975.1 uncultured Thermoanaerobaculia bacterium
GCCTGACGATCAAGAAGCGCGCGGCCCAGTTGTCCGGCTGGCTGCTCATCGGCTGACTGGAGCTGGGTAGCTGCAGGCTCGAGCTGAGGCTCGAAGGGCCGAAGAGGCTGCTCGGTGGGTGGCTCAGGCTCAAGCTCAGTGGCTGAGAAGTGCCATAGCTGCTCGGCTGGTGACTCAGGCTCAAGCTCGGTAGAAGGCTCACGTTATGGGTCGTCGGCTGGCTCGACGGTTGCAGGCTGGAAGATTGCAGCATCTGGCTGAAACTGGGCAGCACGGTCGGACTCGAACTCACGTGCGTGGGCGTCGAGGTGGCTTGCTGCTGGCTGGGACTCGGAGTGGTCAAGTCGGTGCTGGGGGGATGCGCAAGAACGCCAAATGGATCTGAGTCGGTGTCTTGCTGCTGGGAGACCGGATCGAGCAGCAGATCGAGTGGATCGAAAGGCTGTGACTGGGAGAGGAAAGAGCCGCGGGTATTGATTCCCAAGCTCTCAGCCCACGCGAACGGGTCCTGGTCGGACGACGATGAGCTGCCATGCCGTGACCGGTCATGACAGGTGGGGTCCGTACAGGACGGGTGACCGCAGAAACGTTGGATCGCCGTCCGCTGGACGCCAGCAGGCTGCTTCAAGCTATTGGCGCTCGGCTGCGGCGTCGATCGGCGAGGCGGCGCGAAAAAACCACTCTTCTCGGGCAGCACGGGTTGAACCGTCTGCGGTCCCCCCGAACAACCCGGACAGCAACAGCCCGCTCCATGGAGAAAGCCCGCAGACCCCGCGGATGTCTTGGCCGCGACCTTGGCGCCCATGCGGTCGGCTTCGGCTTCGAGGTTCGGGTCAGCGTTGATCGGCGCGCCCTTGCCTTGTGGCGCCGCGACTTGACCGTTCTGCTGCTGCACCACGTGGGCCAGCTCGTGACCGATCAGCTTGCGGCCTTCGTGGGTCTTCGGGCTGTAACGTCCCGGCGCAAACTGGATCTCGGTGCCGCGGGTGTAGGCGATGGCGCCGAGCGCTTTTGCCTGGCCCCCCTCGTGGATGCGCACCGCAGAGAAGTCCCTGCCAAACGCCCTTTCCATGTCTTCGCGCAAATCGTCGTCTAAGGGCTTGCCCGAGCCGCTCGGCGTCGGGTTGGGCAATTGCTCACCAGGAGCTTCCGCGGATGCGCGGTGAGGACGCAGTTGCAGCGGACTGGCAGGGCTGGCTTGCCCAAACGGGCGCGACGGGCGAAGCACACTGTGGGAGCCTGCCTTGGATGCTGGTTTTGGGAGACGGGTTGCTATGGCCACCGCGGACTTCATCTCCTTGGGCTGGTGTCCTTCGGCTGGTGCCGGAACTGCCTTGACGCCATCGCCTCAGTTCATCTTACTCCACAGCAAACCTGGATTTCGAGGTCGGGTGCCCCGATGGAGCCAGCCGGACCCCAGAGGCGGAATCTCAGAGATAAAATGGCGTGAGCCTGGTAAGCTGAACCACCCGGAACAACCACGCGGAACATCGCCGAGCATCAATCATGGCAATTTGGGCACCCAGGACGTTGAGCTTTTGGCGCTGGCTGGCAGTGAGCTTGGCAATCGCTGGCGCAGGGTGGCTGGCCTGGGAGTTTTTCACCTGGCCAGACGTGGCCGCATTGGCGCGCAAAAACCCTACGACTACCGCCTTCATCGAAACCTACCGGGCGTCCCT
>CAZCOV010000628.1:0-1675 GCA_964499975.1 uncultured Thermoanaerobaculia bacterium
AGATTCCCGCGAGCAACTCTTCGCTCGGGGTCCGCGGGGCGAGGTAACCCGCTGCACTTTCCTCGGACAAAGCGAGCTGGTTCAAGGCACGTCGGTCAACCTTGCCACTCGCCAGCAAGGGCAAGGCCTCGACCGCGATCAACCGCGAGGGCACCAAGTACTCCGGCAAGCGCGCCCGCAAATTCGCCTGGACGTCGGCTGCAGTCAACCCCGGCGACAGCACGACAAACGCCACCAACCGCTGTTCCCGCTCGGTGGCCACGGCCGCCCGGACCCCAGGGTGCGCGGCCAGCCCGGCCTCGACCTCACCCAGCTCGATGCGGAATCCCCGCACCTTGACCTGGTGGTCGCTGCGACCGAGAAACTCCACGCTTCCGTCAGCCAAGTGGCGGACCAGATCGCCGGTCTTGTAGAGCCGCTCTCCGGGTGATTGCGCCAGCGGATCGGGCACGAACTTCTCTGCGGTCAAGCTGGGGCGGTGGGCATAGCACCGCGCCAACCCGGCGCCGCCCACGTGGAGTTCACCGATCGCGCCCAGTCCGACGAGCATCCCGCTACGCCCGAGGATCCGAATTTCAGTGCCGCTGATGCTGCGCCCGATCGGGATCGAACTCCGTCCCTCGAGGTCTTGCGCAGCCGGAATCTGGGCGCAACAGGTGAACGTGGTGTTCTCGGTCGGGCCATAACCGTTGACCAGGCGGGTCCCCGGATGCTGTTGGCGATACTTGCGCACGTGGGGAAGCGACAGGGCCTCGCCCCCGATCAGCAGCTGGGCGACCGGCCGCAACACCTGCAGATCTTCGTCGACCACGGCATTGAAGAGCGACGAGGTCAACCACAAAGTGGTCACCCGCTGATTCGCGAGGTGTTCGCGCAGCAAGCCTGGACTGGGGACTTCCGGTGGCAGGAGCACGGCGCGGGCGCCGTGGAGCAAAGCGCCCCACAGCTCGAAGGTCGAGGCATCGAAAGCCAAGGGCGCTGCCACCAGCAGGGTTTGCTGAGCATCGAGCCGCACATAGTTGGGCTGACTCACCAGGCGGACGATGCCGCGATGAGGCACCTCCACCCCTTTGGGACGTCCGGTCGAGCCCGAGGTGTAGATGATGTAGGCAGCACGGTTGGGGTCGCGGAGATTGTCTTTGGACCAGGACGACGCTAGGGCGAGCGCCCCGGTCAGTTGCTGCAACAATGGGAGGGCAACGACCTGGGCGGCCGAGGACATGCGGTGGCCGAGATCGGCCCGCGTCACGACCGCAGTGACTTGGGCATCGGTCACCATCCACCGCAAGCGCTCGTCGGGATAGCCAGGATCGAGCGGAACGTACACGCCCCCGGCATCGAGCGCGGCGAGCACTGCCACCACCATCTCGCAGGAGCGTTCGAGGAAAATCCCGACGCGCGCTTCGGTTTGGACCCCACGTCCGCGCAAGTGCGCCGCCAACCCCTGCGCTTGCGCTGCCAACTCGCGATAGGAAAGCACGGCGTCGGCAAGAACCAGAGCCGGGGAGTCTGGTGAGCGCAGGGCCTGCGCACGGAACAGCTCATGGACGAGGTCTTGGCCAGCGGGCGCACCCGGGGTGTCGTTCCACTCGAACACCAGCTGCTGACGTTCGCTCGCCGGCAACAGGTCGAGTTCCGCCAGCGGCCGTGCGGGGTCTTGCACGACCGCGGCGAG
>CAZCOV010000629.1:0-1670 GCA_964499975.1 uncultured Thermoanaerobaculia bacterium
TTTGGCGGTGACCCCGCTGTCGTTCGACATCTCGGGGCTCGAGATTTTCTGGCCGCTGGTGCGCGGCGCGCGCCTCGAGCTGTGCGCGCGTCAAGTGTCGCAAGACGGCCGAGCGCTAGCAGCGTTGCGCCGTTCGCGGCGGGTGACGGTGATGCAGGCCACGCCCGCCACCTGGCAGATGCTCGACACCGCACGGAGCCCTGCCGAGGCATCGCCTTTTGCCGGCTTGCGCGTCTTGTGCGGGGGAGAAGCGCTGCCGCGCGCTTTGGCTGGCACGCTCGCGGCGGAAAGCGTGGCGGCGTGGAACGTTTATGGGCCGACGGAGGCCACGATCTGGGCGACCACCTGGCGACTCGTGCGGAGCGCGCCGCGGGTATTGCTCGGACGCCCCTTGGCTAACACCGCGCTGTGGATCGTCGACGCCAGCTTGCGCCCCGTGCCGATCGGTTCCCCGGGTGAGCTGATGATCGGCGGCGTGGGCTTGGCCCGCGGTTATCTCGGACGTCCGGGCTTGAGCGCCGAACGCTTCGTGCCCAATCCTTTTGCGCATGGGGGTCAGCGGCTGTACCGCACCGGCGACTTGACCCGCCTGCTCGCGGACGGTCAGCTGGAGTTTCTGGGACGCATCGACCACCAGGTCAAAATCCGCGGGTTCCGCATCGAGCTGGGCGAAATCGAAGCGGTGCTGGGGCAGGTGAGGGGAGTGCAAGCGTGCGTGGTGGTGGTGGTGCAGTCCGCCCGTCTGGTGGCCTTTGTGGTGGCGGCTGCAGGGTGGTCGATGGGTGCAGCGCGGGAGCAGTTGCGGACGCTTTTGCCGGAGTACATGGTGCCGTCGCTGTTCGTCGAGCTGAAAGCCTTGCCGCGCTTGCCCAACGGCAAGGTGGACCGTCGCAGCCTGCCGAGTGCGGAGGTGGGGCAGGTGGAAAGCGAGCGGCCGATGGTGGTGCCGCGCAACCCGACGGAACAAGCGATCGCGGAGGCATGGCGGCAGGTGTTGGGGACGCCGCGGGTGGGGATCGACGATTCGTTTTTCGAGTTGGGAGGCCACTCCCTGCTGGCGACGCAGGCAGTGTCGCGGATCCACGCGGCCTTGGGGGTGGAACTGCCGCTACGGCGTTTTTTTGCCGAGCCCACGGTGCGGGGTCAGGCTTTGGCGGTGTTCGAGCTTTCAGCCGCCGCGGATCCGCAGCAACGCTGGAAGAGCGCGCGGGAGCAGACCATTGCCAAAGCTCCGTCGGCTGAGCATTTGCCGTTGTCTTTTGCGCAACATCGGCTGTGGTTCCTGCAGCAGCTGTCTCCGGAGAGTCCGTTTTACAACATGCCGCGGGCGTTCCACTTCCGCGGCGCGTTGGATCCTGGGCTGCTGCTGCAGACGATGAACGAGATCGTGCGGCGTCACGCGGTGTTGCGCACGCGCTTCACGGTGCGGGGAGGCGAGCCGGTGCAAGAGGTCGCCGCCGAGCTCACCCTGCGCCTGCCCTTGATCGACTTGGCGAACCTGGCCGCGCCCACGCCCGTCGCCCGCGCTCTGGGCGAGCGTTTCTTGCGTCGGCCCTTCGACCTCTCAAGGTTGCCTTTGTTCGAGCTGCAATTGGTGCGGTTGCAGGCGAGCGAGCACGTGCTTTTCTTGGTGGTGCATCACATTGTTTTCGACGGCTGGTCGCAGATGG
>CAZCOV010000630.1:0-1666 GCA_964499975.1 uncultured Thermoanaerobaculia bacterium
CACCGATCTGCCGTCCTTCTGCAGGATGTGGTGGCTGCCGTTGATGCGGACTTCCGTATTACTTCGCCCTACCCCGTCTTTCCTACTGAGCCGCGATGGGTCAGGCTTCTGCCGAAAGGAGAAGCCGTATGGACCGAGCAGAGCAGTTTCGCAAGGATGCCGCGCGGGAGAACCGCGAGCGGGCACGGACGGGCTGGCGTTACTCGTCGGCGCTGCGGGCGCTGGCGGTGGAGCACTGCCGCGGGGCGCGCGATGAGGGTCGAGCCTGGGCGGAGATCGCCGACGAGCTTGGCGTCTCAACGCTGACGCTGAGCCGCTGGCTCGAGCTGGCGCCGACCGCCAGCTTTCGGGCGGTCACCGTCGTCGAGCAGGAGCCGACACCCCGACCGTCACCCGCCGGGTCGCTGAGCGCGATCACCCCAAGCGATCAACTCCTCCAAAATCGCCTTGGTTTCCGCCTCCGTGGCTCCAATCGTTTGGCTATCACCTGAGGCCCCACCATGCACTGTGACCGCCAGAATCGTTCCTGTTTCCATGTCTACGGCATGTTCCGCTTTGTGTGCCAGATGAGTGCTCCCATCTTTCATTTTGGTGATCTGTGCCTCCGGGTCCTGGGGACGGACCCAGTCCTCGTTGCAACCCTTTTTGCGGCGCTTCCTGTCGATTTTGGCTTAGTGTTCCAATGGCAGCTAACGTTGCGGTTCAGCGGCGGACCGCGGCCGGCTGTGGGCTGTCCGCTGCAACCGCGGGTTAGGCTTCACCGGTGGCACGCGGAAGTGGAGTCTTCTCCAGGCGCTTAGCCATTCGCGTTTGCCAGCCCGGGCCGGTAGCCTTCCAGCGGGCAATTACCTCAGGCGGAAGACGCAGGCTGATCAACAGTTTAGGACTGGCGGATCTCGGTCTTCCTGCCTTCTTGAAGACGACACGAGCGAACATCTCATCCGTCATTTCGGGCAACTCTTCATACTCTTCGGGCTTGATGACATGCGCGTCGACGCGCTTGAGATCAGAGCCCAAAGTACGGCGCGAAGCGGGCTTGCTCACGGTCGTTGGCCTTTCTCATGCTGAAGACATGACGCACTGCGCCACGCGGGGTGAACCCGATGACCACCAAGCGCTTGTGAAGCAACCCGAAGCAGATGATTCGGGTTTCCCCGTAGTTCTTCCTCTTGTCTTCGACCTCGGCAGTCAACCCATCGAAGGCAAGTGGCGCGTCCTCGAAGTCAAGTCCGCGGTGGGTCAGAGTCCAGTCGCGCTTGGCAGGATCGTAGGAGATGCGCACGCCATAAGTGTATATACATAAATGCCGCGTGGCAAGAGGGAGGTAGAGGAGAGTCGCTTGTGAGCCGACACCCCGACCGTCGCCCGCCGGGTCGCTGAGCGCGATCACTGTCAACGATCATTCAAAATTCCCTCCTTTGATCACGTAAAAATCCCCCCTCGGTTTTGAGCTTTGCGCCCAGTTTCCGCCCTTGCTTCCCATACCCGGAGTCCTTGCCGCCAGGCGGCGGGGTCAAGGACGCGTTAGCGCCGCGCAGCGGGCGGGCCGAGGTGATCGCGGAGGGCTGAAGCCGCTCTGGAGCCGCAGTGACCTCTACAACGCCGCGCCAGCGCCGCGCCAGCGCCGCGCCGGCGCTATGAGCTTTCGAACCCGAGCACCAGCCGC
>CAZCOV010000631.1:0-1647 GCA_964499975.1 uncultured Thermoanaerobaculia bacterium
GGAGTGGCAAAACGCGGAGCTCTTCGGTTTCGTGGGTTCGCGCTACACCGTCCAGATCTGGATCGAACAAGGGACGTCCAACATCTGGTTTGTCTACCGCACGATTTCAGCGCTGCCTGCTGCGGTTACCGTCGGAGTTGAAGAGAGCTCGGGTACGGCTGGCAGTTCGCGCTACTACAACGGCACCGGCACCGCGCCGTCCACTGCGACCAACCTCAAGGTGGCGATGACTCCTGGGGAAACTGCGACGTTCACCTTCCGGGTCCAGACCAGCTGCAACCTGGATCCGGTGATCAATGTCGCGGAAATCACCAGCGGTACCCGGACCAACTTTGCATTTGCCGCTACCCGCATGGTTACCGGCACGGATGCCGACCACGACAGCGTGCCCGATGCCTGCGGCGACGTTTGTCCGGGGACTGTGATCCCAGAAGGGGTACCGACTCAAGGTCTCAACCCCAACCACTACGCCCTGGTCGACGGTGATACCACCTTCGACAGCGGCGGCGGTGGAGCGGGCGACGTGTTCACCACCCAAGACACCGCGGGCTGCTCGTGCGAGCAGATCATCAACGCCCTCGGTTTGGGCAACGGTCACCGCAAGCACGGCTGCAGCGTCGGCGTGATGCGGAACTGGGTCGATGCCCACTAGCAAGTAGCCTTGACTGTGGAGAAGAGCGGTCGGTTCGCCGGCCGCTTTTTTCCAAAAAATGGATTCGGGGAAACTTTTAATCTCAGCTAATCTCAGTCCTAGCCCGCCGCAGGAACTTAGATTTCGAAAGATTTCGAAGATTTCGCGCGGCGAACCTCACCACCGGGACCTCATGGCCAGGGGTCCAGCAGAGCCTTTCAGAGCCCTGCGCAAGCTCTGGAACCCTGGCTTTGATCGCTCCCACCACGACCCCACAGAAAGGATGCAGCCTATGCGCAGGTCCAACATGAGATGGCGCTGGCTTTCTAGCCTGGCCATCGGTTTGATTTTGTCTCCCCTAGCCAATGCTCAGACTTTTCAGTCGGAAGCGGTGCAAGCCGAGCTGGCCACCACTGAAGACTCCAATGGAACCCCCAAGGTCCCGAGCGATGCCTTGCTCACCGAAGATGGCCGCGTGCGGGTCATCGTCGAGCTGGACGCGCGTCCGGTGGCCACTTACGAGGGCGGGATCCCAGGGCTCAAATCAGCCCGCGCGCGCACGCCAGAAGGCAAGCTCGACTTCAAAGCCAGGTCGGTAGTGACCTACCGCAAATTCCTCGAAGCGCAGCAGGACCAGCTGGCTCAAACCATCCAGCTGCTCGATGCCGGCGCGCTGATCACCCACCGCTACCAGGTCCTGTTCAACGGTATGGCGCTGGTCGTAAGACCCTCCGAGCTCGAGACCTTGCGCCAGCTGCCCGGGGTTCGGCGGGTCATCCCCGACAAGATCTACCACGCGACCATGGACGCCAGCTTGCCGCTGATCGAAGCGCCGGCCTTTTGGAGCGACCTCGGCGGGCAGAGCAATGCAGGCGCGGGGATCAAGGTCGCGGTGGTCGACAGCGGGATCCGTCCGGAGAACCCCTTGTTTTCTGGCGTGGGATTTTCCTATCCCCCAGGTTTTCCCCTGGTTGATGACTACTGCGGCGCGGTGGATCCGGGCTTCTGCAACGGCA
>CAZCOV010000632.1:0-1619 GCA_964499975.1 uncultured Thermoanaerobaculia bacterium
CTGACGCCGAACAGGGCGAGGAACGACAGCGAGATGCCCAAAGCGATGTACCAGCCGCGCGGGGGTTGCCACTCCACCGGCTGGGCCACGGCTTCGGTGATGCCATGAAAATCGGGGTTGCCGGCGATCAGGAAGGGCCGCCGCGCGATCGGGTCGACGATTTCTTCGATCGGGTCTGCGCTCTCGACTAAGGCCTGGGCCATGACTCGGACATGCCTCTTTAGGAAGTTTCCGGGATCCGTTCCGGTTTGAACTTGCGGTGTTTAGCATGGGCCGCTGCCCTTCGTCAACTACAACCTGATCCCGTGATCCCGGCAAAACGCCAAACGCCCGAGACGCCCAGCCAGCCGCCAACTGCCCCTACAGCGCTTTGAAGTTGGGACTGAGAGTTCCAGCGGCGGCGGTTTGTTGCGGGTGGTGCTCGAACCCAGTGGCGATGGCAAGCTTGCGGTGGCGCAGGAATTCGGAGGAGCCTTCAGGGTGCAAAAACCTCATCGAGGGTGTGCGCCGTCAGCACTCGGTCGCCCCAGCCCAGCAGCTGGGAGGACGCGGCGGACTTGACCTGCTGCTGGACGTGGGAAGGTAACGTCCCGAATTTTCTGCTCAACTGGCGTAGCAACAGCTCGCATCCGCCTTCTTGCCGTCCTTCTTGCCGTCCTTCGGCTAACCAGCTATCTCGCCATTCGATCACGGTAGTTTCCAACATGGTGGTTGACTCCATCAATGCTTCCAGTTCAGGGAGCTTCTGCCCCGGGGCCACCGCCGGGACGAGCACGCTCCTGACGTAGACCGAAAAAGCTTCGAGCAAGCTCGGGTCCAGCTGCGCTCGGCTTGCTGCCAGCTGCTCCAAGGCGTGGCCCAGCTCTTGGGGTCCGCGGCTCTGCTCGAGCAGAAACAGCGCCTTGACCGGATTGGGCTCGCCCTCCAACTCGTCGCGGCGGTAGGCGCGCTCTTCGATCAGCTGGTAGCCGAGGACCGAGAATCCTTGCGGCAATTCTTCGGCTTTAAAGCCCGGCAAGGACGCGATCAGGTCTTCGAGCTGCACCGGCGCCAGCCACGGGCTCTTTCCATTGTAGACCACAAGCGAAAGCACCAGCGGCAGTTTGTCGCCGGGAAGCAGCTTGCCTTGACGGCGCAAGTCTTCGTAGAAGAGCAGCTTGTAGAGCGCTGCCCGGAGCGCCATGAAGGGTTCAGGATCGCTCTGGAATTCGAAATGAAAAAAGACGTAAAACCACAGCTCAAGGTCATCGCTGCGGTAGCGCAGCCGCCACAGGAGGTCTTTTTCGCGCCGTGCCAGCTCAGGGCTCAAGTCGCGTTCTGAGACTTTTTCGAGGGTCTTGAAGTCGAGCCGCTCAAGCCACGGTCCGCCGACGAAGGAGCGGATCAGATGCTCGACCATGGTCGGGTGAGAAAACAGTAGTCGGTATCCCTTGTCTTTTTCTTCGGCCAAGCGCGGTCTCCAGGTAAGGGCAAGCAGTGTGCCGGATCGCCGAGGTGAAGGTTTCTGTCGCAGTGAGAAATAATTTTGGACCACAAAAAGTCTCTTAAACTGAGACCTGATCACAACCCATCACCTTTACGGAGTATGGCTCTCTGGCAAACGGAAATCAAGCGCTGGC
>CAZCOV010000633.1:0-1607 GCA_964499975.1 uncultured Thermoanaerobaculia bacterium
ATGTTGGTGCGCGGTGAACTGGGCACGCTGTTCGTGGATTATTTTTTGCACCTGCAGGACCACGTGCAGCCGCGCGATGCCAAGCGGGAAAAGCTTTTGGTGGAGGCGTTGGCGCTGTTCACGCTGCACTGCGCGGCGCGGCCGCGCTTCGAGCATATCGCCTGGACTCTCAACTTCCAGGCACCCCGGACCAACCTTTTCCTCGTGGGGGACAACGAGGACAGCACCGTGGTGGGGCGCTTTTTCTCCGACAACGTGAAGGAAAGCCCGCACAACGTCTTCTTCAGTGACACGGTGCCGCGGCGGGGCGCCGAGGCGCGCCGCAGCGTCGTGCAGTTCGAGGGCGCGGACATGGTCCGGGCGGTCGAGACCCTCTATCGCGACAGCGAGCAACGACCGGCGCGGTATTTCGAGCTGGGGCAAGACGAGCACGCGCTCCTCATCGCGCATCCCGACTGCGACCTGCCCTGGCTGCAAAGCGTGACGAAGGACGCGGTGCTCAACCTTGCGCAGACCGAGACACTTACCCTGATCGAGCGGCGCGCCTACCGCTGGGAGTGCGGCTGCACGCAGGGAAAAATCCTCGGCGTGATCGCGCCGGCCTACCGCAGCGACGCGGAGGGCCTGTTCGGCCGCGAGGAATTGATCCGCGTGCAGTGCCCGCGTTGCGCCGCCGTGCATACGCTTACGCGCGAGGCGATGGAGGCCTACATCGCGCAGACGGACCGGCAGAAGGCATGAGCTGGCTGGAAGGCATCGCCACCGCGCTGGGCGTGCTCGGCGTCGGACTGATGATCCGGCGCAACCTCTGGGCCTTTCCCCTCGGGATCGCGCAGGTGGCCATCTTCGGCTGGGTGTGCTTCGGCCAGCAGCTTTACTCCGAGACGGCATTGCAGGTGATGTTCCTCGCGGCGCTCGCGCATGGCTGGTGGCATTGGAAACATCCGGGCCCGGACCGGGCCGAGCTGCCGGTGACGCGGCTTTCCGGCGGGGCCAGGGTGGCATGGGGCGCGGGCACCCTGGCGTTGTGGCTGGCTTGGAGCATGGCGATGGATCGTTGGACGAACGCGGCGCTGCCCTACGGCGACGGGCTCGTCTTTGCCGTCAGCGTCGCCTCGCAATGGCTGCAAGCCCGCAAACACATCGAGAACTGGCCGGGTTGGCTTGTGGCCAACACGGTGGCGATCGGTGTTTTCATCGCGAAGGACCTGCATCTGTTCGCCGGGCTTTACGGCTTGTTCTGGGCGATGGCACTGTGGGGTTGGCGGGAATGGCTCAAGGCGATGCGGCAGGAGAAACAAGCATGAGCGAGCCGAAGCGCATCGCCGTGTTTGGCCCTGAGTCGACCGGCAAGACGGAGTTGGCGCGGAAACTCGCCGCTCATTTCCGCGTCCCGCTCGTCGAGGAATACGCGCGCGAACGCTGGGATGCCCAGGGCGCGCTGGGTCTCGAGGACATGCTGCCCATTGCCAAGGAGCAATGGCGTCGCGAGGATGCAACGGCACAAACTGAAGCCGGCTTGATCATCTGCGACACAGACGCACTCACGACCAAGCTCTGGAGCGACCTGCTTTATGGCACATGCCCGGAGGAATTGCGCCGGGGCG
>CAZCOV010000634.1:0-1566 GCA_964499975.1 uncultured Thermoanaerobaculia bacterium
CGGCCGTGCGGACTTTGCCGCGGACGACAATTTCTTTGACTTGGGCGGCCATTCGTTGCTCGCCACGCAGGTCATCGCCCGCCTGGCCGCGCGGTTGGGCGTGCAAGTGTCGCTGCGCCAGCTCTTCTTGACTCCCACGGTTTCGGGCTTGACCGCCGCGGTGGAGCAGGCCCTGCGCGCGGACCGCGTCCCCCTCCCGCGGCTAGAACCCCAGCGTGCGGACGGTTCTGCTTTGCCGCTCTCCTTTGCCCAGGAGCGCCTGTGGTTCCTCCACCAGCTCCTCGCAGGACCCGCCCGCGCCAGCTACAACGTGCCACGCGCCTTTCGCCTGCGCGGTCCGCTAAACGTCGCGGTTTTAGCCAACAGCCTCGGCGAAATCGTCCGCCGTCACCAGGTGTTGCGCACGGTCTTTCATGAGCTTGACGGCCAACCCAAGCAAGTGGTCCAACCCGCTCCGGCTGGGGGCGTGAATCTGCCTCCCATCTTGCCGCTCATCGACCTCAGCGCGCTCTTGCACCCGCAAGAGATTGCCGCAGTGCTGCAGTTTCACGACGAAATGCGCCCGTTCGACTTGCCGCGCGGGCCAGTGTGGCGTGCCACCTTGCTGCGGCTGGCACCGGCAGAGCACCACCTGCTGCTCACCGTCCACCACATTGCCACGGACGGCTGGTCCATGCGCTTGCTCGGACGCGAACTCGCAGCGCTCTACGCCGCCGCGGGAAAGCCCGTGAACTTGCCGGACTTGCCGGTGCAATACGCGGACTTTGCGCGCTGGCAGCGCCAGGTGCTGGGCGGCGACACGCTGGCCGACCAGCTCGCTTTTTGGCGCGGGCAGCTTGCGGGCGCACCGGCCTTGCTCGAACTGCCGACCGACCGACCGCGGCCAGCTGTGCGGCATCACCGCGGCGATCACATCCACTGGGAGCTGCCCGCCGACCTCACAGCAGCGCTCGCCCGCGCGGCGCGGCAGGCTGGGGTCACCCTCTACATGCAACTCTTGGCCGCGTTCCAGGCGCTGCTCAGCCGGCTTGCGGGTCAGACCGAGGTCGTGGTCGGCACTTTGGTCGGGGGACGGCAGGAGCT
This sequence comes from uncultured Thermoanaerobaculia bacterium, assembly GCA_964499975.1. Classification (GTDB taxonomy): domain Bacteria; phylum Acidobacteriota; class Thermoanaerobaculia; order Multivoradales; family J023; genus CAZCOV01. The sequence goes on from CAZCOV010000634.1 coordinate 1,084, forward strand.
GGTGACCGAAACCTTGATCGGTTTTTTCATCAACACCCTGGTCCTGCGCGGCGACTTGCGCGGCAATCCCCGCTTTGCCGCGCTGCAAGTCCAGGTCCGCGAACGGATCCTCGCGGCGTTTGCGCACCAGGACCTACCTTTCGAGAAGCTGGTCGAAGCGCTCCAGCCCGAACGGGCCTTGAGCCATGCGCCGTTGTTTCAGGTGCTTTTTGCGCTGCAAAACCTGCCGCCAGAACTGTCGAGGTTGGGCGAGCTGCAGGTGAGCACGCTGGGCAGCCAGCGGCAAAGCGCCAAGTTCGACCTCTTCCTCGCGGTGCGCGAGACCGCTCAGGGGCTCCGCTGCCAGTGCGAATTCGACTGCGATCTGTTCGACCGCAGCACGGTAGAGCGCTGGCTTCGGAGTTTCCAGGTCCTGCTCGACCACGGGGCGACTGCGCCGCAAACCGCGATCGGCGCGCTGCCGCTGCTCAGCGCGCCAGCGCG
>CAZCOV010000635.1:0-1520 GCA_964499975.1 uncultured Thermoanaerobaculia bacterium
ACCGCAGCCACTGCTTTGCGGTAGCGCGCGACCAAGCTTTCGCGCTGCGCCGCGCTCAAGGGGCCGGGGGCAGCAGCTGGCGCTCCCCAGCTCAGGCTGGACGGCAGCGGGAACTCCCACTCGCCCTGGGGAGCGCCCTCGTAAGCCCCGGTGTGCGCGCTCCAGAAGCCACGCCCTGACGGGCTGTACTGCCAAAAATGGACGCGCCCGCGACCCGCCGCAAAAGCGAGCTCGGTCGTCAGCAACTGGCGCGGCCAGTTGCCCTCGAGGTAAGTCGCGCCGGCCGCGAGTTCCACCAAAAGGCCGTCGGGCGAACCCAGGGTCACCCCCTTCTCCTGGTGGAGGTGGCCGCGGAGCAGGAAGTGCGCGCCAGCCGGCGCGGTCAGCAAGCCCTCGACCGCCGCCCCATCGAACTCGCGGAGCGCACGCCACGGGTGGTGGACCAACGCGATGCGCAGGAAAGCTTGGGCGGAATCGGTCAGGGCCTGGTTCACCTGGGCGGTGCCCACGAGCAATCCTGAGACCTCGTCGGGCTGGCCGGATGCGCGGCCCGAGGCCCAGGCGGAGTTGAGCTGGAGGATCGCGACCTCCACGCCCCCGAGGGTGCGCTGGTCGACCCGGAATGGCCGCGCGGGGTGCCAGGCCCGGGCCGGGCCGAGCAAGGTCTCGGTGAAAGCATAAAAATTCTGCAGCCGGCGGGCCAGGAGATCCATGACCTGCCCGTCGTTCCACACCTGCTCGACCGCCCCCTCGTCTTGGAGGCTGTTGAGGATCAGGTCCTCGGCCAGACCAATGGCTTTGCGATCGACGTCGTGGTTGCCCGGGACCACGAAAAAATGCCGCGCAGGGTCGAGCTGCAAGGCGTCGGCCAGCCGGCGCAAGAAGCCCAGGACCTGGGTGTACTCCGCCTCCTTGCCGGAAAACGCGAGGTCCCCGGTGAGGAAAACCAGATCCGGCTTGGGCGGCGGGCGCTTCTTATCCTCGCCCGCGACCCAACGCCGCAGGGCTTCGAGCGTTCTGCGGCGATCCCAGCGCTCGGCCGCTACCAAGTGGAGGTCGGAGAAGTGGAGCCAGCGCAACTGGGTCGGTTTTGGCGGCAAAACCGGCGCGCTGGCCAGCCGGCGCCGCACCGCCACGCCACCAAAGAGGTCGGGAGCGCGGTCGCGAAAGAGCTTGAGCAAGGCGTCTGGACCGGCGAGCACCCAGGTCCAGGGCGCGAGTTCGATCAGGGTCTCACGCTGCTGGTTGAGCACCGACAGCGCCAGCTGCCAGGGTTCGGGCGCAAAGGTCTCCTGCTCCAGCCAGAGCACCAGGCGCGGCGGGTTCGGGCCCAAGCGCTCGGCCAGGGCGCGGGTTTGGCCGAGCAAATCCTCTCCTGGCGCGAACCGCTCCAGCTGGGTTGCTTCGGCCAGGCGACGTCGCACTTCGGCTAGGGCTTGGGGGTGGGGGGAGAGGAGCAAGCAAGGCTCAAACACCGAACTCAGCGCGTGGACGTCGAGCAGGTGCTGTGCCGCTTCCTC
>CAZCOV010000636.1:0-1514 GCA_964499975.1 uncultured Thermoanaerobaculia bacterium
CGTGAATGACTTGGATGACTTGAATGATGACTTGAATGATGACTTGAATGATGACTTGAACCTGTCAGCGAGGGGAGCGAACCACACCATGAACCCAACCAAAACCTACACTTGGACGCTTTTCGCGCTTTTGACCTTCCAAGAAGTGGTGCCAGCGAGCACCGTGGCCGTTTACGGCGGTTGTGCGGGAACCATCCCGGAACGGGTGCTGAACGGCAATCCGAGCAATTACCTGGGCCTGCTCAGCGGCCTCGTGCCCGGCGATCTGCTGCAGCTGGCACCAGGAACCTACACTCAGGGCCTGCCCCTCCACGGGATCACCGGTGAGCCCGACCGCTGCATCGTGATCGCCGGCCCCACCAGCGGCGCCCCGGCGGTTTTTACCGGCCGCGATTGCTGCAACACGGTGAGCCTGCGCGACAGCAGTCATGTGGTCGTCCGCAACCTGGAACTCGATGGCATGGGCCGCCAAGGTGACGGGGTCAAGGCCGAGGCGGAATCCGCCGCCACCCACCACATCACCCTCGAAGATCTGTTCATTCACGGTCACGGCGCCAACCAACAGATCGTCGGGATCAACACCAAAAGCCCGGCTTGGAACTGGGTCATCCGGCGCAACATCATCGTCGCTGCGGGAACCGGCATCTACCTCGGCAACTCCGACGGCGAAGACGAATTCGTCAATGGGTTGATCGAATACAACTTGATTGTCGACACTCTGGGTTACAACTTGCAGATCAAACACCAAAACAGTCGTCACGTCGAACTCGGGATGCCGTCTGGCGGGACCACCCTGATTCGGCACAATGTCTTGAGCAAGGCGCAAAACGCCGCGGTGGGTCCTGACGCGCGACCCAATTTGCTGCTCGGCCACTGGCCGCTCAGCGGTCCGGGGGCGACTGACGAGTATTGGGTCTATGGCAACTTTTTCCATCAGAACCCGAGTGGCGAACCCCTGCTGCAAGCCGAAGGCAATGTGATTGCCTACAGCAACCTTCTGCTCAACGATCAGGGGAGTGCGGTCTTGATCCAACCGCACAACGACGAACCGCGGCATATCTTGCTCGCCTTAAACACCGTGGTAGCGCGTGACACCGGCCTCAGCATCACCGGGGGCGCCCCGGGCTTTGTGCGGAAGCTGCTCGGCAACGCGGTGTTCGCTGCCAGCCCGCTGGTCGGCGGGATTCAAGACGGCAACTTGAGCAACGCTTACGCGGCAGCGTCCCTTTACCTGGTCAACCCCGATGGCGGCTTGACCGGCACCAGCAACCGCCTGGATCTCTTTCCCCTGCCGGGGGCACTGAACGGCAATCTGACGGTCAGCGATCTTGACCCTTACGCCGATGGACACCGCGATTTCAACCTGCGCTCTCACTTCGGTGCCTTCCGTGGGGCCTACGCGGGCGAGGGCCAAAACCCTGGCTGGTCCCTAGCGCTCGAACGCAAGCCCGAGCCGGTAATTTTCCGCGATGGTTTCGCCTCAGGGAACCTCGCAGGCTGGTCGCAGACCGTCC